>DATLIB010000081.1:0-17269 GCA_035539595.1 Noviherbaspirillum sp.
GGTTTGCGTTGCCCGTCGCATCCTGTCGCACAAGCGTTGCTGCAGGCATTCAAAGAGGGGAAGGGCGGTGTCGCCGCCCCGTCTGCCAACAAATTCGGCCGCGTCAGCCCCACAACGGCACAGCATGTACGCGACGAGTTCGGTAGCGGTCCGCATAGCCTGCTGGCTTGCATTCTGGATGGCGGACAGAGCGAGGTCGGTATCGAATCGACCATTCTCGACCTGTCCCGTATGGCTACCCACGGCCCTGTGCTGCTGCGTCCCGGACAGATCAGTGCGGCAAGCATCGCCCAAGTCATTGGCGTGGTGCCGCGCATGCCGGATGCCGCTGCACCGCGTGCTTCGGGAACGCTGGAGGCGCATTACGCGCCCAACACGCCGGTTGCACTGCTAGCTGCTAACCGCTTCGCCGACACGCTGCAACAGCTTGTTGCTGCAGGGAGACGGGCGGCCGTGATTCACATCACCTCGGTAGAGGGCGTGAAAGCGAGTGCGCAGCGCGGCATGCCGGTGGCACCCGAAGCCTATGCGCATGATCTGTACGCGGCATTGCGCAGCATGGACGAAGTCGGTGCCGACATCATTCTGGTCGAGTCGCCGCCGACCGACGATGTATGGCAAGGCGTCAATGATCGCTTACGGCGTGCCGCACACGATTCACTGGGCGCCTTGGCGCGCCTTCTGATCCCCTCTACGTAAATTCTCTTGACTGGCCTCGCCACTGGGGATTATCCGGCTGGCGACATGGTGAACGACGCGCTTATTACCGCTTAGCTTATTGCGATTGAGTGGCGGTGAACTTGCCACCATGGAAAACCAGCGCAGCTTGCGGCATAACGTCGCAACGTTCGACCTCTCCGACGAAGATCACATGATCTCCTTCCGGATAACGGCTGCGATTGTGGCATTCGAACCACGCGGATACCCCTTTCAGGATCGGCAAGCCCGTGTGCGACAAATCGAAATCGACACCTTCGAAGCGGTTATCGATGCGCATCGCAAAGCGCTCGGCCAGCGCGGCCTGCTGACCGGAGAGAACATTGATGACGTAATGTGAATTGCCAGTGAACACAGGCAGGCTGCTCGCTCCTTGCGCGAGGCTCCACAGTACGAGCGGCGGATCAAGCGAAACCGAATTGAACGAGCTGGCGGTAAGGCCGAGGAAAGTGCCATCGGGCAGTCGTGTCGTAATGACGGTCACACCGGTCGCAAATTGGGACAGGGCATGTCGGAATTGGCGGGTGTCGAACTCGGGGGCGCCGGCGCTTGAAGAGTGTTTAGGCATCTAAAATCCAGGGAAGATGGTGAATTATGCCTAAAAAGAACTCATCCCGGCGCGTGGGCATGGCCTGTATGCATATGTGCATATGCATGTTCACTCTGCGCTTGGGAATGCACCAAGCATGACAGCACAAGCGCATTATCATTCTGGCGTTGTTGTTTATAAACAGTTGATCGCTCTCAATCGGACTGCATAGGCAGCTGCCGTCGTTTGCGCTAAAGTCGTGGCATACATATGAACGAGGTGGGTCATGGCGAGCGAAACGGCAACACTGGGGGGCGGTTGCTTCTGGTGTCTGGAGGCGATCTATCAAGAGTTGAAAGGTGTGAATCTGGTGGAGTCAGGCTACACCGGCGGGCAGGTGCCGAATCCGACTTATGAGCAGGTCTGTGAGGGCACGACCGGCCATGCGGAAGTGGTGCGGATCGAGTTCGATCCGACTGTCGTCAGTTATCGCGAAGTGCTCGAAATTTTCTTCACCATGCACGATCCGACCACGCCGAACCGGCAGGGGAACGACGTCGGCACGCAATACCGGTCAGTCATTTATTACCATTCGCCTGAACAGTATGAAACGGCGAAACAGGTGATTGCGTGCATGGCGAACGTATGGGATGCGCCGATCGTCACCGAACTCAGTCCGGCGCAGACGTATTACAAGGCCGAGGACTATCACCAGAACTATTTTCGCCAGCATCCCTTGCAGGGATATTGCGCCTTTGTCGTCGCACCCAAGGTGGCGAAATTCAGGAAGATGTTTGCCGACCGTGCCGGTGCGGAAAACTGAAAGGAGACTGAAGTGAGCACTGTCTTTGCCAAAATCATCCGTGGCGAACTGCCGAGTGTGAAGGTGTACGAGGATGAATGGGTCTACGCGTTCATGGATGCCGGCCAGGTGAATCCGGGCCATGTGCTGGTCGCCACCAAACAGCCCTATGAGACGCTGCTCGACGCCGATGACGATTCCGCCGCCGCCATGATGCGTGCGGCCGCCCGCATCGCAAGGGCAGTGCAGCGCGCTTTTCAGCCCGATGGCATCACGATCCTGCAAGCCAACAAGCCGGCCGGTTGGCAAACCGTTCCACATTTGCATCTGCATGTGCTGCCGCGTTACGAAAACGATGGCGTCGACTTGGTGTGGCCGCGCAAGGAGCCCGGCATCGAGCGGCTGCGTGAGTATGCTGCGAAAATCTGCGTCAAATAAGCGCAATCAGGAATAGACAATCAGGAATAGATATAGCGCCGCGACCATGGCAGCGCAGAGGCATCGGTGTTCGCCTTGGTGCAGACCACTTGGTAGAGCGATAGCCAGTCCTGAGCAAAGGCATAGGCGCAACCCGCCAGATAGACTCGCCAGATGCGAAAGCGCTTGGCATCCACCAGGCTTCTGATCTGTTCGGCCTGGGCTTCGAAGTTGTCTGCCCAGATGCTGCAAGTCCTGGCGTAATGACGACGCAGATTTTCGAGGTCGAATACTTCCAACCCACCTTCCTGCATGGCCGTCAATACCGTGCCGATATGCTGCAGTTCACCGTGCGGGAATACATACTGGTCGATGAATTCGCCGCCGCCGTAGGCGGTTTCTCCATTCTCCGGATCGGTGGTGGTAATACCGTGATTCATCGCCAGACCGTCGTCTGTCAGCAGCGAGGCGATTTTCGAAAAATAGACCGCCAGATGCTTGGCGCCGACATGTTCGAACATGCCGACGCTGGTGATGCGGTTAAAGGAGCCCTTGACGTCCCGATAGTCTTCCAGACGAATGTTGATGCGATCGGCCAAGCCGGCGCGGGCGACTTTTTCTCTTGCCAACTCGTACTGATTGCGAGAGAGCGTGATGCCGACGCATGTCGCGCCGTATTTTTGTGCCGCCCGAATCGTCAGCGCGCCCCAGCCGCAGCCGATGTCGAGCAGAGTATGTCCTGGTTGCAGGCGTATCTTGTTGAGGATGTGGTCGATTTTCTTCAGTTGCGCGCTTGCCAAGTCTTCATCACCGCTTTCGAAATAGGCGCAGGAGTAGACCATGTTTTCATCCAGCCAGAGACGATAGAACTCGTTGGAGACATCGTAGTGGTAGCGAATCGCCTCCTGGTCCTTTTGCCGGGTATGGTGGATTGAGCGCGCGAGCCGCGCGAACTTGCCCTCTGGCTTGAGCGTGTGTCTGGCGAGCGCATTGCCGATTGAAATGATCTCCTTGGCTCGGCCTTCTACCTCGATTTTTCCCTCGACGTACGCTTTGCCAAGATTGAAGAGTGAGGGTGTCAGCAGATAAGGAAGCGCGGATGCGTGAGGAACCCGGATGGTGACTTGCGGCGTATGCTGGCCGAAATCCAGTTGCTGCCCGTTCCATAGTTCCAGACGCAAGGGGAGCGCAGAACGGGTACGGATATCGCCCACCCAGTTGTCCAGTTTTTTTTCCCAGAACACGATACACCTCCCAAGCTAAGTCGCCGAGCAAGAATAAGTTGAACAATTTTTGCTGCTCGCCGTTGGCGCATTGCGTCGCGTCAGACGCCTTGCATTGCATCCAGCAACGAGCGCCAACATGTCCAACTTATTCTTGCTCGACTCCTAAACGAAACGAACGTCCCGATCCCGGAGAGCTGCGCGAGAAAATGTTACGGCTGCAGCCGTTGCCGTTGCCAGTGGCCGTCTGCCTGCAAGGTGTAAGCGATACGGTCATGTAAACGCGACGGACGTCCCTGCCAGAATTCGATGTAATCCGGCACCAGCCGGTATCCGCCCCAATGCGCGGGACGAAGCGGTTGTTCGCCGTACTGCTGTTCCACTTTCGCCACTTGCGCTTCAAGCGCCTCACGGCTTGCTACCGGGCGGCTTTGTGCGGAGGCGATAGCACCCAGGCGGCTCCTCAATGGACGGCTCTGGAAGTAGCTCTCGCTCTCGGCGGCGGCGACACGTTCGACGCGGCCTTCGATACGCACCTGCCGTTCCAGCTCGATCCAGTAAAACAACAAGGCGGCATACTGGTTTTCCTGCAGTTGCTGGCCTTTGCGACTCTCGTAATTTGTGAAAAACGTAAATCCGCGCTGGTCGAATTCCTTGATCAGCAGAATACGTGAGGACGGCCTGCCGTCAGCGCCGACCGTCGATACGCTCATCGCGTTGGCTTCCGGCACCTGTGCCGCAATGGCTTCCCCAAACCAAGTCGAGAATTGCTCGATCGGGTTCGGGTGAACGTCTGCCTCGGACAGACTGGCGCGGCTGTATTCCTTGCGTAGATCGGCTATCGACATCTTGTTCCCTGTGTATGGTGGTGGCGTACGCTGGCGTCGTCGTATACCGCAATATGTCGCAATATATCGCCAGAACCGGAAACAGGATTTTTGCAGCAAACCAGCCACATCGGCAACTTATTACCACTCGGACCCTCGGTACGCCACCGCTATTTCAGAGAATCGCTCCGTGTTTTGTAACATACTCAAAGGGGGAGCAGGCGCCCTGTGTTAAATCAATGGTAAGAGTCCATGCCAAGCGTCAAACAGGGGGCGGTTTATTTACCGATGGATTGCCGCCACGCCATGGGAACGCCAGCGCTGATCATCACTCCCATGCCCCAGAAAACTGCGGACAGCCCGAGCGCGGCACCCGCACCGCCGAACGCCAGCGGTAGAAATACCTGGCAGGCGTTTCCAATGGTGACGCGTATGCCGACGGCTTCGGCGGCGCGTCCCGCTGGCGCCATGAGATGTAGCAACGCCAGAATGTTCGGTTGTCCGGCACCGACCGCCAAGCCAAGCATGGCGGCAAGCGCCATCAAGGGGAGTGGTGCATGGATCAGTGGGAACAAGACATAGCAAAGCGCCGCCAGCACCAAAGCGGAAGTCAGCACCTGCCATTCCGAATAGCGTCGTGCGTACCACGGCATCAGTAGTCGCACCAGGAAGGTGGCTGCGGAAAAGCAGCCGAGGATAAGCCCGATGGTCGAGGCGGAAAAGCCGGAACGGGTACCGTGGATGGGCAGAACAAAAGTAAACAAGTCCCACGCCGATGCGAGCAGGATGCCGACCATATAGATGCGTCGTATCCTGACATCACGCAGCAGCCCGAGCGCGCTGCTGTGCGCATCTGCTGGCTGCGCATGTAATCGGATTTTTTTCAGTTGGCTGAATGCGATGAAGACGAGGGCGCACAGCGGCAACCCGGCAAAGGCCATGTAGGCGGTGCTGTATGTTGCGTGCTCGATGAGCAGGCCGGCGATGACCGGCCCGAAAAAACCCGAGATCGAAAATCCAAGCGCCAGCCAACTGTAGTTGGTGGCGCGTTTTTCCTCTGTGCTGATGGCGCCGACAGTATGCTGCGACACGATCTGAACTGCCATGAAACCGGTGCCGATCAGCATGGTAGCGAGATACAGCACTGGCATGCCGCCGATCAGTCCCGGCAGAATACAGCCGATCCCGATTGCCATGCATCCGGCCAGCATGGGACGGATGATACCGATGCGGTCGATCAGGCGACCCACCGACATCGCGAATAACATGGGGCACAGGGAAAACAGGGCGATCAGTATGCCGATTGTCAGTTCCGACGCGTGCAGCGATAAGGCGTAGAGCGAGGTGATGATGCGCGAACCGGCGAGCGCCATATGTGCCAGCAGAGACACGACAATCAAATGCAGCAGCGGCGAGGAAGCAAACACGGGGGGCAATCTGCGGGCTGGTAGCTCAATGGCGATGAAAGTATTCTAGAGGAAAAAGTCGCTGTTGCCCTACGGTAAAATGGCGGAATGAATGCCATCCCCTCCCTTGCGCTACGCGCTGATTCTTTTGATAACGATATTGATTTCGATCGTCGCTTTGGCGGCATCGCACGCTTGTATGGCCCGGCAGCGTTGACTCGCTTCCGTAACGCGCATGTCTGCGTGGTCGGTGTCGGCGGCGTCGGCTCGTGGATCGTTGAAGCGCTGGCAAGAAGCGCTATTGGTCGCATCACGATGATCGATCTCGATAACCTGGCGGAATCGAACGTCAATCGCCAAATCCATGCCCTGACCGAGACCTTGGGCAAAGCGAAAGTGACCGCCTTGGCGGAACGGATCGCGCAGATCAATCCGTACTGCCAAGTCACCGAAGTGGAAGATTTCATCACGCCCGACAACCTCGATCAGATGATCGGCGGCCATGCTTATGACTACGTCGTCGACGCTATCGATAACGTCAAGGCCAAGACCGCTTTGATTGCTTATTGTCGTGCCATGCATCTCAAATTGATTACCGTCGGCAGCGCCGGCGGCCAGATCGACCCCACCAAAATTGAAGTCCGCGACTTATCCAGAACCGAACAAGAGCCATTGCTGGCAAAGGTGCGCAAACAGTTGCGCGCACACCATGGATTTCCACGCGGGGAAAAAAACAAGTTCGGCATCGATGCCGTATTTTCCACGGAGCCCTTGCGCTTTCCGGAAAGCGAAGAAGCATGTGCGGTCGAGGGCAGTGCACAGGCCGGCGTAAGCGGATTGAATTGCGCCGGATTCGGTTCAGCGATGGTCGTGACGGCCAGCTTCGGTTTGGTCGCGGCTGCTCAGGTTTTGCAAAAACTGGCTGCCAGCGCCAAGGCGGAGCATCAAGAAACCACTGCAGTCGCAATGTGACTGCCCATGGTGCATGCGCCGATCCGGCACTTGCAGTCATGAGTCGTGTCGGTGCCTCGGGAGGGCTTCAATTCTGTGGCTCCGAGCTGTTGTTTTCCTCCGCCACCCAGCAGGGCACATCAAGCGAACGTGAGGCAAGCACACGATAGGCGCTGCCATGGACATCGGTGATCGATTGGACAAGCGCCACCTGGTCCGTCCGCCATGAAATCGGCTCAAATGTCATATCGGGCGGCAGCGATGCGTCGCGCGCCAGCGTGATATGCGGCTTGAAGCTGGGCTGGCTATTGAAAGAAATGCCGTTTGCCACCAAGGCATCCGCCAGTTCCTGCTGCAGCGCCGGCAAACCTGGCGGCGTTACATGCGATCCGATCCAAGCAATCCGGTTGCGCGTAAAGTAACCAAGCCGATCCAGTACCAGCGTCTGTGCCGGCGTGGAAAGGTGGGTCAATATCTTTTGTGCATCTGCGAGCACGGTGGCCGGTTGTTGCCCCAGAAAGGCCAGTGTCAGATGAAGGTTCCCATAGGGGACGATACGGCCTTGCATGGGGGCCTGCAGCTGTACCAACGCGGTACGGGTGGCATCGTCCGGCCAAAGAGCAAAAAACAAACGCAAAGATTCTGTTGTGTACGTATCCATGAGATTCCGATCTTGGGGCGTGCCGCCAATGAATTGGGTATTCCCCAATGGGTTGGTGGAACGCCCCCGGGGCGTTGCGAACATGCGCATTTGCATTCAGTACGGTAGCACGAGCGCTACCGCTCTTTGCCTGGAAACTTAGGCACCGCACAGGAATAACTTGCACAATGTTGCTGGCCGTAGCGGGCGCGCTGCAGCGTTGCTCGTCGTCGCCATAGCCCGCTATGACTCCTCCTCGCGCCTTGCATCGCCTCCCGCTACGGCCGCCAAATTGCACAAGTTATTCCTGCGCGGCGCCTTAGAACTGCCGCTCCTCGAATGCACGACGGGCACGTTCTTCAGCTGCGGCCCACGCTTCTGCTTCGGTGGCAAATATTCCTGCAGGAATGTAAGTTTCCGCCCGTGCTGGTTCACGCGTGAGGCGTACGTATACTTGTGCTTCAAAGGTATCGTCCGGTTGGCGGACGGCCATAATACGTGCAAGATGATTGCCGCTTCGGAGCACACGTTCGTTCGGCGGAGCTTCACCGACCGCACGCTGTTCATTTTCCAGATCCAGCTGCCCCGGCGTTTTTTCTCCGCTGCCAATATCCGCTTCATCCAGCAAATGCCCGAATTTTGGTGCCATGGTTTTCTCCTTTCCAGCGTTCCGCAACAGGCGAAACACCTTTATAAGATGGCGGCGTTGGCAGAGAGTTCTTCCGCTTCCAGGCTGTCCGCCCGAACCATCGTGCTCGCAGCTCGTCTAAATTTTGGCAGGAAGCTAATGTGTTGCGGGGTAGAAAAAATGAGCTCCAGGAAAGTGAAAGACGAGGTGACGCTCCGCACTTTTATTTTTGTAATCGCAGCGTTACATGGAGAAGAATATGACGACGAACCAGACGACGAACCAGCCCCAGCAAAACAGCGAAACGAAGAAAGTCGCTGACAAGGATGACAGCGCCTTGGAACGTATTGCTCGAAAAATTGCGCCGCCGGGCCTTGAACCGACCGACGAGGACTTGAAAAATCCCGGCGCGATGACCCCGGATGCCGCACCGACCGATAACCGGTCCTGATATCTGCGCTGATAGGAGAGGATCATGGCGAGCAAGGTGGAATGCGACCAATATGCTGTCGATGTGGCCAAACGATTTGAAGAGTTCGTGCAGTGGGCGATTGCACACTGGCCTAACCGAGAGTTCCCACTGCTCGAATCGGATTTCGAGCAGTGCCGGCGCGAAATAGCAGAAATCCTGGGACCTAAACTCGGCGATGGCAATGAGACGGACGACAGGAGTAGCGAGGCCATAAATGAACCCAATACGCGGCAGTATGTGAACATGAATCCGATGCCTTGGCCGTAGCGTGTTGCTACTCAGCGCTAAGCTGGACTTTATCCATTTGAGATCAAATCGCTTAAAAATCAAAGACTTACGCCACCATGCCTTCAATCAAAAAGTCTAATCAATTCAAGCACTTACGCAAGCAATGGATAAAGTCGAGCTTAGATAAACGCTCGTAAACGCTCCAATTCTGCATGGCATTGGATTACTTCTTGAAAACTTTGATGATTCTCAAAGTACATTTGGATGTGCCAGGGAAAACTGACTGTTCTTATCCAGTTGATGGCTTTTATCCACAGGCAAAAGACAACCTGAAAGAGGAAATCATGCTCCAGAAAATAAAGCGTTTTTTCGTATGCGTTGTGATCGGTTCTTTTACCTTTGTCGGTATCACACAGAGCGCGCAAGCAGCCCTGATAAGTACAGAGCAGATCCATGCGGCTAATGCAAATGCAACCCAAGGCAGCCATGAAACCATTACGGCTGCGCTTGAAAGGCCGGAAGTAATTGCGCATTTGGAGAGGCTGGGCGTCAGCAAGGATGATGCGCAGGCGCGGGTTGCGGCATTGACCGATGCCGAAGCCGCAGCATTGGCGGGTCAGATCGACAGCCTGCCTGCCGGGGGGGATGTTGTCGGTGCGCTGGTACTGATTTTCGTCATACTGCTGGTGACTGACATCCTGGGGCTGACCAAGGTGTTTCCGTTCACCCGCTCCCGTTAACGGGTGGCGACACGTATGGAAGTCTGGTGGCGACGCCTTTTTCCAGGCGTCGCTATTTTGCTCGTGATGTTGTTGAGTGCGTGTGCGACGCAGACTCGCGCGCTTTTGCAAGACAATGCGACCAATCTGCCGCGCCGCGTCGAGTTGTCGTCGGTGCCGTTTTTTCCCCAGGAACGGTATCAATGCGGTCCGGCGACCTTGGCCATGGCGCTTGGTGCCGCTGGCATCAGCGTGGTACCGGACGCTTTGGTGTCGCAAGTCTATGTGCCGCAGCGTGCAGGCAGCCTGCAACCGGAAATGCTGGCCGCAGGGCGCCGTAATGGTGCCGTCAGCATGCTTATTCCGCCGCGCTTGGACGCCTTGCTCACTGAAGTCGCTGCCGGAAATCCCGTAGCGGTACTCCAAAATCTCAGCATCCCTTTGTCTCCGCTCTGGCATTACGCGCTGGTAATCGGTTATGACCTTGATGCAGGAGACATTATCTTGCGTTCCGGGACAACGAAGCGTCTGGTCATGCCCTTATCGACCTTCGAACATACCTGGGCGCGCAGCAATTACTGGGGGATGGTGAACCTGCCAGCAGGGCGTTTGCCCGCTACCGTGGATGAGGCCAAGGTGGTCGATGCGCTCGTCGCTTTCGAAAAATCAGCTGATGCCAAGGCCGCGCAGGCTGCCTATGAGGCTGCGGTACTGCGCTGGCCCGGTAACCTGAGTTTGCTGTTGGGGCGGGGAAATACGGCCTATGCTGCAGGCGACCGCGTCACTGCAGTAGCGGCTTTCCGGCAGGCGGCGGAAAAACATCCTGACAGCGCCCCTGCCTTCAATAATCTGGCGACAGTGCTGGCCGAGCTAGGTGAGATCGAGCAGGCATATACGGCCGCCAAAACCGCCGTCTCCTTAGGGGGGACATGGCATGACGCATCGTATGCCACCCTGCAATCGATCGAGGCCATGCGGCGTACGCCCCGGGAGCCTTAAGGTGATTTCCGGGATTCTTCACCCCATTTTCGCGTTGCATACGGGTGCGCTGCGGCGTTGCACCTCGTTTGTGTGGCTCGCCACACGGCACTCGTTGCGCCTTGCTTCGCATCCCGTCTGCACCACGCCAATGGGGTGAAGAATCCCGGAAATCACCTAAGCTCGCGCTCAGGGCGGCTTTTGACGTCGCCGCATGGGAAATCCTCCAGTGCTACAATCCGGCCTTTTTTGGTTTTTTGAAAAAGGGTGGGGTAAATGCTGGGGTTTTTGACAGGTGCGGCGCTGGCTATCGTCGCTTTGGCGGGAGCGGCATATTCCCATTACCGTTACCGAGTAATAAACAATCATTACTACGCACAACGTTTTGGCAGCAAGCAAACGCAGTGCGGCCAACGCGCGATCAATACGTCGCCACCAGTGCACAAGGCGAGAGGGCCTGCAACGGCTACCTGTCACTCTTTATAAGACGTCATTGCGGCACAGGACATGACTCAGCCCTTCCAGGCCAAGCGTCCCATTTGTGCACGTTGCCTGCGCCCTTTAAAGGATTGCATTTGTCGTTGGATAGCGCCAACCCAGCATGCGGTTGAAGTAGTCATCCTGCAACATCCGCTGGAAGCCAGTAATGCGAAAGGAAGTGCGCGTTTGTTGCACTTGAGTCTGCCGTGCAGCCGGCTTGTTATCGGAGAAACGTTTTCTGAGCAAGAATTGCAGGAACTTCTGCATGGGCCGTTCGACTCGGGGAACGCTGTCGATACACAAGCCAGGCAGGCGATTTTGCTCTACCCGGACACGCCGCAGCACAAGGCTCTTGGGATGGCGGCACCGCCGGTACTTGAGCAAATGGCCTTGCGTGATCCGACTCGCCTGCGTTTGGTAGTGCTCGATGGCACTTGGCGTAAAAGCCGGAAGCTCCTCTACCTCAACCCGTTATTGCAAAAGCTACCTCGTCTACCCTTGCAGGACACCCCTGCGTCGCAATACCGAATTCGTAAGAATCATCGTCTGGACCAACTCTCCACGCTGGAAGCCGTTTGCTATGCGTTGATGCGGTTGGAAGGAGGTACGGAAAAGTATCTTCCTTTGCTGGCCGCGTTTCAGGGATTTGTCGAACAGCAGTTCGGGTATTGCGCCGTATCCCGGAGCGATGATCGGCGCTCGTAATCAGCAGTTCATTTTCTTTCTTTAACGAACTTCTGCTTGAAATGTGCGCTTGTTGATGATGGAGACGGTTTGGAACGGGGCGACATGCATCCGTTTGAGGGGTCTCCGCCTTGCGGGCGGAGATGGATTTCGCCAAATTTAACGGTGATATTCGCCGTTTGCTTCCGGCTGGTACACCACGTCCAGCACGCGTAGCGACAATTCGCGTCCTCCCGGTACCTGCCAGGAAATCGCTTGTCCTACCGACAGCCCAAGTAGGGCGCTCCCGACAGGCGCCAGGATCGACACCGCGCCAGGTGGGTTATCTGCCTGCGGATAAACCAGAGTCAAGCCGTATTCGGCTTTGCTGGTCTCATCCCGAAACAGCACTTTGGAGTTCATGGTGACGAGATCCGGTGGAACCTCGTGAGGGGCGACGACATTCGCTCGATTAAGCTCCATCCGCAAGGATTCCGCTCCAGGCGAGTTCCGATACAAGCCGGATTCCAGCAAGTCCTCGATCCGTTCGAAGTCCAGACTGGAAACAGTAATTTCCGGACGTTTGCTGCCCATTGCAATATTCACAGCCCACCTCTCCTTTTCAATCGATGTCCACCTCAACGATGAGAGATGAAATCGGGTGACGTAAAAAAAGACCGCGATCCGGTCGCGTCGATGGTAGGCCAGAAGCGAGGGCACCGCAAGCCTGTGGTGCCGTTCCTTCTACGCACCCTGGATAGAAAACTCTGTGAAACAGGCCGACCGTCGTTGCAAACGGGGCCTTGCCTACCGAAAACCTCACAGATTCCTGTCCTCATAGTGCAGAGCAGCAAAATTTATGTGTTTTGGGAAAAATTGTGTGGAACTGTTTTCCCCGATTCATATACTCATAAGCAAGGGGGGCAGCCATGATAAACGCAGTAATCGTTGTGTTAGGTGTGCTCGTACTGGGACTCATTACTGAGGTGTGTATCAATGTGTTAACTGACTTGGATGAAAAAACCATGGGAGGCTGAAATGAACCGCGCCATATTACTGTTTTGCCTGTTATTTGCCAGCAACTGCTTTGCGGCTCCGTTGGAAGAGAAGGACGAGGAAGCAATCTCCTCGACAATCGGAATCCTGTTCAATAGTTTCCAGAACGGCGATACCGAAGTGGCTTACTCTCTGAATACGGAAGATACGCGAGAAACTTTCGGCTCAGTCGGCAACTACCTGGCAACCATCAAAGAACACTATCAGCCGATTTACCAGCATGATGCCGCCATGGTCGTGGATATGAGCGATGTCAAGGATGCGGTAGCCGTTACGGTGCTGATCGTCGATAACTATGGTGCGCAGTGGATGGCGGTCTTTCTCATGAAGCAGCAGGAGCAATTGTGGCAAATCGAATCCTGCTTCCTCAATCCGGCGGCGATACTGGATAACAACGTGATATAAGCGGTTGAGCGGGGTGCTCCCGCTCATACCATTCCGGGGCTGAGGTATCAATTCTTCAGCCGATACCCGGTCTTGAATACCCAGCAGATGCCCAACAGGCACAGCACCATGAATACCAAGGTCATGCCGAGACTCAGCCCCACGCTGACATCGGAAACACCGTAAAAGCTCCAGCGGAAGCCACTGACCAGATAGACGACAGGGTTGAACAGCGTGAGCTTTTGCCAGAATTCCGGCAACATGTTGATCGAATAAAAGCTGCCTCCCAGGAAGGTCAAGGGTGTGACGACCATGATTGGCACCACCTGCAGCTTTTCCCAGCCATCGGCCCAGATGCCGATAATGAAGCCGAACAAGCTGAAGGTAACCGAGGTCAGCACCAAAAAGCCGAGCATCCACCATGGATGCAGCACCGAGTACTCGACGAACAACCGTGCCGTGCCGAGGATGATCAAACCCAGAATCACCGATTTGGTCGCCGCCGCGCCGACGTAGCCGATGACGATTTCAAACGCGGAAACCGGCGCCGACAGCACTTCGTAGATCGTCCCCGCCCATTTCGGCATGTAGATGCCGAAAGACGCATTGGAAATACTCTCCGTCAGCACCGACAGCATGATCAGCCCCGGCACGATATAGGCGCCGTAACTGATGCCGTCGATCTGCTCCATGCGCGCACCGATGGCCGAGCCGAACACGACGAAATAAAGCGAGGTCGAGATCACCGGCGAGGCAATGCTTTGCAGCAGCGTGCGCCAGGTGCGCGCCATTTCAAAGATGTAAATCGCCTTGATTGCGTGCAAGTTCATGAGCGCCCCCTGACCAGACTGACAAAAATATCTTCCAGCGAGCTTTCGCTGGTGAGCAGGTCCTTGAAACGGATGCCATGCTCGTCCAGCCGTTTCAGCAGCTCGGCAATATCCACGCTCTTTCCTCGCGTATCGAAGGTATAGACAAGCTGGTTGCCATCTACCGACAGTTCCAGCTGATAGCCGGCCAGGTCGCCAGGAATGGCGGCGAGGGATTGCTGCAGTTGCAGCGTGAGCTGTTTCTTGCCCAGTTCCCGCATTAGTACGGCCTTGTCTTCCACCAACAGGATTTCTCCCTTATTGATCACGCCGATGCGGTCGGCCATTTCCTCGGCTTCCTCGATGTAATGGGTGGTCAGGATGATGGTGACGCCGCTTTCGCGCAGGCGCCGCACCATGTTCCACATGTCGCGGCGCAGCTCCACATCGACGCCAGCGGTTGGCTCATCCAGAAACAGGATCTTCGGCTCATGGCTGAGCGCCTTGGCGATCATCACGCGGCGCTTCATGCCGCCGGACAGCGTCATGATTTTCGCGTCCCGCTTCTCCCACAGCGACAAGTCTTTCAGCACTTTTTCGAGATGCATTCTGTTGGGCGACTTGCCGAACAGGCCGCGACTGAAGGCGACCGTGTCCCAGACACTCTCGAACGAATCGGTGAACAACTCTTGCGGCACCAGTCCGATCTTCGTGCGGGCAGCGCGATAATCGCGCGAAATATCATGGCCGTCCGCGATCACGGTGCCGGTGCTGGCGTTGACGATGCCGCAGATAATGCTGATGAGCGTTGTCTTGCCAGCGCCGTTCGGCCCCAGCAACGCAAAAATTTCTCCACGGCGAATGTCCAGATTAATGTCTTTCAGCGCCTGAAAACCGGAAGCATAGGTCTTGGTCAGGGCTTGGATGGCGATGACGGCTTGCACGCGATCTCCTCCGATCAGCACGAGAGCGGGAAGATAGGAGCATCGGCGTGCGTCCATCGGTTTATCGTGGCACAGACAGGTGTTGGCGTTTGTTTCTCTGCAGCGCCATACCGGCGTGCGTGACTGATCGGATGCGGCATGTTTTTTTCCCTTCTCGCGAATCGACAGACGCCATGTTAAGACATTGGCACGAGTTGGGGGGAGTGGGATGCGTTAAGCGGAATGGGGCCGGCGCAATCCCTTTAGAGTGGACAGTCAATTTTCCTATTGGCGTCGCTCAAAACGCATCACCTTTTACGTTTGCTGCTCCATCTCTTTGACCCGTGCCTGTCCTTCCCTGACAAGCTGCAGCATCTCCTGGCGTGAAAACCCGTCAATCGTGTTGGGATTGTCGAGTAGCGTGAGCGGCTCGCCTTCCTTGGCCAGCAGATAGTTCAATAGCAGGACGCCGAAGGTGCGGCAATTACCATCCTTGAAAACATGGAAACGTTCCAATTTCTGGCAGAGGTCAATCGCGGCAAGCACTTTTGCATCCGATTTTTCCGTCAGCGGTTGACTGTCTGCATTTTTGGACGCGACTTGGTATTCGCCTATCCATGTGTTTACCAAGTTCTTGACGGTATCTGTGTCTACTTCACCGCGCCTGATGGCATAGATATCTTTGCCATGCTCCTTGTAGGCGAATTTAAAGGAAATATCGATCCCGTCATCCTGGCGTAGTTTTTCAATGAACTGGTTTGTTTCCTGTTGACCGGCAGGCGATAAATTTCCTCCCGGAATAAGAAAGAAATTGGCCGGGACGCCGGCCTTCCCTGAACCGGTAGTGGAAGCTGCGGCGGTCTTATGAAGAGCAACGATGAAGTCATAACTTGGGTCGACCGTCTTGTCTTGCAAGCTGTTCATGATGGACAACCAGCCATTCCCCATGTCGCCCAGATAATTCGCCTCTTTATTAAAAAGCAAGCCCATGAACGGGTTGTGGCGGGATGTATCGGTGCCTGGAGATGCATTGTCTTGAGCCTTGCGAATTTCGTCGAGCTTTTTTCCCAGGGGGATGACCTTGCACGGATCCACGCACATCAGCGACCGATTGTTGGGGGCGATTTTTTCGAACGGTGTCCCGGCGAATTTTTCGGAAAGCAGGAGTTCGAACGACTCATGCGCTTTCACATGCGACATGTGTCCGCGTAGGGCTTCAAAAACCTCAAGAGAGCGGGCGTTAAAAGGTTGTGCGGTGTCCCATTCCTCAGCAACGCTGATCGCGCTGTTGATTGACGCCTTCAGTGCCTGATTGATACGTGAATCGGAGAGCGGCACATCCTCTTCCTGAAGGGCATGCCATACATAGTGTGCTACCAATCCAATGCATCGGTGTCCGGGGCTGACTCCTTCCTCATTACCCACATTTTTTAGTGCTTCGAAGTCATGTTCGAAATGGTCGGCGACGTTTTGCTGAATCTTTTTCGTAATCTGCGCAAAGGAGCTTTCTGACAAGGCAGGTCCGATGTTTTGCGTCGGCTGATTTACCCCACCATGTAATCGCAATTCCTCGCGGGGCACGTAGAGTGACTTTCGGGTGTTGTCGCCTCCGCGTGCCGGAACCTTGATCATTTCGATCTCTTCGCCGTTGAGGTTGATAAGCAGCTTATCTTTTCCGCGCACTGCACCGATCATCGCTTCGATTTCCCGGGTATAGGGATTAAGACATTCGTACTTGATAAAAAACTTGGAAGACGGGGCAGCCGTTGCGCGGGGAGGCGGTCTGCCGAAGACAGGAGAATCTTGCGGCGCCGCTGGTGGCCTTCCGCCGACGTGCTTCTCGACTCGGGGTTCATGGATGTCCAAAGAAGGGGGCGGTTGTATAGGTGGTTGTCCGACGCGACTCAAATTGATCTCCTTAAGTAGGCCTTGGATCAAGCCAGGCAGAACCGACAGGCCAAGTTGATTGTTTCGAATAAATGGTCAGACCATGCTGTTTCTATGGTGCGCATTAAGGGATGTGTGTTTTTACGAAGACAATAGTTCCGAGAAAGCTCAGAACCGGGGCAGTTGATTTATAGGTGTGCTGAGGAGTGACGAGTAGGCTTGACCGCTACTGCTATTTTTACCAATAGAGGCCTACCTGACCGGGAGGAGGCCTTGGGATACCACGGTACAATCGTCGGCGCCTTGACTCCCCAGCGGAATCCGGTTTCGCTGGAAAACAAAGAAAGCGGTGCAAGCAGCGCAATACGCCAGTATGGTCTTTTGCTTCTACGCTTTTCCCCCTATTCAATCAACACGAGGAAGCATGCATGGCCGAACAATTCGAAATTACCAACATGGCATTGTTTTGCGATTTCGAGAACATCGCGCTCGGGGTGCGCGATGCCAAATATGCACACTTCGACATCCGC
>DATLIB010000082.1:0-14289 GCA_035539595.1 Noviherbaspirillum sp.
TTCGGCGTGATCCGCCACATGGTCAATCTGGAAGTCGTCAATACCTATGAAGGCACGCACGATATCCATGCGCTGATCCTGGGGCGGGCGCAGACGGGCATTGCGGCTTTTTGAGATGGAAACCGCCACCCTCGGCTTGACGCCCGGTCAGCATGCCTCGCTGCAGGGCATCAAGGTGCTCGATTTGTCGCGCGTCCTCGCCGGCCCTTGGGCGGGACAGTTGCTCGGCGATCTGGGCGCGGATGTCGTCAAGGTGGAGCGCCCCGCAAGCGGTGATGACACGCGCAGTTGGGGGCCGCCGTGGCTGCGCGATACGTCGGGACAGCCGACTGCGGATGCTGCCTATTTTTTCAGCGCCAACCGCAACAAGCGCTCACTGGCGATTGACATCGGCACCGCGCAGGGTCAGGCCTTGATACGCGCGTTGGCGTGCAAGGCGGATGTCTTGCTCGAAAATTTCAAGGTGGGAGGATTACGGCAGTACGGTCTGGATGCGCCATCCTTGTGCCAGTTGAATCCGCGTTTGATCTACACCTCGATTACCGGTTTCGGACAGGACGGCCCGTATGCCGCGCGCGCCGGTTACGATTTTTTGATCCAGGGCATGGGCGGCTTGATGAGTGTGACCGGTCGGCAGGCGCAGGAAGAGGGCGCCGGACCGCAAAAGGTGGGCGTGGCGCTGACCGATGTGATGACGGGACTGTATGCGACAGTCGGCGTGCTGGCGGCACTGGCCGACCGGGAAAAGACCGGCAAGGGTCAGCATATCGACATCGCGCTGCTTGACGTGCAGGTGGCGGCATTGGCAAACCAGGCGGCCAATTACCTGATCGGCGGCGTGGTGCCGGAACGCATGGGCAATGCACATCCGAATATCGTTCCCTACCAGGACTTTCCGACGGCGGATGGCGACATGATTCTGGCGATTGGCAACGATGCGCAGTTCGCCCGCTTCTGCGGCATCGCAGGTCATGCGGAGTGGGCGCAGGATGCGCGTTTCGCGACCAATGCCGCGCGTGTGGAAAACCGGGCGGTGTTATTGCCCTTGATCCGGCAGACCACGGTGTTCCGCACAACGCAGGCATGGATCGCCGCGCTCGAACCGGCCGGCGTGCCATGCGGGCCGATCAACCGGATCGATCAGGTGTTCGACGACCCGCAGGTCAAGGCGCGGCAACTGCAAGTGACGCTGCCGCATCCTGTCGCCGGGACGGTACCGCTGGTGGCCAATCCGCTTCGCCTGTCGGCATCGCCGGTACAGTACCGGTGTGCGCCGCCGCTGCTGGGGCAGCATACGGAGGAAGTGTTGTCCGATTGGCTGGACTTGCCCGCGAGCGAACTGCAGCGCTTGAGAGATGATGCGGTGATCGGGTAACCGGATAACCGGAGCAGGACAGCCTGCATACAACGATCTACTGAAACGACACGCATAAAAAACGCCGGCTTGTGCCGGCGTTTTGACGACTACGACTGCCTTGCGGGCGATCAGGCCGCAATCGCAACCGCTGGTTCCGCCGGCGCCGAGGTACGAATCAGGTGGTCGAAGGCGCTCAGTGCAGCCTTCGAGCCCTCACCCATGGCGATGACGATCTGCTTGTACGGCACGGTGGTGGCGTCGCCTGCGGCAAACACGCCCGGCACGGAGGTTTGGCCGCGCACATCGACTTCGATCTCGCCCCGGTTGCTGAGCGCGACGCTGCCCTTCAGCCAGTCGGTATTCGGCAGCAGGCCGATCTGCACGAAGATGCCTTCCAGTTCAACCTGCCGCGCTTCGCCGCTCTTGCGGTCGGTGTAGCGCAAGCCGTTGACCTTGTTGCCGTCGCCGGTCACTTCGGTTGTTTGCGCTTGCGTGATGACGGTGACGTTGGGCAGGCTGTGCAGCTTGCGTTGCAATACCGCGTCAGCGCGCAACTGGCTGTCGTATTCCAGCAAGGTGACATGCGACACGATGCCGGCCAAGTCGATGGCCGCTTCGACACCGGAGTTGCCGCCGCCGATGACCGCTACGCGCTTGCCCTTGAACAGCGGGCCGTCGCAGTGCGGGCAGTAGGCTACGCCACGGTTGCGGTATTGGTCTTCGCCCGGCACATTCATCTGCCTCCAGCGCGCGCCGGTGGCCAGCACCACGGTCCTGGCTTTCAGGCTGGCGCCGCTGTCGAGCTTGATCTCGATGAGATCACCCGGCACCAGTGCAGCAGCGCGCTGCAGGTTCATGACATCGACTTCATAGGTCTTGACGTGCTGTTCCAGGGCGACGGCCAGTTTCGGCCCTTCGGTTTCCTTCACCGAGATGAAGTTTTCGATGGCCATGGTGTCCAGCACCTGGCCGCCGAAACGCTCTGCAACCACGCCGGTGCGGATGCCCTTGCGGGCTGCATAGATGGCCGCCGACGCACCGGCCGGGCCACCGCCAACTACCAGCAGGTCGAACACGTCTTTCTGCGCGATCTTTTCGGCTTCGCGCTGGGCGACGCCGGTATCGAGTTTGGCCAGGATTTCTTCGAGGCCCATGCGGCCTTGGCCGAAGGTCTCGCCGTTGAGGAAAACGGTCGGCACCGCCATGATCTGGCGTGCGCTGACTTCTTCCTGGAACAGCGCGCCGTCGATCATCACGTGGCGGATGTTGGGATTGAGCACCGCCATCAGGTTCAGCGCTTGCACCACTTCCGGGCAGTTCTGGCAGGACAGCGAAATGTAAGTTTCGAACAGGTATTCGCCCTTGAGCTTGCGGACCTGTTCCAGTACCTCGGCATCGGCTTTCGGCGGATGACCGCCGGCCTGTAGCAGGGCCAATATCAGGGAGGTGAATTCGTGGCCCATCGGGATGCCGGCAAAGCGGATACCCATGTTGCTGCCGACCCGGTTGACCGAGAACGATGGCACGCGTTCGCCATCGCCGCGCCGCTCGGTCAGCGTGACTTGGGTCGACAATCCGGCAATGTCTTGCAGCAGCGCCTGCATTTCACGCGATTTCTCGCTGTCGTCCAGCGAGGCGATGACGTCGATCGGCTGCGTGACTTTGTCGAGATAGGCTTTGAGTTGGGTCTTGAGGTTGGCGTCGAGCATGATGGTCCCCTTTAAAAGGTGGCGAATACGTTATTACAGCGTTATTGCAGGGTGCAGCCTCACCGCCGGATCAGCCTGCGGCTGCCGGATCAAGCAGGATGATCGGGGAGTGGCACTGCATTCGGCCGCGCCGTGCAAGACACGGCGCGCCGATACGGATTTAGATCTTGCCGACGAGGTCGAGCGACGGAGCCAGGCTTTCAGCGCCCGGAGTCCATTTGGCAGGGCAGACTTCGCCCGGATGGGAAGCGACGTACTGGGCTGCCTGTACCTTGCGCAGCAATTCCTTGGCGTCGCGGCCGATGCCGTTGTCGTGGATTTCGCACAGCTTGATCTGGCCTTCCGGATTGATCACGAAGGTGCCGCGCAGTGCGAGGCCTTCTTCTTCGATCATCACGTCGAAGTTGCGGGTGATCGCGCCGGTCGGGTCGCCGATCAGCGGGTACTTGACCTTGGCGATGGTGTCCGAAGTGTCGTGCCATGCCTTGTGCGTGAAGTGGGTATCGGTCGATACGCCGTAGATTTCCACGCCCAGTGCCTTGAAGGTGTCGTAGTTGTCGGCCAGGTCGCCCAGTTCGGTCGGGCAGACGAAGGTGAAGTCAGCCGGATAGAACACCACGACGGACCATTTGCCTTTCAGGTCAGCGTCCGAAACCGGGACGAACTTGCCATTGTGGAAGGCGGTAGCGTTGAAGGGTTTGACTTGGGTATTGATGAGAGACATAGGATGAATTCCTTTTCCTTTGGTTGAACAAAACGGCCTGACTGAATAATAGATACTGCCTATTATTTTGTGAAATTAATAGTTTGAATAAATGCGATAGCCTTGTTTTATGGGAGGGGACCAAAGCATGCAAGGCTCCGTTCCGGTAAAGATAGAGGCATCAGCGTCGCCGGCGGTTCCAGCGACGCTGACAAGCACATCATTGCTCCGCAAAAGCCCGTTCGATGACGAAATCGCCCGGTGTCGAGGTGTTTCCTTCAGCAAAACCGTTCTCTGCCAGCATGTGTTTCAGGTCGCGCAGCATCGCCGGGCTGCCGCAGATCATGACGCGGTCCACTTTCGGGTCGAGACGAGGCACGCCAAGATCGGAAAACAGCTTGCCGCTGCCCATCAGATCGGTCACGCGGCCCATGTTCTTGTACTGTTCGCGGGTAACGGTGGGGTAATAACGCAGCTTGCTGGTCACCATGTCGCCGAGGAATTCGTGGTTCGGCAAGTGCTCTACCAGCAGGTCGTGGTAGGCCAACTCATCTACCTGGCGCACGCCGTGCACCAGGATTACCTGTTCGAATTTCTCGTAGGTTTCCGGGTCGCGGATGATACTCATGAAGGGGGCCAAGCCGGTTCCGGTGGAGAGCAGGTACAGGCGCTTGCCAGGCAGCAAGTAGTCGATGAGGAGGGTACCGGTCGGCTTGCGGCCGACGATGATGGTGTCGCCGACCACGATGTTCTGCAGGCGGGAAGTCAGCGGACCGTCCGGCACCTTGATGCTCAGGAATTCCAGGTGTTCCTCGTAATTGGCGCTGACGATGCTGTACGCCCTGAGCAGCGGTTTTTCGTTGACCCGCAAGCCGATCATCGTGAAATGACCGTTGCTGAAACGTAGCGAGGGATCGCGGGTGGTGGTGAAGGTAAACAGGCGGTCGGTCCAGTGATGGACGCTCAAGACGCGCTCTTCGTTGAAGGCACTCATGGTTTCTCCGTAGGCAAGGTATGAAATTCGGGCGCGATTGGTATTCCGGGCAAGGTGCGCTGCTGGCATTCATCAAGGAGCCACAAGATAGCGGAGCCTTCCTTGAAACAAGCGGCCAGAATGTGTGGAGGCAGTCGGGAGCCGGGAATTACGCAAAACCAATAGTTTACACGGGCTTGCGTGAGGTAGCTAAAGAACTATCAGGATGGGCGGTCGGCAGTGCTGCCGCCAGCTCTGCTGGCTGCACCTCATTGCGCCAGATAGCCGCCATCGACCGGGTAGTAGGCACCGGTGACGAAGGAAGCCTTGTCCGAGCTGAGCCAGAGCACCAACTCCGCCACTTCCGACGGTTCGCCCAGGCGACCGGCGGGATGCAAGGAAGTCAACGCTGCAAGCTGTTCCGGTGGCAGTTTGTCGAGCAGCGGCGTCTTGATGAAGGCAGGACCGACCGCGTTGACGCGAATGCCGCGGGTTGCGTATTCCAGTCCGGCGGTCTTGGTTAGTCCGACCAGCCCGTGCTTGGCCGCAACATGGCCGGCATGTTCGCTGAATCCGACTTCTGCCAGGATCGACGCCATGTTGACGATGCTGCCGCCGCCGGAGGCTAGCATGGCGGGGATCTGGTAGCGCATGCCGTAGAAGGGGCCGGACAGATTGGCGGCGATGACCTTGTCCCAGTCTTCCGGTTCGCACTCGCCCACGGTCGCTGTCGGGCCGCCAATGCCGGCATTGTTGCAGGCTACATGCAAAGCGCCGTACCGCGCCATCGTGGCTTCCACCAAGGCAGCATTTTCGTGCGCATTGGAGGTGTCCGCCTGCACGAAAAAAGCGTCGCCACCGGCGGTCGTGATCATGTCCACGGTTTTCATGCCGCTGTCTTCGGCGATGTCGGATACCGCCACTTTGGCACCCGAGGCCGCATAGCTGAGTGCGATTGCGCGTCCGATGCCGGAACCGGCCCCAGTGACGATGGCGACCTTGTTTTCCAGACAGTTGACCATGTTTCCTCCCAATCTGAAGCCGGCATCATCATTTCCGGCCGCGTTCAGGTTAGGGAGTCCGGCAGATAAACGGCTTGATGCAGGTCAAAAAGCGCCGGATTCTGCCGGAAAAAGCCCTGTTCCGCACACGGTGTCGATGAACGGGAAGAAAGCGATGCTCCCGTCTCGTTCACCTGCGTCAGCGTTTCAACGGCCGTCCCGTGCCGGCAGTACGGTACCGCTGACTTCGCCCAAGCCGATGCGTACCGCACCGGCGCGTTCGCAATAACCGCGCAGGATGAGCGTGTCGCCATCGGCCAGGAAGCTGCGGGTTTCACCGTTGGGCAGCGTGATGGCTTGCTTGCCGCCTTGGGTCAGCTCCAGCAACGATCCGGCTTGTGACGGCTCGGGGCCGGATTGGGTGCCGGTGCCGAGCAGATCGCCGGCTTGCAGGTTGCAGCCGTTGACCGTGTGATGGGTCAGCATCTGCGCCAGCGTCCAGTAGGCGCTGTTGCGGAAGTTCGATTGTGACAGGCGCACCGGTGCCTGGCCGGCATCGCGCATGGCGGCGGTCTGCAGCCACGCTTCGAGTGTGATGTCGATGGCGCCGCGCGCGCGGTTATCCGGCGAGTCGAGATAGGGCAGCGGTTGCGGTTCGCCGTCGTCGCGGGAGAAAGCGCAGCGGAAGGGCTCGAGCGCTTCCATCGTCACGACCCAAGGGGAGAGCGTGGTGGCGAAGTTCTTGGCCAGGAAGGGGCCGAGCGGTTGGTATTCCCAAGCTTGCACGTCGCGCGCCGACCAGTCGTTGAGCAGTGTCACACCGAACATGTGATCTTCGGCTTGCGCCATGCTGACCGGCTCGCCCAGCGCATTACCGCTGCCGACCAGAACACCGAGTTCCAGTTCGTAATCGACCCGTTGGCTGGGACTGAGGACAGGAGCGTCGGCTTGGCCCTTGAGTTGGCCGAGAGGGCGGTGGAAGGTCTGGCCGCTGACGCCGATGGAGGAACTGCGGCCGTGGTAGCCGATCGGCACCCATTTATAGTTGGGCAGCAGCGGATTGTCGGGGCGGAACAGCTTGCCCACGGTGGTGGCATGGTAGATGCCGGTATAAAAGTCGGTGTAATCGCCGATGCGGCACGGCAGGCCCAGTTCGGCTTGGGCTTGCGGCAGCAGGCAGTCCGCCAAGCGAGTCTGCTGCGTGCTGTTCTCGCGCAACGCCTGCGACAGTGCTGCGCGCAAGCTGCGCCGCCCAGCAGGTCCCTGCGCCATGAAGCTGTTGAGGTCGCCGGCCGCCAGCGGCACGAGCAGGGTTTGCACCGCGCTATCCCACTCGCCGCGTTCGGCCGCCAGCTTCAGGTCGAGTACCTGGTCGCCGATGGCAACGCCGATGCGCCAGGCTTCCTGTGTGCCGGCACGGCGAAAGCGGCCGTAGGGCAGGTTCTGGATCGGGAAATCGGTACCGGCGATGTTGGCCGAGGCGACCCAACTGCGCAGCGCCGGGTCGTTGCTTGCGTTAATCATGCTTTCTCCTTGAAATGATCGGTCAGGCCGGCCCAGCAATCCGCATAAGCATGATCGAGCTTGGCGCCGGTAAGGGCAAATTCCGTCAGGCGGAAGCGCCAGCGGCTTTCAAACATGAAGGCTAGCGTGTCGTCCAGTTTGTGCGGCGCGAGCGTCGCGTTGCTGGCTTTCTCGAAGGCCTCGGCATCCGGGCCGTGCGGCACCATGCTGTTGTGCAGGCTCATGCCACCCGGCTTGAACCCTTCCGGCTTGGCATCGTACTGACCGTGCACCAGGCCCATGAATTCGCTCATGATGTTGCGGTGGTACCAGGGCGGACGGAAGGTGTCTTCCGCGACCATCCAGCGTGGCGGGAAGATGACGAAGTCGCAGTTGGCGGTGCCGGGCGTGTCGCTGGGCGACGTCAGGACCGTGAAGATCGAGGGATCAGGATGATCGAAGCTGATCGAACCGATGGTCATGAAATGCTTGGTGTCGTACTTGTACGGCGTCAGGTTGCCATGCCAGGCGACGACATTGAACGGCGATGCCTTGGCCGGCGCCACCCATAGCGCGCCGTTGTATTTTTTGATGATGCGGTAGGCGCCGGCGTCCTGTTCGAAGGCCGCTACCGGCGCCAGGAAGTCGCGCGGGTTGGCCAGGCCGTTGCTGCCGATCGGTCCCAGTTCGGGCAGGCGGAAAGGGGCGCCGTAGTTCTCGCAGACATAGCCGCGCGACGGCCCGCTCACCGCTACCTTGAACATCATCCCGCGCGGCAGCAGCGCGATCTCGCCGGGACTGACTTCCAGGACGCCCAGTTCGGTGGTGATCGTGAGTTGCCCTTCCTGCGGCACCAGCAGCATTTCGCCGTCGGCATTGACGAAGGCACTATCGGTCATGGAGCGGTTGGCCAGGTATACATGCGCCGCTATGCCGTGCTGCGCTTCGGCGTCGCCGTTGACGGCCATGGTGCGCAGTCCTTCGACGAAGTCGAGCGACTGTTCCGGCAGGGCCACCGGATGCCAGCGCAGCGGATCGGGCGGTGTGTTGACGCCTTCCTGAGCACCGGTTTTCAGATACGGCTGGGCCAGCGGTTGATAGCCGCCGACCACCACCGACGGCTGGCGGCGATACAGCCAGCTACGCAGATTTTCGGCGCGCGGGGCGGTAAAGGCGGTGCCGGAAAACAGTTCGGCATACAGGCCGTGCGCCGCCCGTTGTGGACTGTTGCGTCCCACGGGCAGGCAGCCTTCCACGGCCTCGCTGGCGAATTGGTTGCCGAAGCCGGATTGGTAGCGCAGGTTGGAGTTGGTCATTGCGGTCCTTTCTTGCTGGTTATTCGGCGTCGCTCGGCGTTTCGACCGCGCCTGCCTGGGCATGTGCGATCAAGCGGTCGAACAGACAGCTCAGTTGCGCTATTTCGGCGGCGCTGAGGCAACCGAAAATTTCTTCGTTGCGGCGTGCGATGACGCCCATCAGCCGTTGCCAGGTGGACGTGCCCTTGCGGGTCAGGGTCAGTACCACGCCACGACCATCGGTGCCGCTCGCTTCCTTTTGCACCAGCCCCAGTTCGACCAGCGATTGCGTCGCCCGGCTGGCTTGGCCCTTGTCCAGATTGGCGCGCCGCGCCAGGTCTTTAATCGATAGCGGGGCGAATGCGCCGATTGCGCCGAGGCAGCGGCTGTCGCTTAACGGCAGGCCGACGTCGTGCAGATAAGCGAGCTGACTTTCGCGGTCGCACAGCTTGTGCAGCAAATGCAAGCGGTAGGTCATGGTGCGTTCAAGATGCATGTTGGGGTTTGCCATGGCTTAATCGAATTGGATGTTGCTCGCGGAGCATGGAATGCCATTTCTTCATGCCGGCTTTTCTCTTGCGCGAAATTTTGTTGTGTTCGCAACTATATGGCTATTTAATTGCGCCCGCAACTAAATTTTCGAGGAATGTTCTTTCTTTGTTCTTTTTGAAAAACGTATTGGGGAATGTTGCTTCGCGCAGCGCTATCCCGGCGGTGCAGATGGGTATTACTCTTCCGAGCTGTCGACCAGGTTGAGCGGATACATTTCGTCATCCGTCTCGAGCGGTATATAGATGGTCAGGGTGGTGCCCTTGCCGGGCGCGCTGTCAATGCGGAATTCGCCGTGCAGCGAATGAATCCGTTCTTCCACACCCACCAATCCGAAGGAGGCAGCAGGTTTGGGGCCTTCCGTATAGATGCCGATGCCGTTGTCGGTAATCTGCATGACCAGACGGTTGTTTTGCTGATACAGCTCGATCATCACACGCGTGGCGTTGGCATGGCGGATGACGTTGGTCAGCGATTCCTGCAGGATACGGAACAACGAGGTGGCGCGAGCGTCATCCACCGAAAATTCCTTTTCATCCATGACCAGATCGCAGGCGATGCCGGTGCGTCGGCGGAACTCCGCGACTTGCCATTCGATGGCGGCTGCCAAGCCGAGGTCGAGTACCGCCGGACGCAGGTTGTTGATGATGGCGCGCACTGTTTTTACGGTGGCATCGATGTGGTTCAGCGCGCCGCGCACTCTTTCATTGAGCCTGGGGTGGGACTTGCCAGTGCGCGCATCGAGCATGGATACATCGATGCGCAAGGCCAACAGAGTCTGCCCCAGTTCGTCGTGAATTTCGCGCGCGATGCGTTTGCGCTCGTCTTCCTTTACGCGATCCTGGTGTGCGGTCAGCTCGCGCAGCAATTCTTGCGAGCGCTTCAAGGCCTCCATTGTGTGCTTGCGCTCGGTGATGTCCCGGATGGTCCCGCGCAACAGCAGGTGGCGTTCGTCATGGCCGAGGCGCGCGATGGTGTGTACCCAGCGCAAGGTGCCATCGTCCTGGTTGATACGGTGTTCCAGCGTGAACTCGTTGCCGCTGATGATCGAATGGTCAAAGCCTTGACGCAGTTTTGCGCGGTCTTCCACATAAATGCACTGCATGAAATCTTCCAGGCATGGCCCCTGAGGCGACTCGCCAAGCCCGAAGATGCGGTACGTCTCGGTCGACCACTCCATCTTGCCGGAATGGGGCTCCAGCACCCAACCGCCCAGACGCGCCATTTGTTGCGCCTGTGCCAGACTGGCTTCGCTGGCACGCAAATCCTTTGTCATGTCGTGCGCCAGTTCCATGGCCCGTCGGCGTGCGGTCATCATCGAGTAATACACGCTATACAACATGGTGGAAGCCATCAACCCGCCGATGAGCACCAGCCATGGCAGGTAAGTCTCAAGTACCGTCTGTATGGTCGATTTCTGTGCTGAAAATTCCGCTTCCCAGACCCGTGGTCCGATGGCCATCGATACTCTCTTGATAAAGAGACTGTCTGTATCGGCGGCGGGCGCTGGCAGCTTGCCACCGTTTGCCGACACCGCCGCACTGTCGAACAGCAGGCGATTCGGATCGGTGGTTCCCGGCAGGAGACGTTCGTTTTGCCGTCCTATATCAAACAGACGAACGCGCAAATAGTGCAAGGTATTCTGGTCGACGGCACCGAGCATCAGCTTATTGAGGTCGAAGCCGGCGCCGACCGAGCCGTAATACGCGGCCCGTCTCTGTGCGATCGTATCTGTTGGCATGCCGCTGCGATAAAGCGGTATACGCATTGCCAAGCCAGTAATCTGTTTGTTCTCCTTGATGCGAATGATGCGACCAGACGATATCAACTGGCCACTGTCACGCGATAAGGCAAGGGTTTCGGCAACCCATGGTGTCGATGCCATATCTTTTCCGAAAACGCCTCGGTTAGTGGTCATCGGCTCAAGATAGGTCAGGACATGGTATTCGGCGCGTTGGCCGGGTGGCTTGATGGAAAAATCGGGATAACCGTTTGGATCGATACTACTGTCGTGGCGAACGGCTTCTTCGAATGCAGCCTTCTCATGGCCTAACACCCGCAATGCAAAGTTCAAGCTCTCGATGCCGGGAAATGATTTTTCAATATGCAATTTCTGTACGTAGGCCAAGAACTGTGCCCGCGTAAGTTGGTTGTTGGTATAAAACAAGGCCTTTACACCATTCAATACATCCACATAAGAATGGACACGCGCCTGAACGGTAAATTGCGCACTATTTACCAAGTAGTCAAACTGCGCTTTATTTTTGTCTTCCACCATGCGCGTAACAAGAAGGGACAAGGCGCACGAAATCACCACGCCTATCCACCACGTTACCGAGCTGAAAAGAGAGTAAAGGAATCGTCGAGGGCTTCGCATTTTGCCAAACTGGGTTTTGAGTGTTGTCGGGCGCCTCTTGTCCATGCCGGACGGGAACGATAGCTTGGTGGCAGGCTCCTCCGCCTTAAAGCCACACGAAGCGTAAAAGTTTATAAGGTTTTATACAAGAAAAATTCTTGAGCAAAATTTTTCTACCCATACGGGGACGGGCTATGTTGTTGAGGCGCGATCTTGCATATTGCCATGAGGCAGCCCTCTTGATTTTCTTGGGACTTACCCGCCCCAGCCGCGTTGTGTTGCCTTGTCGTACTAGATGTACTGCCCACGGCAACACGCCTTGCTGGGACAATTTTGCGTCAGTCCTATTTCTCTATCGGGGTCATGGTTCGTCCATTTTTGTTTCGCACATGCAATTCTTTGACGGAGGGAAAGGTGCCGACAGGCAACTTGATTTGCATCAATCTTATTGCAAATTTGCAACGCGGTTCCCATGCTAGAGTGGCTCGTCGCTAAAGTTGATGATAGGCAGCGACTAGAGTTGTTCCTATGGATTGTGCACATCCACTCACATTCTTGAAGAGGTGACAAATAATGAAGAAAAAAGCGGAGAAGAAAACCCCGGAGCAAGTGGTTAAAGCAATTTTTGAACTGGATTTGGAACCCATCAAAATTAAATTGATGGACCCGGACGAGGGGGAAGGTTGGACGCAAGCGCAGGCAGATCAGTGCGAGATCGAGTACAAGCGTTTCTTGGCATTGGGGGCAAAGTATCCTGGCGTGGGGCTCACGCCGAGTGTCAATGTGGACAAATTCTGGCACGCCCATATCCTGGATACCAGGAAGTATGCACAGGACTGTCAGCAGACCTTCGGTTACTTTGTACACCATGCGCCGCATTACGGCGGGCGTGCTGAGGAAGATGTGGCCAAGCTTGCTAACGATTTTTCTCAAACCTTGCGTCTGTACCAGAAGGAATTCGGTGGCGTGGGAACGTCGCACCGAAAAGGTGCTGCTATTGTCGACGACAAGGCAGTCCAGCAAGCGGCATGGTGTACGCGGGCCGACGACAAGGCAGCCCGGCAAGCGGCATGGTGTACGCGAGCCGACGACAAGGCAGCCCAGCAAGCGGCATGGTGTACGTTGTCCGATGACAAGGCAGCCCAGCAAGCGGCATGGTGTACGTTGACCGATGACAAGGCAGTCCAGCAAGCGGCATGGTGTACGCGGGCCGACGACAAGGCAGTCCAGCAAGCGGCCTGGTGTACGTTGACCGACGACAAGGCAGCCCAGCGGAGGCGTCGCAAGCCTGAGGTACAGACAACGCTACCCAGCCACTGAGCATAAGTAAAAAACAAGAACGCCCCGCGTCTCAGGACGTGGGGCGTTTGTTTTTTTCAGGGTAATAAGGTGCAGTCGAGCTTAATGAGTGTGCGGCAAAATTGGGTGATGGCATCGGCGCATTATGTGTCGGTTACTTGATGCCCGATTCGTACCATGCCGCGATAAGGGCGCGCTCTTCGTCCGTCATCTTGGTTATGTTTCCTAGTGGCATATTTTGCTGCAGCACAACCTGCTGGTAAATCAGCGGCGCATGTTTGCTGATCTGCGCGGGTGTATCGAACGTGATCCCTTTGGCCGCAGTCGGCATTAAGCTCGGCTTGGCGGCATGACACTGAATGCAATGTCCCTGCACCAGCGATTGCACCTGCACGATATCCACGGTCTGCTTTTTTGCTGTCGTGTCGGGGGAGGGGCGGTTGCTGTTGGGCACAGCCATCCACGTCATCACTCCGGCCAACAGTGCGATGGCCAGCGTCGGATAGACCATGCTGATTACCCCTTTGTGACGCAGGAGGAAGAACTGGCGGCTCAACACGCCGACGGCCATGATCAGCACCAATACCAGCCAGTTGTACGGATGGCTGTAGGTCATGCTGTAGTGATTGGACAGCATGGCAAACACGACCGGCAGCGTGAAATAGGTGTTGTGTACGCTGCGCTGCTTGCCACGCTGGCTGTGGATCGGATCGACCGGCTGACCGGCTTTCATTGCAGTAACCATCTTGCGTTGTCCGGGAATAATCCAGAAGAACACGTTCGCGCTCATGATGGTGGCCATCATCGCGCCGACGATGAGAAAGGCGGCACGGCCGGAGAACAAGTTGCACGCGGCCCAGGATGCCGCCACGATATAGGCGATTGTTAACACCGCAAGCAAGCGCTCCCGTTGTTGCAGGATGCGGCACAGCAGGTCGTACACGATCCAGCCGACCATCAGGAATGCCAGCGCGAGGACGGTGGCGGCCATCGGCGTCAGGGCGGCGATCTCCGGGTCGATCAAAAAGATTTTGGGATTGAATAGATAGACGAGGGAGAACAAGGCAAAGCCGGACAGCCATGTGCTGTACGACTCCCAATAGAACCAGTGCAGGTCTTGCGGCAGCTTGGGTGGCGCACCGAGGTATTTCTGAGGATTGTAGAATCCGCCGCCGTGAACCGCCCATAATTCTCCGCCCACACCTTTCTGCTTCAGCGCATCGTCGGTCGGCGCTTGCAGGCTGTTATCCAGCCAGACAAAGTAAAACGATGAGCCAATCCAGGCGATGGCGACAATGACGTGCAGCCAACGTAGCAGCAGGCTGGCCCAGTCCAGCAAATATCCTTCCATCGTGACTTCTCCTTGTCTTCTTCTTGTTGCCGCTGTTTAGGCACCGCACAGGAATAACTTGCACAATTTTGCTTGCCGTAGCGGGCGCGCTGCAGCGTTGCTCGTCGTCGCCATAGCCCGCTATGACTCCTCCTCGCGCCTTGCATCGCCTCCCGCTACGACCGCCAAATTGCACAAGTTATTCCTGCGCGGC
>DATLIB010000083.1:0-8588 GCA_035539595.1 Noviherbaspirillum sp.
TGCGGATCATCGTCGCCGGCAGTGACAATCCTTGCGTCAATTCCACCAGGCGGTAGATGCGATCGCCGCCAAGACGTGCTGCAATTTCAATCAGAACAGGGCCACGCTTCGTCATCCTGGCCTCGGCATGAAACACGCCCAGGTCAAGACCGATTGCGCGCACCACTTGCTCGATATAAGCGGCTAGCGCCTGGCTGTCGTCCGGGGGCAGGGCAGCCGGAACGACATGCCCCATCTCCACGAAAAACGGCTCGGGCCCCAGTTGTTTTTCGGTGATCGCGACGACATGCGGATGTGCTCGATCCACATAGCCTTCGATACTGAATTCGCGTCCATCCAAAAACTCTTCAAGTAACAATGTTGTTCCGACCTGTTTGCCCATGTCCAGGTGGCTTGTGTTGACGGCATTGCCCAAGACGCCATGCAATTCTTCGAGAGAATCCACCCGTCGCACCAGCAAACTGCCGCAACCGTCAACCGGCTTGATCACGGCGGGAAATCCGACTTCGGATGCCGCACGCTCGACATCAGATCGATTGCCGATCAGCGCGTAGCGCGGCACCTCGAGACCAAGCGATTGGATGCGTTCCCGACATGCGTACTTATTACGCGTCAGTGTTGCTGCCTGCACGGAAAGATGGGGCAAGCCGAGTCGCGATGCAGCCTTCGCCACGACATCAACCGCGTACTCGAAGCCGGGAATAATGGCTTTCAGTTTTCCTTGGCGGTCGATGTGCTGCGCCGCATGGAAGACGGCGTCTGCATCGTTGGTGTCTACTGCGATCACTGAGGTAGCCAAATCCCTGCATGCCGCTGGAATCTGGCGATCGTCCTGATCGGCAGTCAATACAAAAACGTCTTCCCGCATCCGATGGGCAGCTTCAACCAGCGCCACTCCCGATGACGCCGGCTCAACGATAACGATGCTCATGCTTGCCCCTTGATCTTACGCGGCGGCTACTTGCTGCTCTTCTGCGGCGTTTTCATGGAGTTCGCCAAAATATTCGCCGATCAAGCGCACGAAATTGCGCAGATAGTTTTCCGCTCTTTCCATGTCGCCCCAGCCGTTGATCGCCCGTTCAACGGCGTTCCACATGAGGTCGTCGTGGTTATGGGATTCATCGTATTCGATATGTCCGAGCGAACCTTTCACCTTCTCGTCGCCGAATGCCGCCGCCGCTTTTTGGGTGATGCCTTTGTTGTATTGGTCGGAATACCATTCAACAAACCAGTTCCAGATCATCGTAGGCAAAGGGCCGTCGCGGTTGATGCTGTAGTACAAATAGCCGATCAATTTTTCCGTTGCATTGAAGGGCTCCATCTTGTCCAGGTCTGCATGCGACAAGCCGAATTTACCGATATCGCGGATGAACAAACCTTCATGACCATATTCTTCCGCCAGGTACTGTGCCAGCACGGCGGCCAGATTGTTGTCCTTGGAGCCGATTTTGTAGAGCGCGTAAGCATCGACTTCGTTGTTCAGGCGAATGCGCAGCACCGTCTCGATCAAGTGGCGCCGGTAGTATTCGCGGTCAATCCACGGACCCGTATGAAATTCACCTGCCTTGGGAACGGAGGCAAACATTTTTTCCATCTCTTCTTTTGCAACGCTTTCGAGATGCTTTCTATTGTCCAATTTCATAGTTACTCCTTCATTAAAAAGGAAATGCAAATGCTGTTGAAAAGGCAGCGGGAAGGAGAAGGGTAGATAAATCTCAGGAGCGCAGCTGGATAAAGATCAAGTGTGCTATTGATTTCCAACGGTGCGTTCGAAGAAACGGTTCTGCCCCATAAGAGGGGGGATCGGTGGGAATCGATCCTAATGACGTGTCACAAAAAGCGCCTGCAAAGAAACAGGTTTGAATTTCGTCGGCAGAATGAATCAATATGTATAAATAAAAACGCCGCTCTCAGAGCGGCGTTTCATGGATAACAAGAAGATCGTTTCGAGATCGTTTCGCAAAGCAAAACGATCAGGTCTTTTCCTCAGACTGCATTTCAGGAGTGCACGGCTTTCGACTGCTCGCTACCAACGCTGGCCGTTTGTTTCGTCGTGGTGACAGTGTCCGTGCGGTCATAGGTTTCCCAGAACTCGGCATTGCGGATGCCCAGCTTGACCGGATCGAAAACGGGGTCTTTCCCTTGCTTCTTTTGCGTTTCGTAATCCTTCAGGGCGATGAGAGCGGGTTTTTGCAAGATCAGGATGGCAACGATGTTGAGCCACGCCATCAGACCGACTCCCACGTCGCCCAGATCCCATGCGGCCCCCGCGCTCTTCACCGAGCCGTAGGTGACCGCACACAGCATGGCGATCTTCAGCACAAAGCTGAGCCAAGGGCGATGCGCCTTGCGGTTGATGTAGGCGATGTTTGTCTCAGCCATGTAGTAGTAAGCGACAATTGTCGTGAAGGCGAAAAAGAACAGCGCCAATGCCACGAAGGTGGCGCCAAAGCCAGGCAACACCGTTTCGACCGCAGCCTGCGTATAGCCCGGGCCAGCATCCATGCCCGGCAGTCCGTTGACGACCATCGTGCCGTCGGGGCTCTTCACGTTGTACATACCCGTTGCCAGCAGCATGAAGGCGGTCGCCGAGCAAACGAACAAGGTGTCGATATAGACCGAGAATGCCTGCACATAGCCTTGCTTGGCCGGGTGTGACACTTCAGCTGCAGCCGCCGGGTGCGGACCGGTACCTTGACCAGCCTCGTTGGAATACACACCGCGCTTGACGCCCCACTGCACCGCCAAGCCCAGCATCGCGCCGAAACCAGCCTCAAAGCCGAAGGCACTCTTGAAGATCAACGCAATCATTGAGGGCAGCTGACCGATGTTCAACAGCACGATCACCATCGCAACGAGAATGTAGGCGAGTGCCATGAAGGGCACCACGATTTCGGCGAAGTGCGCGATACGCTTGACACCGCCAAAGATGATGAAGCCGAGCAGGATCACGATGACGGCAGCACTCACGCCGCTGTCGACACCCCACGCATTCTGCAGACCCGAGGCAATGCTATTGGCCTGAACGCCAGGCAGCAGCAGACCGGTGGCGACGATTGTCGATACCGCAAAGATCCACGCGTACCATTTTTGACCCATCGCCTTCTCAATGTAGTAAGCAGGACCGCCGCGGTACTGGCCCTTATCGTCCTTCTCCTTGTAGATTTGGGCGAGGGTCGATTCGATATAGGCGGTGGAAGCGCCCAGGAACGCCACCATCCACATCCAGAAAACCGCACCCGGGCCGCCAAAAGTCATGGCGGTCGCGACGCCAGCGATGTTGCCGGTGCCGACGCGACCCGACAGCGACATTGCCAATGCCTGGAATGAGGACACGCCAGAGTCCGAACTCTTACCTTCAAGCATCAGGCGAATCATTTCCTTGACGCCACGTACCTGCATGAAGCGCGTGCGAATCGAGAAGTACAAGCCCACGCCTAGACACAGATAGATCAGTGCCGGACTCCAAATATAGCTATTGAGAATGCTGATGATTTCGTTCATTGATGATTCCTCTATTTTTAGGACGAGTTTGGACACGACAAGGGGTCTGCCTTATTGCCGGTCCGGTTTTCAGGGAGTATGCGATTTGGCTTTTATCGGGCGACTTTTTTCACTAACGGTGAAGCTTTGGAATGTCGGGTGTCACAGAACGCGAAAAACGGTGCTCTTGATTTTTAAGGGATTTTTCAGCCCTATGCGACACCCAGACACCCAGTTCATGCCACAGTGAATGAAAATTTCCGCATATTGTGTCAAAGAACGTGAAAACATACCACCACTGATCGACCAGGCGTGATTCGTCCGGTTACCGCTCTTCAGGCAATTTTCATTTCTTGAAGTTATCAATTGCACTTCCCACGCCAAGAAGGGCTCGCGCACCTGCGAGGCTGCACCTGTTGGGGATTCCCGACTTATTACCTGCGTGATGGCGGCGGCGATCAGACAGTTTTTAACTTCGAATTTGACCTGAGCAATTCCGTCAGGGCGTTCGCTGGCACGGCTTTGCTGTAGTAAAAACCCTGTGCAGCCAGACAGCCATGCGCGCGGAGAAACTGAACCTGTTGCAGGGTTTCCACACCTTCGGCCAGAACCTTCCGGTGCAAGCTGGCCGCCATCGCGATGATGGCTGTGATTAGCGCGATGTCATTCTGATCTTTGCCGATGTCGCGTACAAACGATTGATCAATCTTGAGCGCATGCACCGGAAAGCGTTGCAAATAAGACAGGCTCGAATAGCCGGTGCCGAAATCGTCCACCGACAGTTGTATTCCCATGCCGCTAAGCTGGGTAAGCGTGGCAAGATTGCGTTCGTTAGGTGGCATCAGAACGCCTTCAGTGATTTCCAGTTCAAGGGTGGTGGCGGGAATTTCTGCTTCATCCAAAATTTGCTCGATAAGGCTACAGAAGTTGGCTTGTTCCAACTGCCGGGGCGACAGGTTGACTGCGACTTTTAATTCTGTGTGGCCCGCATCGCGCCAGATCTTCAGCTGCTTGCAGGCTTGGCGCAACGCCCACTCGCCGATCGGCACGATCAGGCCGGACTCTTCCGCGTTCGCGATGAATGCGCCGCAGGAAATCGGCTGTGTTCCCGGTGGCTGCCACCGCAGCAGCGCTTCGACTGAAAATATAGTGCCGCTTTCCATGTCCACCTGCGGCTGGTAATGCAAGACAAACTCATTGTGAGCCAATGCATAACGCAATTGGTTGTTCACCTCAAGACGCTGCTGCGCTACATCGTTGAGCGCCTCGGTGAAGAACTGAAAATGGCCGCGGCCCGTTTCCTTGGCATGGTACATCGCCGTATCGGCAGTGCGCATCAAGGTTTTTACATCGGTGCCGTCATCGGGATAAAGGCTGATGCCGATGCTGCCGCTGATATGCAGTTCGTGTCCCTCGACGATGAAAGGCTGCGCCAGGGTATCGAGCGCCTTTTGTGCCACTCGTGTAGCGTCGCTGCTATCGTTGAGCAAAGACAAGCAAAGGACGAATTCATCGCCGCCCAGCCGGGCCACGCTATCGCCTTCTCGCAAACAATTTTGCAAGCGGATAGCCGTCATTTGCAACACGACATCACCGATGTAGTGACCGAGCGAATCGTTAATGTTCTTGAAATAATCCAGATCGATGAAAAGAATGCCCACTTTCCTCTGATTGCGATGCGCATAGGCGATGGCCTGATTTATACGGTCCTGCAACAGAGTGCGATTGGGCAATTCGGTCAATGCGTCATGGTGCGCCATATGGCGAATCCGCTCTTCTGCTTGCTTGCGCGCGCTCAGGTCGAGCACGAAACCTACCCCCTGGTCCGAAGTTCCTTCAATGATTGCGCTGCCGATCAGCACTGGAACGCGACTGCCGTCCTCGCGGATGTATTCCTTTTCATAGGGTGTGGCAATCCCGGTCTTCTTGAGTTCGTTGATTGCCTGTTCATCCCGCGCACGCCATGCCGGCGGCGTCATGTCGGTCCAGCGCATGGCGCCCGAGCGCAGGTCTTGCCGCGAGTAACCGGTAAGTTGCAGAAATGCGTCGTTCGCTTCGCTGATGCCGCCACTGAGATCCGCAAAATACACGCCGATGATATTGGCGTCCACCAGACGCCGAATCCGCGCCTCCTTTTTTTGCAACGCATCCTCGGCTCGTTTGCGCTCGCGATTTTCCTGCTGCAGGTTGGCATAGAACTGGGCGTTTTCCAACGAGATGGCGGCCTGCGCCGCCAGTAAATTCAACACCGTCACGCGTTCCGGCGCGAAAGCGTGCGTGACGAGATTGTTCTCCAGGTATAGCAACCCGATCAGTGCGTCCTGACGCAGGATGGGCAGGCATAACACCGACTTCGGATGATGGTGCGTAAAGTAGGCGTCTGTCGAAAATGGATGTGCTTGCGCCACGTCCGGCAACAATACCTGCTCCCGACTGCGCCGAACATAATTGAGAATAGCCGTCGGCAAGGAAGCCTCATCCGGTGCTTGCCTGTCGTAAAAACGCATCTGAACCACGCCCTGATCAACGGTGGCTTCGGCTGCGACTTCCAATCCTTCGCTGCCGCACAGCAGCAGACAGCCGGTTTGCGCGCCGGCGTTTTCCAGAACGATATGCAGCAGCGTGTCGACCAGCTCGTTCAGTACGATCCTGCTGGAGATGGCTTGCGAAGCCTTGGTGACCGACAGCACATCCAGCGGCACCACAGCGCAGCCCTCGGCAAGCATGGATGCCGAGGCGGGCTGCGTGTGCAATTGCGGATAGCGGGCATCGAGTTGTGCGACCTTGCCATCGGCGCCCCAGCGCGTATAGCCGGCGCGCGCTTCGCGCAGATAGGTGTCGGCGATGAGCTCGAAGACACGCGCCCGATAGAACGCTGATGCCAGCTCAAATGCGGTTGCCTCATTCTGGATGAAGCCGTTTTCACGAGCGGAGTGAATCGCCTGTTCATACAGTCGCTCAGCGTCGTGCTCGCGTCCTTCGATGCGGGCGATCTCCGCACCAAGCAATGCGTAGCAGTTCAGGAAGTTTTGCGGACAATGATCGGCCCACAATTTATGCCGCGCCAGTTCCTCTGCCAGCATGGCGGCAAACTGGCGCTGCTCGGCAGCAGGGGCTTGCGGATAAAGGGCGGCCAGGGTCAGTCCCAAATAAGAATGATGAAAAGATTCTGTATAAATCCGCTTGAGCCTTTTATTCGATACCTTGGCGGCCTGCTGGGCTGCAGCCAACGCACCGGCGTAATCGCCATAAAAAAAAGCCGAAATCTGCTTGAGAATATAAGTGTTTTCGATGCCGAGACCGAAACCTGCCTTCTCCATTGCGGACCAGGCAGCCCTTTCATCGAAATCAGCGTCATCCATGCTGGCCGGTGCAGGCGCCTGGCCCTTCAGGCTTGTCACCAACTGTTGCTGAAAACGGATCGCGTGATAAACCGTCTCATTGTGGCTTTGCCGAACGAACTCGCCATGCCGGTGCGCCGTGTGCCATATCTCATCGAGCGTGTCCCCCTTTTGCAGCATGAACCAGAAATAGGCCATGGCGACGTAGTTGGCATAGACCAGATCGCCGCTTTCGATGCAGGCGGCAAGAGCCTGGTCCATCGTCGGCACAACATTGGCGATGGCATTTTTCAGGGGACTGATCCCGCAGGCATGCATCATCAGCATCCGGCCCGTGCGCCGGCGGCCATGCAGTTTCCGGTTCAGCTCAAGCGCCATCTCGGAAAATTCGATGCCAGCCGAGATGTCGTTTGTAAGAGCGGCCAGAGTGCAACCGTAGACGCTATATGCCTTGCAGGCATCTTCACTATTTCCGTAATGCAGGGAAAGCTTCACCGCCCTGGCGATGATCAGCGTAAAGTAATCTGGCCGAATCAGGTAAGCAACGGGGAACGCCTCGACCAGGAACGCGATGGCCATGCCCATGTCGGCATCGTCAAGGAGCGCAGCATTGGCAATATCGGCGATACGCCGGCCTTGCAAATAGGCTGAGATGTCGCGCATCTCTGCCTCGGTTGCTGCCTCAACCTCCGGTACTGTCAATGGAAACCTCATGTCGAATAGCTGGGCGGCCTCGAGCATGATGTTCAATGCGTCATCGAATCGCCCTCCCATCTGGTAGAGCTGCAAACGCAGCAAGTACACATGGGCGCGATCACGACGGGATTGTGCGTTGGCGAGAATCAGATCCGCAAGCTGTTCGGCGCGCTCGAGATTCCCGGCAAGATATTCGCATTCGGACAATGCCAGCATGAGTGCAAAGGTATTCTGATACAGCGTCCGCCATGCATCAGCAGGCAATAGCGCCATGGCCCGGTCCAGGAAGCTGCGCGCCGAGCTATAGGCAATCGACGCCTTGGCCTTCTTCCCGGCCAGAAAATTGAGATGACACAGCAATGCCCTTTCGTTCGCATCGGTAATGCTATCGGCACCACGGTTGAAGTGGTCGACGATGGTGAATACCGCTTCCTCGATCTGTGCTTGTGTCTTGCCGGCCAATAGCAGCCGGCCGATTTGCAAATGCAGTGCCGCACGCGATGCAGCAGGAATGGACAAGTAGGCCGCCTCCCGCACCCGGTCGTGCAAAAACCTGATGGTACCGGGTGTATGCAGGATGAGCCCGGCACGGACGGCTGCTGAAAGTGCGGCTTGCGTCTTCTCTTCCGGCTGGCCGCACAGCGTCACCAGCATGGCTTCCGGTGCGCTCGAGCCCAGGCAGGCGAGCCATTGCAGCGCTGCCTGCGCCGGGGCGGGCAGTCGCGCCAGCTTGTCGATCATCAGTTCGGCCACGTTATCGGTGTAGCCCTTGGCGCTGATTCTGTGCAGATCCCAGCGCCAGGTTCTGGCAGCGGCATCGTATGCAATCATGCGTTCTTCAACCACCGCAGTAATGAACTGGCTCACGAAAAACGGATTGCCGGCTGTCTTCTGGTAAATCAAACGCGCCAATGGAGCTGCCGCGTCGCGTTCGCATTGCAGCATGGCGCCAAGGTAGGTGCCGAGCGTCGCTTCGGACAATGGCGCGAGCGTGAGTTGCCTGATTGCCGCGCCTTCTCTGCGCATATCGTCCAGTGCCAGTGTCAGCGGGTGGGTAGGGCCGACTTC
>DATLIB010000084.1:0-8504 GCA_035539595.1 Noviherbaspirillum sp.
CGCCAGCCTGAGCCAAAGGTAACGCGCGACTGGCATATCGCCACCCGTTCGCAGCCGGTACAGGCAAGCCTTAGCGGCCCGACCTGGGTGCGTATAGATCGTCTCGACAAGGATGGCGTGCGCAGCGAAGAGCGCTTATTGACCGAGCCTGTGTCAACGCTGGTCCTGCAAGCGCAACCCGGTGCGGCGGAATCGCTGTATCGCATTCACCAGCTACGGATCAATCCGGGGGCTTCGGTTGCCTCGGTTGCTTCGGCCGCATCGATGCCACGGCCAGCCGGTTACACGCCAACGCCGCAGTCGGAAGCCCCTGCGGAGTGGCGCACAGAGGAACAGGCCGCACCGCAACGCGTGCGCTTTGTGGACGCGGAACCGCTGGAAGGCCAACGCGATAGCACCTTGAGCGCAAGGGTGGCGTTTCAGCATCGACGCGATATCGAAGCCAGCGGCGGATTGGAAAACCCGCTTCCGGAGCGCTTTGTCGAAACCGGCCTGTCATGGCGCAAGCAAAATGAAGACCAATCACGCAGCCGGCTCGCCGACGTCTTCGTGCGTGGTCGGGAATATGGCGATCCGGTGCTCGGCTTCAGGCTGCGCGCGGAAGAGGACGTGCGCTGGCTGGCGGCATTCCCGCGACCGTTCGCGCTGAGCGCATCCTTGAGCGGTTTTGCCCAGAACACGCCAGAAAAACTGGGCACGTCGCTCTTGTTCAAGACCTCGGTGTCGCAGACCCAGCAACTGGCATCGACGCTGTCGCACAAGCCGTCGATAGAGTTTCGCGTGCACACCATGAATCTGGACGCAGTGCGCGATCGCGCGCTGGTCGATAGCGATGTCTTTTCTCCCTACCGGCAGCAGCATAAACGCGCACTGACTTTCAGCGACACCCTGTCATGGCGGCCATGGAGCGATACGCATCTGGCCGCCCGCATTTCGGCAACCACCAACCCGGATTTCGATTTGAGCAACATGGACCATCACCAGGCAGACGTGCAATGGCGACAGCTGGTCGGCCCCGTCATCATGGAAGTCGGCGCGCGAGCAACCCGCTACTGGGGAGATGCCGACCGGCCCTTCAACACCACCCGCCGCGAACTCAGGCTCGGCGCCAGCGGCGATTGGTGGCTGGACGCAGGAAATCGGGTCGAGGTCACAGCGGAACTGCGGCGCGATATGGATACCGCGTCTACCTGGGGCGGCATCGAACTGCGCTGGCATTGGGGACCGGGCAGACAACTGCGCGACTTCAGCCGGAGTGACATCGATTTCAGCGGGCTGCGCAGCTGGCGCATGCCCGCACCACGTAACAACATGGAGGAAGAATAATGGCCGTGCGGGAGGAAAATTTGCTCGCGAACTTGTTGAATCAGGATTTGCAACCGCATGAGGTGCGGCTGGAACGGCGGCACGTCGCCATGCTGGCCGCCGACTGGCCTGCCTGGCTGGAACGGCAGGATGCACGCCACATCTACCCCGCAGAGTTGCTTGCGGCGCGTTACATGCAGTCGCACATCACGCGTCTGGTGCAGGACATCGCCACGCTGCGCGCAGGGCAGGGCGACTTTACCCGTCGCTATGCCGTGGGCAGATCGGACGAAGACCGGCGGCGCATTATCCTCGACTACGCACAGGAACTCGGCGCGACGGGCACACAGTTGCGCGGCGACGCCAAGGCGTTTCGGCGCTGGTTCGGCGCGGATGCCGTGCAGGACCGGGCGCGCATTCGGATATCGAATGCAGAGCGCATGCTCAGCTTCTGCCTGCAATCCCTGGGCCGGATCGGCGTGCGTTATCTGGGCAGCGTCAAGGACCAGGAAGTCGCATGGAGCGTGCTGGCACTGGAAGACATGATCTTGCCGCTGCTGAAATGGGACGGCGACGCCAGGGTGCGTACCGAAGCATTCCGTGCGCTGGCGCGCGTCTTGCAAACGGTCTCTCCGCAACTGGCGATGCACGCCATCAGCGATACAACGACCGCTTACCTGTATCGCGCCGCCCTCGACAAGCGTCTCGACGTGTGGATTCAGCGCGAAGCCTTGTTGCTGCTGTCGATGATCGCGCAAGACAAGTTTGCCGACGTCGTCGCGCAGCGTTTGCGAGAGAAGGCAGGCGGAGATGATTTATTCGTGCGGCGCTATGCCATCGAATTGATGGGCACGGTTCCCACGCTGGCGTCGAAACAGGAACAACTGTACGCCGCTGCGCTGGACGACCCCAGCCCCTTCGTGCGTCAGGGCGTGGCGCAATCGCTGGTCGCTGCAAGGGATGAGATCGTCCGCAACTGCTGGCCCGTGCTCGGCCTGGACGACCCGGTGGTGCAGGTGCGCGCCGCTGCGTTGATTCAATTACCGCGGCTGGTGTTGAACGAAACGCTTTACGAGGATGCGCTTGCCTGGATGGCGACTGCCCTGCAAGGCGAGCGCGACGTGTTCTGCCTGCGCGTGGCCTTGAAGGCGGTGGAAGACGGCACGCTCGCGTTGAACGATGCGCGGCGTACGCAGTGGGTGGCATTGTTGTTGCCGTTAATCGAATACCTGCATGTCGAAAGCCAGGCGCTGACGGTACGCCGCTGGGCGGCGGAAACACGCGAGCGCATCCTGTGCCGCACCGACCCACAGAGCGAAGCCCTGGCACAGCAGTTCGCCAGCATCGCCCGCGATTGCACGCCCGGCGGCACACCCAAAGCCTTGCCCATGACGGACGCCACGACGACCGACACCGACCGCATGGGAAGGGTGCTTGCCTGTCTCAGCCAGCGCGATCATGGCATCGGACTGGAGCGCCAGCGCAACGGCTGGCGTGCATGGCGCGGACACCGCTTCGGCTTCCGTCTGTGGCGGCTGCTGCATGAGTGGAACCATCCTTCCCCCGACAAGCGGCAGGCATTCAACCACACCACCGGACGCACCTTTCAAGGCACGGTCCGGGCACCGTCCGCCATCTTGAGCGAGCTGGCGCAAACCAAGGTTCCCGGCGAGCCGTTGCATATGGGCAGCGAGGCCGGCTGGAGACCGTATCTGCCGCTGGTCGATGAACTGCTGTCCCTGCTCGACGAAAGTCCTTCCGCCGGCCCCTTGCGTCTGTACACCGCCGAAGGCATTACCGAAGTCGCTGCGCCAGGCGGCTTGACCAAGCGACTCGCCATGCGCGCCACGCTCACGCGTCAATTTGAACAGTTTGCTGCCGCGCGTAACTGGACCGAGGGCAGTGCCAGCCATCCCGCCAGCTACCTGCGCATGATCTCGGCGCTGGGATTTCAGGTGCGCTATCGCCCCTATCCCAACACCAGCCCCGACACCGCCGTCACCCGGTTCTTTCCCGCCCTGGCGGCACTGCCGATCCCCGAACTGCAGAGCCGGATGGAGAATTATTTTTTCTCACCCTACGACAACAGCTTGTTCGACCTTGGCATCTTTATCGGTCTCTCCATCGCCGGGTTCGTCGGTCAGCATGTGTGGGTCAACCACCGCATGCGGCAGGCCAGAAACGGCATTCCGCTGGTGGTCGGCGGCTGGGGTACGCGCGGCAAGTCGGGAACCGAGCGCTTGAAGGCGGCGATGTTCAACGCCATGGGCTATTCCATCGTCAGCAAGACCACCGGCTGCGAGGCCATGTTTCTGTATTCGCCGGCGCAAGGCGATCTGCGCGAGATGTTCCTGTTTCGCCCCTACGACAAGGCCACGATCTGGGAACAATACAACGTGGTGCGTCTCGCCCATCGCCTGGGCTGTGAAGTGTTCTTGTGGGAATGCATGGCGCTGACGCCGGCCTTCGTGCGCTTGTTGCAACGTGCCTGGATGCGCGACGACTATGCCACCCTGACCAACACCTTCCCGGACCATGAAGACCTGCAAGGACCTGCCGGCATCAATATCCCGCAAGTCATGACGGAATTCATTCCCAAGCAACGCGTACTGCTGACGACGGAAGAGCAGATGCGGCCGATCCTGCAAACCGCAGCGGACCAACTCGGCACCGAACTCAAGGGCGTAGGCTGGCTGGAATCCGGCATGATCGCGCCCGACATCCTCGCGCGTTTTCCGTATCAGGAACACCCGGACAACATTGCCCTGGTTGCGGCGCTGGGCGCTGAAATGGGCATCGGCTACGACTTCGCGCTGAAAGCGATGGCGGACCGCGTCGTCCCCGACCTCGGCGTCTTGAAAACGTTTCCGGTCGCGCAGGTCAGCACCCGGCAGCTGGAATTCTCGAACGGCATGTCGGCCAACGAGCGCTACGGTTGCCTGGGCAACTGGAAACGCCTGGGCTTCGACCGCCAGGATCCGTACACCGAACCGAGCGTGTGCATCAGCACGGTTGTCAACAATCGCGCCGACCGCATCGCCCGCTCCCGCGTATTTGCCGGCGTACTGACCCAGGATCTCAGGGCCGACTTCCACGTACTGATCGGCTCCAACCTGGACGGCTTGCGCGGCTACCTGCGCGAGGCATGGGATGCACACGCGCAGGGCCTGACCCTGTGGCCGCAACATGGCGCGGACAGCGGCGCTGCCAACATGCTCGCCACGCTGGCGCGCGACTATCGCATCGTTCACACCGCTGCGCATGTCGCCGCACGGCTTGGGGTGATGTTGCAGGGGATCGGCGCACCCGCTGACCTGGTGGCCCATTCCGGCAATCCGCAAACGCTGGAATCCTCCCTGTCGCCGCTCGGCCTGGCGCATGCCAAGGAAGTCATCCATTTTCATACACGCGACGTCACGACACTGCAGGAATATGCCGTGCTCGAACAACGCTGCCAGCACGCCGGAAACAAGCCGGAGCCGGAACTCGATCAAGCCTTGCGCCAGCAACTGTGGCAATGGTTCGAGCAACGCATCGTGGTGGTGGAGAATTACTACGCGAGCGGCGACGCCGTCATCGCAGCCATTCGCGACGCCACCCCACCGGGTTTTCATAACCGCATCATGGGCCTGCAAAACATCAAAGGTACCGGGTTGGACTTCGTTTATCGCTGGCTCGCCTGGGACACCTGCCATCGCGCCTGTAAAGACCTGCTATCGCGCGACACCACCCAGCAACGACGCGGACTGAGCAGCCTCGCCGGGTTCCAGGAATACGGACTGCTCAGCGAAACCGAAGTCGCCGCCGCGCTCGCCGCCGTTCAAGACACACCCTTCGGACAACAGGAGCCGGTGCGTGCCGAACTGGCGGCAGTCGCCTCCCAGCTGAAATCCAAGATGAGCGAGGTCCTCGCCAGCATCAACACCACACGCAGCAACGGCTGGACAGAAAAAGTGATCGACACCGTCGAAGCCTTCCTTGACGCCGGAGATGCGGTATGGCGGCGCAAGCAGGCTGACCGCATCTACAATGATTTGGTCAACCGCCGTATTGGCGAAGCACGCGCGGCGCTGGAGTTGCAGGCGTTGACGCGTCGCCAGAAAGGCGGGTGGCTCATGGGGGCGATAGAAGGCTTGGTCAAGCGGCTTCGACGGCCAAAGACAAGCAGGCTTGAGGTGCGACTAAGCGTGGCTGATGCCAGTTGAACGATGGAAGGGCAATTCACTGGTGTTGACCGCATTGGCCGAAAAAATCGGCCAGGAGCCATCTGTCGTACGCGAAATGGAACTATTGCTGTTCGAGGTGCCACGGATTCAACGGACGCTCTCTTAACGGAGATCAGGGTGTTTGAGCGACCGATGATCTGTCAACATCTGATCCTCGTCTCTCGCATCAGAATCAGACTGAACAACAAAGACAGGTGACGTGATGAAGTCAAATCTAAACCGTACGATTTCCTCTTCTAGCTTGCCGGAGCTCTCGCAGAGCACCTCCGATGTAGATCCACCAGCGCATGAATTAAGACATAAAGAAGCGTTCGTGAATTTAAAGACGGGCGAAAAAAAAGCCAAGGGCCAAGAGACTCCGCCGATTCATCAGGAAAATTATGGAAAAGCTATCCAACAAGGCCTAATTGAACAACTCAAAAAGACAGAAAATAAAGAGTTACCGCTTCAAACTCCATCTGGTAGCGGTAACGCAGCTGCAAATAGTTCGAATCCGAAAACCCTTGGCGCTCGCAAGCGCCCGAATTTCAAAATCGATATCAGCCCAGACACCATTATTAGCGCAAGCGGTATAAAGCTGAGCAGAACAAAAATCGACAAAGAAACAGCAGGTAGCCAACTGTTTCACGGGTCGCGTTCGTCCAGCCTGTTGGCATTTACTTCACCCGATGATCAAATAAAAGGACATTTGCTCCCGATGGGAGAGATGTTGAAACGAGGTATTTATCCGTTCAGCGGAGAGGCTGGTTATGCTCTCCATGAGAAGGCATTTAATAAAGACCATATCTCAACGGTAAGAAAACAAAATTTCGAAATTGGTTTTAATTATTCCAGTCATGTTAATGCGGGGAAGTGGAGCCCAGAAACAGAACGTGAACGCATGAGCGATGTTTCTAATGTGCAGGATGGCGATGGTATCCAGGAATTTCTCAAGGCAAAAAATAAGTTTTCAGAAGGACGTTTGAGCCAGTGGAATAACATGTCGGAGGCGGAAAAAAAGCTGGTTTCAGATAATTTCCCGGTTTTATATGGCATTGACATTAATCCATTTGGTGAAAAGGTAGATTCAAATGAAGCCGATTTTGGATTTGAATTTGGTGTCAAGGGATCTGTTTTGCCCAAAGATATCAAGCTGATATTTACTTCCGACGATCACGTGGAACAAGTGAAGCAGGCATTGTCGGCGTGTGCAGAGGCTTCCCATATCCAGGTTAAACCGTTCTCGCTTATTCAAGGGTAAATCAAGGGTAAAAAAATCCATAACGCCGTCCGCAGGACGGCTGAATCAGCACCCATAGTCAATAGCCCATAAGAATTGGCGGCAGTCGCATCCCAGTTGAAATGCAAGATGACCGAGGTGCTTGCCAGCATCAACACCACGCGCAGCAACGGCTGGAAAGAAAAAGGGATTGACGCCGTCGAAGCCTTCCTTGACGCAGGAGACGCAGTACGGCTCTGACCGCATCTACAACGATCTGCTCAACCGTCGGCGAAGCACGAGCACAGGCGCTGACGCGATCGATCTCCAGCTTGGCGCTATAACGCTGCTGGCGTATCGCTTATGTTGAACATGCCTCTAATCGCCCTCTCACGTCTTCGCAGCCGACATCACGTACATTCCAATGAAACGCGGTTTCGTCGCTCACGTCGTTGTCGGCTGCCACGTCTCTTGAACGCGGCCTGGTTGATCTGTACAGAACGATACGCCTTCATTGACTTTGCAAGAATTAGGCGGTTGGGGGGCAGCGAAAGTGAGAGAAAAGCTGCTTCATTCGTCATTACTGACGGGGGCCTTGGACCAGTGCACCTCGAGTCCAGCGCCATTGGCTGCATGGGAAAAGGGCAGCGTTTCGCTCTCCATATCCATAATTTCAACCATATCCCCGAGCACTTTTCTCATTTCCTCGAATAAGCCGTCGTCATCCATTTCTTGCGCCTTGTGGGAGATGCTATTCAAGTGGTTCGAGATGTTGGTGACAGCTTGCGCACCATGCTTAGGCAACAAAGGACTGGTGGCGAGTGGTGGCCCACCCTCCAGCCACTCGTCCAGCGAGAAATAGCCATCCCATGATTGCAATACGACCGCTTTGTCGCCGGCTCTTACCACTGCCAGCGAATGCGCCAACGCCGGTAAGTGCAAGAAATAAACCGTCTTTTTATGCGGCGCGTGATGATGCGCGAATTCTTGCGCCAAGCTATTGAGGCTTCCTTTGAAAGGTATCCCGGGAATGACGCCGCACAGTACGCGATTGACAAGCTGGGCAGTGGTGTCGCAGACATCGTTCGACAAACCAATGTGGAGATTTTCGAAAAGTTCTATGCCTTCGTGACCGATCTTTTTGATCTTGCCAAGGCAATTATTGATCCCGGCTAACGCAAGGTGATCCTTTTCTTCCTGCGAAGCTGATTGGCTTTGCAGATCTGAATTCGTATGCGCTACAGACGATTCGCTGGCGGATGCCGTTGGTCCAGCTTGTCCTTTTTCTGTCAAAGCCTGTGTAATTGCTCGCCTTCCCGAGCTTTCCCTACCTACTCCAGGCGCAGAAGAAGACTCTATTGCTTGATGAGATTGTGTTGAATCTTGTGGTTTGAAAGAAGTAGTTTCAGGTGTGCCTAGTGGTACAGCGTGATTGAGCTTCGCGAAAGAGGGAGAACGTGTGGGAGAAGACGATTTCATTTTGGCTCTATGTGTTTTTATTTACGAAAAAATTGACCAGGCCAAGATGAGGGGCGATAGCCTGTTGACTACCGATGGGTGAACTTGAAAGGTGGAAAGTTCCGTTTTTGACAGCAAAGTAAGCGCCAATTTCGCAGCCTTAGGAATGTGCATGAAATAATTTCCCGATTTGGACGCGTCTGGCGGGGGCAATGCAAGGCGCGAGGATGAGTCATAGCGAGCTATGGCGACGACGAGCAACGCCGCAGTGCCCCCGTCAGACGTGGAACAAATCGGGAAATTATTTCGTGCACGTT
>DATLIB010000085.1:0-2497 GCA_035539595.1 Noviherbaspirillum sp.
CAGCAAGGCCAAAGTCAAGGCCAGGGACTCGCGCCGCAGGATCGCGCCTTCTGGCAGGCACAACGGGCGTTGTCGTTCGGCCAGTTCGATCTTGCCGAGCGCCACTTCCAGGAAAGCGGAGCGGATGGCTGGAGCAAGGCGCTGGCAGAAGGCCGCGTCATTTCCGGCAAGCTGCACGGCAACGACCAGGAACGCCTGGCAGCCGTGCCCGCCTGGCTGCAATGGCAGGCAAAGCATCCAGGAGCACGTTTGTGGCAAGACCAGCCGGACATGCTCGTGCGGCATGGCGGCGGCGTCAGCCTGCGCAGCATCACATCCGATTCGCGTTCTGCCTGGTGGCGGGCATCGGCAGCACAGCCCTTGGTCACCCGCGTGGTCGGTCCAGCACGCATACGGGTTGAGGCGCGCCCCTTGCATGAGAACGGAGCGTCATTGCTCAGCGGCTGGCTGCAAGTGAAAACCGCGGACCAGTTGTGGCTGCAACCCTTCCATCAAAACCAGCCCACGCCAGGACTGGACATCGGGACACGCGAGGCATTGCCGGGCGCGTCGGTCACGCGCGACATCGATCTGCCGGCAGGCGTGCATGAATTGCGTATCGACGCCGGCGCCGTACCGGTGGTGGCGCGGCTGCAAGTAGAACGGCCTGCGCTGCAACTGCCGGTATTGCCGGCCCCCGTCGCGGCGCATTTCCAGCCGCATCTGGCGCAAGCCGGCCGGCTCGATGCCGCGCCGGCTTGCGGATACCTGGGCGCTTGCCAGTTAGTCGCGGACGGTTCTTTGCGCGCCCATACCGTGTCTTATGAACAGACGACGTGGAGCGGCTTACCCAAGCCGCTGCCGGAACGCGACCCTGTCGCCGCTCGCCTGGCGGCAAACGACATCGATGGCGCGTTGTCTGTCGCCGCCGATCCCGGAGAGCGCATGCGTCTGTTGCTGTGGCTGGCGGAAACCCGCCCGGCAGAGCGCTCCCGCGCCTTGGCGCTGGCCGCCGCGCTGGCCAAGGCGCACCCGGCGCCGGAGATTCGCAGCCAATGGAACCAGTTGAGCGCAAGCAGCGGCTGGTCGGTGTTGCCGCTGGTTGATCGCAGCGCCGGCTTGCGTCGGGTGGAAGTGTCCCAGGGGGAACCGCAATCGCCGGCGGCAAGAATCCGTACCGCGATGCTGCCGCCTTTGCTGCGGGGGGAAGTGCGCATCGGCGCCGGTACGCGTGCCACTTTGCTGTCCAATGCGCCGTCCTCCGACGCGCTGCTGGTGGAACTGACGGCAGATGAAATGCCGGGCAATGTCTCCTTGCCCATGGAGGTAAAGATCGAGCGTAACGGCCGTCTGTTCCGCACGGTGCAGCTTCAGGGCGGCAGCAAAACGGTGATGACGACTGTGCCGGTTCCAGCAGGCGAGCAGCATATTTCGGTGTCGCTGCAACAGCCTTATGCGAACCAGTTCCTGCGGGTGCGCTTTGCCGGTCCCCGCCAACCGGAGCCAAAGGTAACGCGCGACTGGCATATCGCCACCCGTTCGCAGCCGGTACAGGCAAGCCTTAGCGGCCCGACCTGGGTGCGTATAGATCGTCTCGACAAGGATGGCGTGCGCAGCGAGGAGCGCTTATTGACCGAGCCTGTGTCAACGCTGGTCCTGCAAGCGCAACCCGGTGCGGCGGAATCGCTGTATCGCATTCACCAGCTACGGATTAATCCGGGGGCTTCGGTTGCCTCGGTTGCTTCGGCCGCATCGATGCCGCGGCCAGCCGGTTACACGCCAACGCCGCAGTCGGAAGCCCCTGCGGAGTGGCGCACGGAGGGCACAGGCCGCACCGCAACGCGTGCGTTTTGTGGACGCGGAGCCGCTGGAAGGCCAACGCGATAGCACCTTGAGCGCAAGGGTGGCGTTTCAGCATCGACGCGATATCGAAGCCAGCGGCGGATTGGAAAACCCGCTCGCGGAGCGCTTTGTCGAAACCGGCCTGTCATGGCGCAAGCAAAATGAAGATCAATCCCGCAGCCGGCTCGCTGACGTCTTCGTCCGCGGTCGGGAATATGGCGATCCGGTGCTCGGCTTCAGGCTGCGTGCGGAAGAGGACGTGCGCTGGCTGGCGGCATTCCCGCGACCGTTCACGCTGAGCGCGTCCTTGAGCGGTTTTGCCCAGAACACGCCAGAAAAACTGGGCACGTCGCTCTTGTTCAAGACCTCGGTGTCGCAGACCCAGCAACTGGCATCGACGCTGTCGCATAAGCCGTCGATAGAGTTTCGTGCGCACACCATGAATCTGGACGCAGTGCGCGATCGCGCGCTGGTCGATAGCGATGTCTTTTCTCCCTACCGGCAGCAGCACAAACGCGCACTGACCTTCAGCGACACCCTGTCATGGCGGCCATGGCGCGATACGCATCTGGCCGCCCGTATTTCGGCAACCACCAACCCGGATTTCGATTTGAGCAACATGGACCATCACCAGGCAGACGTGCAATGGCGACAGCTGGTCGGCCCCGTCATCATG
>DATLIB010000086.1:0-2409 GCA_035539595.1 Noviherbaspirillum sp.
CCGCCCTTACATGGTCGATCTGCAGTCCGACCGCTCGTTGGTGAAGGGATTGCTGGCGCGCGGCGAGGACGTCTACATCATCGACTGGGGCTACCCGGACCGCTCCGACCGCTTCCTGATGCTGGACGACTACATCAACCGTTTCATCGACGGCGCGGTCGATCATCTGCGCCGCAGCTTCGGGCTGGATGCGGTCAACCTGCTCGGCATCTGCCAGGGCGGGGCGTTTTCGCTGTGCTACGCCTCGTTGCACCCGGAGAAAGTCAAGAACCTGATCACCATGGTGACGCCGGTGGATTTCCATACGCCGGACAACATGCTGTCCAACTGGACGCAGAACATGGACGTGGACCTGTTCGTCGATACGCTGGGCAACGTGCCTGCGGATCTGATGAATTCCAGCTATCTGATGTTGAAGCCGTTCCGCCTGCACCTGCAGAAATACGTGGGCCTCATCGACATCCTGGACGACAAGCACGCGGTCGAGGATTTCCTGCGCATGGAAAAATGGATCTTCGATTCGCCCGATCTGGCGGGCGAGGCTTTTCGCCAGTTCATCAAGCAGTTCTACCAGGGCAACGGCTTCGTCAACGGCGGCATCGAAATCGACGGCGAGCCGGTGGACCTGGGCTATGTGGACATGCCTATCCTCAATATTTTCGCCGAACAGGATCATCTGGTGCCGCCGGATGCGTCGCGCGCGCTGCAGAAGCTTGCGGGCACGAACGACTACACCGAGTTGAGTTTCAAAGGCGGCCATATAGGCATCTATGTTTCCAGCCGTGCCCAGCGCGAAGTGCCCACCGCCATCCACGAATGGCTGGCCAAGCGTGCACGCTGAGGAGACGCTTGTAGGAGCGACGTAAGTCGCGACTTACGTCGTTCCTACGGTTCTCACACGGACGAAAATGATGTTTCAGAAAGCACTATTGTTCTGCGCGCTCTTACTGGCCTCCACTTTGACCTTGGCCGCACCATCGCCGGCCGCAAAAAAGGAAATCGGACAGCTGATGGATGCGCTGTCGCATTCCGGCTGCCAGTTCCAGCGCAACGGCAGCTGGTACGGCGCGGCCGAGGCGCGTGCCCACCTGCAGCGCAAATACGACTACCTGCTGAAGAAAGACAGAGTCGATACCGCCGAACAGTTCATCCAGCGCGCCGCCAGCGAAAGCAGCGTGAGCGGGCGCTCATACCGGGTGAAATGCCAGGGCAGGGAGCAGGATGCTTCGGCCTGGTTCGGTGGACAGTTGCAGAAACTGCGCCACAAGGCCGCACCTGCGCGCTGACGCGCTAGACTTTCGCAATGCCGACTCCCGGAGATCGCAATGGCTGACCAGGCAAAACCTTTCGCCCGTTCGCTCAACGACCGCATGCTGGCCGGGGTGATGGGCGGCATTGCGCATCGTTTCGGCTGGAGCTCCACTTTGCTGCGTGCGGTATTCGTGATCGTGTCGATCGCTTCGGCCGCGTTTCCCGGCATTTTGGTGTACCTGATCCTGTGGCTGCTGATGCCGCAGGAAGCAGACTGAACCCCGATGGGGAAGGTCGCTTCGGCCACGTTGCGCGTACTTGGAATCCTGTGGACGCTACCCAACACCCTGATCGGGCTGATCGGCGGAAGCGTGGGCCTGCTTTTCGGCGCCAGCGTTCAGTTCAGCCGCCGGGATTTCGCGCTGGTCTTCCATCGTTGGCCGTGGGGGCCGGGCGGGGCGATCACCTTCGGCAACACCATCCTGCATACCGGCGACACGCTGGATTCGGAATGCCTGACCTACGAACATCGCGCCGGCCGCTGCGACCACCCGCGCATCAAGATCGGCGACCACGAACGTGCGCATGTCTACCAGTACATGGTCCTGGGTCCTTTATTTCTGCCTCTTTATCTGCTGTGCGGCGGCGTCAGCGTGCGTAATCCCTTCGAACGCGCCGCCGATCGCTATGCCATGACCGGGCGCGGCTGGTGGCCTTGAATATGCAAGAAGATGTGCCGACAAACGGCGATTGTTTTTGACGTACCGATAACGTCGGTCGGAATACAGTCGCAGCCGTTGGAGAAAGGCGGAAATCGACAAGACCAAGCCCGACTCCGACTAGAAGGCTCAGCCGATCCGGGATAAAACCCGGAAAGACTGGGCCTTCGTCGTATGCGCGTAATGGCCCCAAACTTCTTCAGCGTTCAAGCCGGCCGAATCCGAACAACTCGCTCAACGGATGCCTGCGCTTCTCAATCGACGCCCGCAACAACCCGGCGCCCAGCATGCTGTAGGAAATTCCATTGCCGCCGTAGGCCATGGCGAAGTGCACGCGCGGCCCCAGTTGCGGATGCACGCCGAAGAAAGGCAGTCCGTCTTCGGTTTCGGCGAAAGTTCCCGCCCATGCGAATGCGGGCGCAAGCGGCAGATGCGGAAA
>DATLIB010000087.1:0-12635 GCA_035539595.1 Noviherbaspirillum sp.
GCCAGCGCCACCGTGGCCGGGCCGAGCAGAAAATGCACGAACTGCGCACCGTCGAAATAAGTGGTGTACGGCGTGTCGGTCGCGCTCAGGATCAACACCAGCAGGGCCACCGCAATGGCAACCGGATTGACCAGGGGATGAAATTTGCTGCGCGCATACAGCGCATAGGCGAATTGATAGGCGAGCAAGGTCGCGGTCAAGCCGAGCAGCGGCGACGCCGCCAGATAAACCCAGATCTGGTTGAGCGCCGGGGTCATTTATGCAACCACTTCAAGACGCCGGCGGTCACCACCAGCGACACCATGGCGCTCACTACCAAGGCCGTGGCAATCGGCAGCCATTCGGCGGCAACCCGTTGTCCATGCACCATGATGCCGACCCCGGCAGGGACGAATAGCAGCGACAGATGCTTGAGGAAGGCGAGCGCGGTCGGTGCCAGTTTTTGCACCGCCTCGCGCCGTACCAGCAGATAGCAGAACAGCAGCAGCATGCCGATCACCGGGCCGGGGATGGGCAGCGACAGCGCATAGGCGACGCCCTCGCCCAAGGTTTGAAAGACCAGCAAGGTGGCGAAGGTATGGATCATCTCGATTCGTCGTAAAAATGGGACACTGCCGCCACTGCCGCCGGCTTGTTCTTGTGCCGCAGCAGATCCGGTCAAGCCGCCTTCATCAATGCACTATCGATCAATTCAATCCAGTGCCGCACCGGGGTGTCGGTACCGGACTGCAGATGCGTCAGGCAGCCGATATTGGCCGAGACGATCATGTCCGGCGCGGTGGCCTGCAACTTGGCCAGCTTGTTGTCGCGCAGTTGATAAGACAAGTCCGCTTGCAACACGGAATACGTCCCTGCGGAACCGCAGCACAGATGGCTGTCCGCACACAGTTGCACATCGACACCGGCCGCGCGCAACACGCCTTCCACTTTGCCGCGAATTTGCTGGCCGTGCTGCAACGTGCAGGGCGGATGATAGGCGACGCGCTTGCCGATCTTGCCGCGCAGCTTCTGTTCCAGCGTCGCTTCAAACGCCGGCAGGATTTCGCTCACATCCTTGGTCAGCGCGGCGATGCGCTGCGCCTTGGCCGCATATTTTTCATCGTGCGCCAGCAGATGGCCGTAGTCCTTCACGGTGACACCGCAGCCGGAAGCCGTCATGACGATAGCTTCCACGCCGGCTTCGACCTGCGGCCACCAGGCGTCGATGTTGTTGCGCATGTCGTTCAGGCCGCCCTCATGGTCGTTCAGGTGGTAGCGGATGGCGCCGCAGCAACCTGCCTTCGGCGCCACCACCAATTGCACGCCGAGCGCATCGAGCACGCGTGCGGTGGCGGCGTTGATGTTGGGCGACATCGACGGTTGCACGCAGCCGTCCAGCAACAGCATCTTGCGTGCATGCTGCGTGGTCGGCCAAGCGCCGGCATCCTGTCTGGCCGGCACCTTGTTTTGCAGTACCTTGGGCAGTAGCGGCCGCAGTAGTTGGCCGGCCCGCATGGCCGGGCCAAACAGCCACTTGCGCGGCAAGGCCTCTTTCAGCGCGGTGCGCAGCAGGCGCTGCGACAGCGGACGCGGCACCTGTTCTTCGACGATCTTGCGGCCGATGTCGACCAGGCGGCCGTATTGCACGCCGGAGGGGCACGTCGATTCGCAGTTGCGGCAAGTCAGGCAACGGTCGAGGTGGGTCTGGGTTTTTTCGGTGGCTGGTTTACCTTCGAGCACTTGCTTCATCAGGTAAATGCGGCCGCGCGGTCCGTCCAATTCGTCGCTCAGCAACTGGTAGGTCGGACAGGTCGCGGTGCAAAAACCGCAATGCACGCACTTGCGCAGGATGGCGTCGGCTTCCTTGCCTTCGCGGGTGTGCTTGATGAAATCGGCGAGATTGGTTTGCATGCTAAAACTCGTTGTACATCCGTCCCGGATTGAAGATACCGGAGGGATCGAAGGCACTCTTCAGGTGGCGGTGGATGTTGGCGACGGCCGGTGCCAGCGGGTGAAATACGCCGGCGCGCTTGTCGCCGCCGCGGAAAAGGGTGGCATGGCCGCCCGCCTGCTGCGCCACTGTGCGCACGGTGACGGCATCTGCCTCGGTGCGCAGCCAGCGTTGCGCCCCGCCCCACTCGACCAGCGTTTCGCCGGCCAGCGCCAGCGGCGCTGCCACGGACGGCAGCGACAGACGCCACAAGCCAACAGCCTCGTCGGCGGCAAAGAAATCGTTGCTCTGGTTGCGCAAGGCGTCCCAGAAAGGCGCCGCCTGTGTTTCTTCCTCGCCGCCCATTTTCTGCAGCGCCGCCTGCACCGCCGCCTCGGCGCCTGACAAGCGCACGATCAGTACGCCACCACGCCAGGCACTGGCGGAAATCGGCAAGGGCTGCCCGCCCCATTCATTCAACTGCCGGATGGCGTCCGCCTCGTTCATGTCAAAACGCAGCGTGGTTTCATGAAACGGTGTCGGCAACACTTTGAGCGACACTTCCAGTATCAGGCCCAGCATGCCGAGCGATCCTGTCAGCAGGCGCGAAACGTCGTAACCGGCGACGTTCTTCATCACCTGTCCGCCGAAGTGCAACACCTCGCCCTTGCCATCCATGAGCACCGCGCCGAGCATAAAGTCACGCACCGCACCGACCGTGGCACGGCGCGGGCCGGACAAGCCGCTGGCGACCACGCCGCCGATAGTCGACTCCGGGCCGAACTGCGGCGGCTCGAAGGCCAGCATCTGCTGGTGCTGCGCCAGCAGCGCTTCGACCTCGGCCAAGGGTGTGCCGCAACGCGCGGTGAGCACCAGTTCGGTCGGATCGTAGGCGACGACGCCGGCATAGCTGCGCGTATCGAGGATGTCGCCGCGCAACGCCTGCCCGTACCAGTCCTTGGTGCCGCCGCCGCGCAGGCGCAACGGTGTTTTGCTCGCGCTGGCGGACGCCACTCGGTCGCGGAATTGTTGCAATATCGGTTCCATGCCGTTCCTTAAAAACGCGGCAAGCCGGCAAACCGGATGCGGCCGCCCTGTACGTGCATCTTGCCGTACTCGGCGCAGCGGTGAAGCGTGGGAATTGCCTTGTCCGGGTTCAGCAGGAAGGCGGTGTCGAAGGCGCGCTTCACCGCGAAAAACGCCTCGCGCTCCTGCGGCGCGAACTGCACGCACATCGAGTTGATTTTTTCGATGCCGACACCGTGTTCGCCGGTAATCGTGCCGCCGACGTCGACGCACAATTCGAGAATATCGGCCCCGAACAATTCGGCGCGCTGGAATTCGCCTTCGGTGTTGGCATCGAACAGGATCAGCGGATGCAGGTTGCCATCGCCGGCGTGGAAAACGTTAGCGCAACGCAAGCCGTATTTGCTTTCCATCTCGGTAATGCGTATCAACACTTCCGCCAGGCGCTTGCGCGGGATGGTGCCGTCCATGCAATAGTAGTCGGGCGAGATGCGCCCCGCCGCCGGAAAAGCGTTCTTGCGGCCGGACCAGAATTTCAGGCGCTCGGACTCGTTCTGCGACACCGCAATGGCGGTCGCGCCGGATGCTTTCAGCACGGCGCTCATGCGCGCGATTTCTTCTTCCACCTCTTCCGGCATGCCGTCGGATTCGCACAGCAGAATGGCTTCCGCATCGGTGTCGTAGCCGGCGTTGACGAAAGGCTCGACCATGCGCGATGAGGTCTTATCCATCATTTCCAACCCGGCCGGGATGATGCCGGCAGCGATCACCTGCGCCACCGCATCGCCGCCCTTCACCACATCGTCGAAAGAAGCCATGATGACGCGCGCCAATTGCGGCTTGGGGACCAGCTTGACCGTGACCTCGGTCACCACGCCGAGCATGCCTTCGGAACCGATGAAGACGGCCAGAAGATCAAGGCCAGGTGCATCCAGTGCACCGCCGCCGAGTTCGACGATGTCGCCGTCGATGGTCACCATGCGCACGCGTAGCACGTTGTGGACTGTCAGGCCGTATTTGAGACAGTGCACGCCGCCGGAATTTTCCGCGACATTGCCACCGATGGTGCAGGCGATCTGCGAAGAGGGATCGGGTGCGTAGTACAGGCCATGCGGCGCGGCAGCCTCGGAGATCGCCAGATTGCGCACGCCCGGCTGCACCACTGCCGTGCGCGCATAGGGATCGAGCGCGAGGATGTGGTTGAGTCTGGCGGTAGACAGCACCACGCCATCGGCAATCGGCATGGCCCCGCCCGAGAGTCCGGTGCCGGCACCACGCGGGACAATAGGCACCTTGAGCTGGCGGCAGGTGTTGAGAATGGCTGCAACTTGCGCTTCGGTCTGTGGCAATACCACCACCATCGGCAACTGACGGTAGGCAGTCAAGCCATCGCATTCGTAAGGCCGCGTGTCTTCTTCATTGAACAATACGCATCCCTCAGGCAGCAAGGCGCGCAGCGCATGGGCAACCTCGCGTTGCCGTTCGACGGTGAATGAAGAGGAGAAAGGCGCGTTCATGGCGACTCCGGGCGAGCGAATTGAGTGTCCCGAGTGTAGCGAAATACGCAGCATGCAGGTTGCCGCAACGGGCTTTATCCACCTGAAAAACCTTGCGCACCGAAGTGAAAACTTTTCACGGTGGCAAACGGGTCGCTGCCTGCACTACAGCTTGCCGAACGTGTCGAGCAACCAATCCACGAACACGCCAACTTCCGGCCGATTGCGCACCGCTTGTTCATACACGATGTAATACGCATGCGGCGGCGCTTGCAATTGCACACCGTCAAACAGGCGCACCAACTCGCCGCTGGCAATCAGCGGCTCCGCGAAATGCGTACGCGTCAGCCCGACGCCGTAACCATGCCTGATCGCTTCGACAAGCAGGCCCAGATCGTCCAGCCGCATACCGGTGGAAGGTTCCGGCCAGTCCAAACCGGCCACTTCGAACCAAGGACCCCATGGCTCCAGGGCGGAACGCAGCAATACCGCTTTTTGCAGATCGGCAGGCTTCGTCAATCCGCCGATTTTTTCCAGATAGGCGGGGCTAGCGACGGCAAAGGTAGGTTCTTCGAACAGCTTTTCGGTGATGATGTCTGGATACTTGCCAGCGCCAAAGCGCACTTCGATATCGCTTTCGGACAGCCCCAGGTCATACAAGGGCACCGACAAAAACAACTCGACCACGATGTCCGGATGCTGCGCATTAAATTCCGCCAGACGCGGCACCAGTAAGCAACGGGCAAAGGTAGGCGGTACCGAAACCTTGATGCGTGGCTGCGCCGGCACGCTGCGATGCGGCAAGGGAAAGTCGGTCAAGGTGCGCAACGCCGCTTTCACCACGTCGAGATAGCGACGCCCGAACTCGGACAGGCTCACCGCACGCCCATCGCGCAGGAACAGCCGCTCGCCGACAAAGTCTTCCAGCAGCCGAATGCGATGCGACAAGGCCGAAGGCGTAATGCACAGCTCTTCAGCCGCAAGGGCAAAAGAGCCATAACGGGCCGCCGCTTCGAATGCGGACAAGGCGTGGACCGGGGGAAGACGTGTGGCCATATTCAAAATGCTTTGCTGTGGGCGAGGGTTGGACTGCGGAAATGTCTGTATGTTCGGTATTGCATGCGCTTGTTCTGTTTGGCGAGAGCGCGCCACGTTGCGGAGCGGCTTGCAGCGATTTTACTCTGCACACCGCAGCGCCGAAGGGATGCCGCAATGGCAGCATCTATCCCGACGCTGCGGTTTTACCGTATGCTCGACGTTTTACCATTTCCACTTGAACAATCATGGGCAACCGACTTTCAAAAATCGCCACCCGCACCGGCGACAATGGCAGCACCGGCCTGGGCGACGGCAGCCGCGTAGCGAAAGACAGCCTGCGGGTGCATGCCATGGGCGATGTAGACGAACTGAATTCACATCTCGGCCTGCTGCTGTGCGAAGAACTGCCCCCTGTACTGCGCGAAGAGTTGATGTCGATCCAGCACGACCTGTTCGATCTGGGCGGCGAGCTTTGCATCCCCGGCTACACGCTGATCAAGGATGAGCACGTCGCGCGACTCGATACGCTGCTGGAAAAATACAATGCCGACCTGCCACCGCTGAAGGATTTCATCCTGCCTGCCGGCTCACGCGCAGCCGCACTGGCGCATGTTTGCCGCACCATCTGCCGGCGCGCAGAGCGTGCCATTGTCAGCCTCGGCAATAGTGAATCGATCAACGCCAACCCGCGGCAATACATGAACCGCCTGTCCGATCTGCTGTTCGTGCTGTCGCGGGTACTGAACCGCTTTGCCGGCGGCAGCGATGTGCTGTGGGAAAAAGACCGCAAGCGTGAGGTCTAATGCTCCTCACTCTCTCCGTCCCTTGATGCCGGGCAACCGGCGCCACCACTTGATCGCCGCTTTTGCGTTTGCTTTGAAGGTGTAATCGAACACTGCGAACTGTTCTTCGACGGCTTCCTGCAGCATGCTGCCGGGATTGGCCGGACGCAACCGCAGATAGGCATCGGCCTCGCCGTAATCGCGCCGGATTTCCATGCCGGCTTTTTTGGCAATGTGGATCATGGTCTTGTTGGAAGCCAGGCAATGCATGGCCAAGGTGTCTACATCTGCGTTGCGGCAATGAATCGCAGCGCGCTGGAACAAGCGCGAGCCGATGCCCTCTCCACGCGCCGTGGCGGAAACCGAAACGCCGAATTCCGCAATGCGCGCCTTACGTGTTGCTCTGCTCAACGCTGGCAGCGCCTCGCGCCGTGCGAATGCCAGATGGCCGATGCCAACCAGCCGCAAATGCGTGTCATATACACCAAACACCTTGTCGCGCGAAAAGTCCAGTCGCTGCACATAGCGTGTAATCAACTCGTCGGACAATACGGTTCCGAAGCGCAACAAGCGGTCGTTTTCATCCAGTGCCAGAAAATGCATCAATAATCGTCGCCGCTCACGTTCGGACAATTCCTTGACGCGAATGACCGGCTTTTCGGTTGCTGTATGTGCGGTTGTGCTCATGATCAGTACAGGCAGCGTTTGTTCTGCCCGTTCGGTTGATTGCATGGATAGCTCTGTCAGGCGCAAATTGGTGCGATGCACAATACCATTTTAGGCGATGTAACGGGCGCAGTGCAGGGAGCGGCTTTTAATTACGTCCATCCTGAGCAAACGCAATGTCAGGCTTTTAAGCTGTGCAGAAATGCCACATCTGGGGCGTTGACGGGAAACCATCCATGGCAATACGCCTATCTTGTTTCTGATTCAGGAAGTCTGAAGTACAAGGGACCGTCCTATGCCTTTTCCCGGAGGGAGAGTGCATATAGAAGTGGCGAATGTGGAAATAAGCATCAACAGGAAGCAGCAGAGCTGCCGCTTCCTGTGTACTGGAAATGCGAATGCCATTGAGGCATTTGCACCCAGCAACGGTCATCGATCAACTGTCCGATTGGCCTTCCCAGCGCGGATGGAGTTGCGTCAGCAGCGTGTGCGAGAACTGTTCGGCGGGAACCGGCGGGCTCATGTAATAGCCCTGCATCAGATCGCAGGACTGCTTCTTGAGGAAAACCAGCTGGGCTTCGTTTTCCACCCCTTCTGCGACAACGTCCAGACGCAGGCTGTGCGCAAGCGCGATGATGCCGGTCACAATGGAAGCATCATCGGCATCGTGTGCCACATCGCGCACGAAGGAGCGATCGATCTTGATGATATCCACCGGAAAACGCTTCAGGTAGGACAAGGAGGAATAGCCGGTACCGAAGTCGTCGATGGAAAGGCGCACGCCAAGACTGCGCAGCTTGTGCAGGGCTTCCAGCGTGTCCTGCGCGTTTTCCATCAGGGTGCTCTCCGTGATTTCCAGTTCCAGCAGGCTCGGCGCCAAGCCGGTATCTGCAAGCACCTGTTCAACGGTCGCCGGAAAATTCTTTTTCAATAACTGCTTGACCGACAGATTCACTGCAATGCGCATCGGCGGCAGGCTTGATTTGCTCCAGTTCTGCATTTGCGTGCAGGCTGTACGCAACACCCATTCCCCGATCGCATTGATCAGGCCGGTTTCTTCCGCCAGCGCGATGAATTCGCCGGGAGCGACCATGCCGCGCGTCGGATGACGCCAGCGCACCAAGGCTTCGGCACCGACGACCCGCCCGGTATCGACACGCACCTGCGGCTGGTAATAAACCTCCAGTTCCTGGCGTTCGATAGCGCGGCGCAAGTCGTTTTCCATGCGCACGTGTTCGGAAATCGAATGCTCCATCGCCGCTTCGAAGAACTGGAAGCCGCTATTGGTTTTCTTTGCCCGGTACATCGCTGTATCGGCATGCCGCAACAGTGTGCCTACATCGGTGGCGTCATGCGGATACATGGAGATACCGACGCTGGCCGTCACAAAAATGTCATGGCTGTCGATCTGGAACGGCGTCGCCAACGCGCGGCTGATATTTTGTGCCGCCGTTACTGCGGCATTCGGATTGCTGATATTGGCCAGCACCACCGTGAATTCGTCGCCCCCCAGGCGCGCAACGCAATCCGCATTACGCACGCTGCGGCGCAGCCGATGCGCCACCGCCACCAGCAGGCGGTCGCCGATATCGTGACCAAGCGTGTCGTTGACGTTCTTGAAGCGGTCGAGATCGAGAAACAGAACCGCAACCGCCTCCCCGGCCATGCGGGCCTGCGCGATGCGCTGCCCGAGCTGGTCCATGAACAAGGCACGATTCGGCAAGCCGGTCAGCAGGTCGTTGTAGGCGAGATGGCGGATGCGCTTTTCGGCCTGGTTGGCTTCGATGATGCGGCGCACGCGCTGCGACAATACGGCGAAGTGGATCGGCTTCGGGATGTAATCGCTGGCGCCTGCGGCAAAGGCACGCTCGACCGACACATTGTCTTCCAATGCGGTAATCATCAATACCGGAATGGCCCGGCCATTCGACATTTCCCGCACGCGGGCGCAAGCAGTGAAGCCATCCATGACCGGCATGACGGCATCCATCAGGATCACATCCGGCTGCATGCGCTTAAGCATCTGCAATGCCTGCGCGCCATCCGCTGCTTCCTCCACGCGAAAACCGTCGCGCTGCAGCGTATGTCGCAAGGAACTGCGTGTGCTGCGGTCATCATCGACGATCAATACCTGGGCAATTTCCTCTCCCTGTCGCACGCTCAAACGGTCATCGATCTGCGTTTCTGCGCCGAGTATCGCGGCCACGCCATCGAAGGCTTGCCGTAACCGTAGCAACAACGGCCGGATTTCTTCCACACGTTGTTCGGCGGCGAATTCTTCCGCCTCCTTCGCCAGCTGCGCCAACACCGTCGCGCCGAGATTGCCGCTACTGCCCTTGACCGAATGGGCCATGGCCCGCGCGGCGTCGGCATTACCCTCCTGAACTGCTTGCTCCAACTCGCTCAGGTAACCCGGCGTGTCTTCCAGAAAGGGACGTATCGTCTGTTGCAGTGCAGGTCCCAATATTTCACGCAACTTGTCGAAGACGTCTTGATCGAGCGGACTGCCATCGTCCTCATGCGCCGCCATTTCCGGCAGGACGCGACCACCCAACGCCTCTTTCGCCAGCCAGCGCTCCAGCTTGTGCCGCAGTTCGATCAAGGTAATCGGCTTGGGAAGATAATCGTCCATGCCGGCAGCCAGGCACTTTTCGGCATCGCCGCGCTGCGTGTTGGCGGTCATGGCGACAATCGGCGTGCGTCGGCCAAGCGGCTCCTCGAAGGTACGAATATGCGCCGTGGCCTCATAACCGTCCATTTCGGGCATGCTGCAGTCCATCAGGATCAGGTCGAACCGCTCATGGCGCGCCACTTCCACTGCCTGACGACCATTGGCTGCGAACACGCATTCGCAGCCGTTCATGGCCAACATGCCGGCAGCGACCATTTGGTTGGTGCGATTATCCTCGGCCACCAGCACGCGATATTCCTTGACAGCGTCCGGCACGTTCGCAGGCCGGGCTAGAGGAAACGCTGCCGCGTGTGCCTGCACACCCGGCGCCAGACGACGCACTGCATCCAGCAAACGCTCCATCCGCAAAGGTTTGCCGAGATACAGGTCAGCACCAAGCGTACTACCACCCAAGGACGAAGCATAACGGTCCAGCACTAGCAGGCGTGGCGATGCGGCGGCGCCATCGATGCGTATGCGCCGCACCAGATCAGTTCCCCGCTCATCGGTCATTCCCACATCCATGATGACCAAGTCGTACGGCCGGCGGCTTTGGTGCTCGCGCGCCAGTTCGGCAAGAGCTTCGGCCCCATTAGGAACCGCTTGGCACAGCGCCCCGTAGCGCGCCAGTGTCTGCACAATGAAGCGGCTGACAATTGCGCTTTCGTCGACAACGAGTGTCTTCAGGCCGCGCAATCTCTGGTCGTCTGCCACGGTGGGTATCGTATCGCTCGGCTTGCCGTTCACGGTAAACCAGAACATGCTGCCTTTACCGAGTTTGCTTTCGACACCGATTTGCCCCTTCATCAGAGCCACCAGTTGCCGGCAGATGGCAAGACCGAGTCCGGTGCCACCATACTGGCGCGTGGTCGAGCGGTCGGCTTGGGCGAACGATTCAAAGATGTGCTGCACCGCCTCAGGCGTCATGCCGATGCCGGTATCGCTGACACTGAAGCGCAGGTCGACACGATTGCCGTCGTCGGTGTCGACCGAAATGCGTACGGCGATTTCGCCATGATCGGTGAATTTGACCGCATTGCCGATCAGATTGAGCAACACTTGGCGCAAGCGCAGCGAATCGCCCTCGATGCGTTCCGGTACATCGGCATCAATCAGGTAGCCGATTTCAAGTCCCCTCTGTTGCGCCTGCCGCGCAAGCAGTTCGATAACCTCTTCCAGCAGCCGCCGCAGATCGAATTCGATCTCTTCCAGCTCCAGCTTGCCGGCCTCCATCTTGGAAAAATCGAGAATATCGTTGATCAGTTCGATCAAGGCATGCGATGAATTCCATGCCACATCCACGCATTCCTGTTGGCGCTTGGTCAGGCGTGTTTCCTTCAGCAGGTCCAGCATGCCGACCACGCCGTTGAGCGGCGTACGTACTTCGTGGCTGACGGTAGCGGCAAACTGCGTTTTCATCAGTGCTGTACGCAGCGCCTCGTCGCGCGACAGCTTCAGTTCCGCCTCGCGCTCTTCCAGCACATCCATCATTTTGTTGAACGCGTGCGCCATGTCGACGATGTCGCGCGGGCCACCCGGAATAGCCCGCATGCCAGACTCACCGGACTCCGCCCGCCCCATCAGGGTAGACAAGGCATTGAGCGGTTTGATCATGTGCCGCGCCAGCAGCCGCATGATGCCAAGCAGGACAGCGGCAAACGACAAGGTAATGGCAAGGTTACCGATGAGCAGCGACGTGACCAGTTTGTTCAGCGTCCCTTTACCGACCACCACCTGCACATGACCGAGCAACTGCGGCGCGCGCTCTTCCACTTCAAACGGCGAAGAATCGTTCTGTCCACCGAAAACAGGGGCGCTGAAGTGCCATACATCGTTGGTTTCCAAGGCTGGCATGGCGCGCGAAGCAAGATTGCCAGGCTGGTAATCATGGCTGGCGGGTTCCTGACCGTTATCCCTTACTTGGGACAACAGGACCTTGTCCGTGGCATCGGTAATTTGCACCTGCAACACATCGGGAAACGCCAAGGTATTGGCGACGCCTTCACGTACATTGTCGGGCGCGCCGTAGAGCAACGCGAGGACACTCTGCCGTGCCAGGTTGTCGGCAATGCGCTGCCCCTGCGCCACCAGATAGCCTTCCATCCGGCGACTGGCTTCCCATGAATTCATTAATGACGAAAACAATGCCAGTCCGAGAATTGCGGCACTGACCGTGATGGTCAACTGGCGGCGAAAACCAGTGCGGCCAAGATAGTGGCGAAGCATGGCGCGCAATTCAGGACACCCGACGCGTCGTTAGAGACCGCGAGAAACGTTGGGCCGATGCGACAGGCGGCGCAGATTCGTTATTGTTTTTTTCGGGTAGTCTATCCATCAAGGCTCCGGAAAGATGAAGTCGAAACTGCGCTGCTGTTGATAACCAAGAACCAGACCGATGTGACTGGCGGTTCGCAAATTGATCGCCACCTGCACCTCGCGCAATGGCAGGATGCCACGCCGCCGCGTCTCGCCTGATATGGCGGCGAGAGCCGATATCGCCAGCGTCCGACCGAGTTCGACATTGTCAGGATACAGGGCAAATAATGCCCCTTTTTTGACATGCAGGAAGCTGCTGGAGAACACTGGGACGCTGCGGTCCCATGACTCTTTGAGCACGAGCGGCAGGATGGTATTTTCATCCACAGAGGTCGCATCCTGCGGTAGCCAGACCGCGTCGCGCTTGCCGTCACTGGATGCGAAGACGTTTTCATACATCCTTGCCGCGCTCGCCAGGTCCCGCACTTCGTAAGCGACCAGTTCCAACCCGTACATCTTCGCCGCATCGCGCGCAAGCCTGATCAACCAGTCGTTCTGCTGCGGATTGTAGACGACGATGACTCGTCGTATGGCGGGAAGCAGGTTTTTGAGACGCGAAAACAACAATAGCGGGTCAGGTGTCAGACTCACGCCCATCAAGCTACGCGTTTCACTCTCCGGGACCGACAATACGCCGCCCACCACGATCTGGATGTCGCGATCAAGTCCCGCTGTCGCCCTGAGCCCTTGACGACCAAGGGCGATAACGACCTTGGTGCCGCTGCGTTTCA
>DATLIB010000088.1:0-26569 GCA_035539595.1 Noviherbaspirillum sp.
GTGGTAGCGGGACCGACACACTGGAACTGAGCGGAAGCGGCCGCGCCGCCTATTCGGTGCGGGTGCAAAACGGAAACGTGGTCTTTACCCAGCGTGACGGTGGTATCGACGGCATCGACACGGTTGCCGGCGTGGAAACCATCCGCTTCACCGACACGCAGGCAGACCTCAGCGCGGAAGCGACAATCACCCGCCTGTATGACGCCGTCTTCAACCGCGCCCCCGACCAAGCCGGAAAACAATTCTGGCTTGCGGCCAACACAAACGGCTTATCCCTGCATGACGTTGCGGCCAACTTCATCGCCTCCACGGAAGCCCTGCAACTGCATGGCGAATTGAGCAACGCCCAATACATCGACAAGCTCTACACCTTCGCCCTCGACCGCGAAGCAGATGCCGCAGGTCGCGCCTACTGGCTCGGCCAGTTGGACAACGGCGCCATCGACCGGGCCGGCGTGCTGCTGAGCTTCGCCAACTCGACGGAAAAGCTGGCCTCGGAAGCAGCCGCCCCCGCCGTACTCGACTTCAACCTCAGCGAGACAGCAAGCCTGGTTCGCCTGTACGACACCCTGCTGGGCCGCCGGCCCGATGAAGGCGGCATCAATCACTGGTTGCAAGCCAACGAAGGCGGTGCATCGCTGCAGGACATCGCCTACAGCTTTGTCGTTTCCACCGAAGCCCAGCAAAGGCACGGCACACTGAGCAATCACGCGTATGTCGATATGCTCTACAAGACTGCACTGAACCGGACCGGCAGCGTGGAGGAAGTCGCATCCTGGACTTACCAGCTCGATACCGGCGCCATGCATCGCGGCGATGTGTTGCTGGGCTTTGCCGATTCGGCCGAGAAGATCGGCCTGGTCGGCGTGATCGATACGTCGATTGAAACGGTGTGATGCGGCGTTGAGGTGTGATGCTTACGGGGATTCGGATCGCTGCCCGGAATCCCCCGCTCCTCCTGTGCCAGTCCCAAAAAATCAACGATTCCATCTATCCCATTCCGAGGGAAGATCGAGATAACCGGTAAGGTGGCAACTGCGCGATACATTGCGCCCGCAAAGAGCCTGCTTGAGGGCAGGATTGCCGTGGATCGTTCCAGCAGACAATGGAACCATCTATTCTTACTGAACACTCAATGGGAGTGAGTCCATCTCTATTTGGTCGAACATGCCAACTCCTCCTCGAATAACTGGCAGTCCCTTTCCTCACACACCTTCCCCTCTACCACTGGAGCATGCCAGTAATGCCTTGCCACAAGGCGGCAATCAAGTTGACACTTCAAGACGGTCGCCAAGTGAACAAAGATCCCAAGCGGCCAGGGACAGGGCACGGTTTTCTCTTTTGTCCTTACCCATTGATGGAGCAGGAAGAAATTCTGCACCCGTGGAAAAAACTGCCTATCGATCCTTACTTGCATGGGCAGAACGCACACGCGAAGAAATAATAAAGTTGTACGGTGAGCACGCGTTGGATCAGCTTCCGCGTAACGAAGAGGGCAATTTTGAGAATCGCCAATCCATTATTAACGCATGGTCCTCCATTGCATATGACTTATATGCCGATCTGGAAAAGGGGCGCGGCACAAAAGCATTTGATTCCGTGGGACAAGAGCAATTCCTGCGGGATTTGGATGCGGTTGCCCAAGGTGGTGGGTGCAAAGTACTGATGCAAGCCCTCCACCCGAATGATCCAATTGACGGTCTTTCACCGCTGGCCGCGCTTTCTCTCAATGAGAAAGAGGCCAAAGCTTCGCATTTTCAATTTGTGCCGCACGATATCGGAACACGCCCCTCCGTTAGCAGCGATGGCAGCTATGCACGGATAACGTTGAATTTATCTCCCTCGCATGTCGTTGATATGAGCCGTAGCCTTGTTCCTCTGCTTTCCGAATTTAAAGACATCATTACGCACTTCAAGGTCATTGCGCCGGCAGAACAAGGCGCGCGCACGGACAACATTGTTATTTATTTAAATCAGGCCGATTCCAAACGTGCGGAAGAACTTGCCAGGGTATTGAGCGCGCAAGTACCACAGGCTGCATGGAAATCCCATACACCACCAGGAATGCATCCAATGCGTCGTGGAATTGCGTATGCAGAATTCAATAAGGATGCAGTTTCAAGCAGCTTCGGAGCAGATCGTGCCTCTATTTTGGTTGACGCGCTAATAGATCACTTGGATTACGGTGCTGATCTGAAAGATGCATTGCATGCCGTCCTTGTCGATAGAGGTTATTCTCCTTCCAATCCCGCTTTTATCGCTCATAGCTAGCGGCAAACTATTGGTCTGCAACGCAACCGGTATGCAGTCGAACCGGTGCCGGTCCGAATGAGAATGGAGTAGGGGGCGCGTACAGCTGCTTTCGGTGGCATGCCTCTTTGGGAGTCGTTAAACTTCGGCCTTTCCGTTAAGACTTCTCCGCAAAGACTCTCCGCATGTTGACAAAATTTCACCCAAGGCGTTGCCTTTCCTTGCTCGCACTGTTTGTCGCCGGTGTGGCGCACGGCGCCGAGCCAATCAGGATCGGCATGATCGAAGGCCTCTCCGGGCCGTTTGCAAATGCCGGGAATGCGGTGCTGCGCAATCTGCAGTTCGCTATCGAACGCATCAATGCGAAGGGCGGCGTCAAGCTGCCGGGTGGTGCGAGGCCGCTGGCCTTGAGCACTTTCGATAACAAGCAGAGTGTGGAGGAGTCGTTGATCGCGCTGCGCCAGGCGACCGATCAGCGTATCGGCTTTGTGGTTCAGGGCAATAGTTCGGCGGTCGCGGCGGCGCTGATCGATGGTATCGGCAAGCATAATCAGCGCACGCCGGATAATCGCGTGCTGTTCCTTAATTACTCGGCTGTCGACCCGGCGCTGACTAACGAGAAATGCAGCTACTGGCATTTCCGCTTCGATGCCAATGCCGACATGCGCCTGCATGCGCTGACTGAAGTCATCAAGAACGACACCAGCGCGAAGCGGGTGTATCTGATCGGCCAAGACTACAGCTTCGGTCAGCAGCTTGCTCGTTCGGCACGCGCCCAGCTCGCTGCCAAACGTCCCGATATCGGGATTGTCGGTGATGAACTACATCCCATCGGTAAGGTGAAGGATTTCACACCGTATATCGCCAAGATCAAGGCCAGCGGCGCTGATACTGTCATCACCGGCAACTGGGGCAACGATTTGACACTACTGGTCAAGGCGGCGCGGCAATCGGGATTGCACGTCAAGTTTTACACCTTCTACGGCAACGGTTTGGGCGCGCCGGCCGCCATCGGCGACGCCGGTGTGGGCCGAGTGCGGGCGGTGGCGGAGTGGCATCCGAATACCGGGCAAGGCATCGGCAACTCGGCCAGCGATGCCTTCTACCAAGCGTTCCGCCAGCGCTACCCGGCACCGGAAGATGACTACGTTCACCTGCGCATGCACTTGATGGTCGAGATGCTTGCCGCCGCCATCGAAAAGGCAAAGACGACAGAAGCCGCCGCCGTGGCAAAGGCGCTGGAAGGCGCGCGTTACCGTAATGCCTTTCATGAGGCGAGCATGCGCGCACAGGACCACCAGTTGATTCAGCCGCTGTATGTGTCGGTCATGCAGAAGGTTGCCGACGGCAGCGTGCGTTTCGATAACGAGGGCAGCGGTTATGGCTTCAAGACCGAACGCTACCTGCCGGCGGCGGAAACAGCCTTGCCGACGACGTGCAAGATGACACGGATGCATTGAAACGGCGTTGGATTGGTATAAGGTAGATACCGCTTTCAGAGGGGATTCTGCCCATGACTCAATCGCATCCACCCGCCGTCGGCGCTACCCCAATTCCGGCCATGGCCGTCCCGCTGTTGTCGCTGGCCGCCTTCGGCAGTGGCATATCGCTGCGCGTGACCGACCCGATGCTGCCGCAATTGGCAAGCGAGTTCGGCGTCTCGCTCGGTAATGCGTCGCTGGTGATTACCTTGTTCGCCGTGGCGTACGGCCTCTCTCAACTCTTGTTCGGACCGCTCGGCGACCGCTACGGCAAATATTTTGTTGTTGCCTGCGCCACACTGGCCTGTGCCGTCACTGCCGCGCTGTGCGCACTGGCGCCGGGCTACGGCTGGTTGCTGGCGGCGCGCCTGTTGGCCGGTGCAACCGCCGCTGCCATCATTCCCTTGTCGATGGCATGGATCGGCGACGTGGTGCCGTATCAGCAGCGGCAGCCGGTGCTGGCGCGTTTTTTGATCGGCCAGATTTTGGGGCTGGCAACAGGCGTGCTGGTCGGCGGTCTGGCCGCAGATGCCCACAACTGGCGTTTGCCTTTCTATCTCGTCGCCTTGATTTTTTTCGGTGTCAGCGTCGCGCTGTTTTCCCTGAACCGCCGCTTGCCTGAGCATGCTCGTACCGTGCATCGGACGGAGGGGCCGACTGTCCGGCGCATGATTGCCGAGTTCAGGCAGATACTCGGGCAGCACTGGGCGCGCACGGTATTGCTGACGGTTTTTCTCGAAGGGGCGTTTCTGTACGGGCCGTTCGCATTCATCGCTTCGCACATGCACGGCGTGCACGGCATCTCGCTGGCTGCTGCCGGTTCGGTGGTCATGCTGTTCGGCCTGGGCGGATTCGTGTTTGCTCTCCTGGCGACTGTCATGGTGACGCGGCTCGGTGAAATCGGGCTGGCGCGTTGGGGCGGCATCGTTCTTGCAGTGTCCTTGCTGTCGATCGGATGGGGTCCGGTATGGTGGGGCGCGATACCCGGCTGTTTCGGGGCGGGGCTGGGTTTTTACATGTTGCACAACACCTTGCAGATCAATGCCACCCAGATGGCGCCGGAGCGGCGAGGGGCAGCGGTGTCGGCTTTCGCTTCCTGCTTCTTCCTCGGTCAGTCGGTCGGGGTCGGCATCGCCGGCATGGCCGTGGCGCACATCGGAACGGCGAATGTGATGCTGGCGGGGGCGTTGGGTGTGCTCGCGGTTGCGCTGCGCTTTAGCGTGAAGCTGACGTTGCGCGACTGAGGCTTGCGAAAGGATCGGCACGGAGACGATGATGGAACCACAACAGGATTGGCAGACCGAATCGTACAAAGACATGGAGGTGCATGTCACCGCGCTTGCGCGCGACGAGGCACAAACGACATGGGATTATTCGGTGCGGATAACCCAGCCGGGCGAGGATGCCGGCACCGCCAGCGAGCTGACGGCACAGTCCGGCGACGACGCCGATTACCCCTCCAGGGAAGCTGCGGTCGATGCCGGTTTCGTCAGAGGATATGCGATGGTGGATGCGTTGTTGAAGTGAGCCGTTGTGGAGCGGAGGTGCGGCAAGGGGGGGCGATCGATCAATAGGCCCTCAATGCAGCCCTCAATGAATCGTCTTTTCGCCCGGCTTCTTGCCTTCCGACGAAAGATGTTCGATCGATGCATTGATTTCCGCGCCGAACAGCAGCACCGCTGCCGAGAGGAAAAAATACAGGAGTAATACGACGATGGCACCAATGCTGCCATAGGTGGCGCTGTAATCGGCGAAGCTGCGCACATAGTAGTTAAAGCCGATCGAGGCGATTACCCACACCAACACCGCGAGCACCGAGCCTGGCGTGATGAAGCGGAATTGCTGCTCGACGTTGGGGGCCGCGTAATAGATCAGGGCCACGGCCAGCATCATCACCAGCAGCGCCGCCGGCAAGCGCAGCCAGGCCCATAGCGTCACAAAAAGCTGTTCCATCCCGATTTGCTGCGCCAGCCATTGCATGGCCTGTGGGCCGATCATGAGCAATACGGCGGCAAAGATCAGCATGGCGGCCAGACCGACGGTATAGAAGATCGACAAGGGGTACAGTTTCCACGCCGGTCGTTCTTCGTTCACGTCATAGGCTACATTCAGCGCATGCATGGTCGCGCGTACCGCTGCCGACGCCGTCCATAAGGCCACAACCACACCGAAGGACATCAAGCCGGCTTTCTGCTGCTGGAGGTCATCGATGACTTGGTTGATTTGCTGCATGGCCTGTTCCGGGAACAGTAGTGAAGCCTGTTGACGCAACCATTCGAAAAAGCTGGCCATGTCGAGGAAGGCCAGCAGGGCGATCAAAAAAATGATGAAAGGAAAAATCGAAAAAAGCGCCTGATACGCCAACGCGGACGCGAAGGTCGTCATGTCGTCGTCAAAAAAATCGGCTACCGACTTCTTGATGACGGTGAAAAGGCTGATCCCGTGCAGCCCGAGTATGTGCATCCTGGCGGCTCCTTGTCCACGAAAGATTACATAGAGATTGGAAACCGGGACGACAATGGCATCGCGCTCAATCGCACTCCTTTCCCCTGTAGGGAAAGGAGTTGCGCCGACGTGATCTTGCCGTCACCAGTATTTCTGCTCGTTTAAAAATGATCAGTGGCGTCGGCTATACCCTTGCCCCTGAAATGCACGCTTGGCGAAATAGGTCCCTGCAATCAAGGCACCAGCTGCCATCAGCATGGAACTGGTGGGCATGCCGCGCACAGTGTTCACAGCGATTTCACGTGAATGCGGTGCCATCAGCTGCAGGCGTCGTTTGGTCATTTCGGCTCCCAATTCGCCCAAGCGATCGGCCAACAGGCGTTCTGCCGCCGGCAGCAGCGAGGTTTCCTCATCGGCGACATGGTGGATCACATTGCGCATCAACTCCATGAAGAGATGATCGTAGGAGGCATCGGTTGGCTCAAGCGTGCGCAATTGGCCGATCAGGCGGCGTATTTCATTGTGTTCAGGCACACTCTTGTCCAGCACCGTGCTGTCGCTGGAAACCGCGCGCAGGGCCGGATAAAACAGTTCTTCCTCCAGCTGCGTATGGATTTCCAGCGCGAGACAGACGGTATTCACCAAGGCTTTCTTGGTCTGCGGCTTGGTGTCGGCTTCATACTGGTGAAAACTTGCCAGCACATGCGTATGGTCCAGGCGGATCATGTTAGTGATGCTTGGGCTGATTGTATTCTTGAATGAATTCATCATGGCTTGATCTCCGATGTCTGGCTTTGAGGGAAGCAAGGGTCGAGCAAACACCATACCGGCTTCCACGAGGAAAGCCGCTGCTCTCTCAGATTCGCGACATGGCCCTAAAAAAGTCCATCCGCCTGATCGCTTTGAGGCCGATGCAGCCGTATGGCATCGGCCGATTGCCGGACCGGCTCGGAGGGCCTTGAAATTTCTTCCAGCGTGTCGTCGGTATTGGCTGCATGTTGGGCCGCGATATCGCCCAGCGAAACGATGCCGACCAGCTGCATATCGCGGTCAACCACTGGAATGCGTCGTATCTGCTCGTCGCCCATCTGCTGCAGCACTTCGCCGACCGTCTGGTCTTCATAACACCACAACACCTCGTCGGTCATTACGTCGGCCACCTTGATCTGGTCCGGCGACTGGCCTGTGGGAGTGGCGCGGATGGTGATGTCGCGGTCGGTGATCATGCCGATCAGACGCTGGCCGTCATGGACCGGCAAGACGCCGACATCCCACTCGCGCATCATCTGCGCGGCGCGCTGCACGTTGTCTTGGGGGGAGATGACCGTGATGTCCCGGGTCATGACGTCGGAAATGGTTTGCATGAGTTTCTCCTGTTCATTGGCATGGCTCTTTGTGAGCAAGTCGATGACTTCGTCGTCCGTGGTCTGCGCGAAGTCGGCGTAATACAGGCTGACGGCGCGAAAATTGGCGGGCGCCAGCAGGCAGATGCCTTCGTCGGCCGCCTCGCCCAAGACCGGCAGTATCTCGCGGGGGGCTACCGGTACCGCGAAGATCAGGCGTGCCGGCGCACCGTCCGCCACGGCTTCCAGTGCGGCTTTCATCGTGCCGCCGTTGGCGATGCCGTCATCCACCACGATCACCGTGCGTCCGCGTGTATCCACAGGCACGCGCGCCTGGCTGTAGAGCGTGCGGCGACGGCTGATTTCCTCGATCTGCCGCTGTTCCTCGGCAGCCAGGTAGACGTCCGAGGGTTGCAAGTCCAGCAGCATGCTCTTGTTGAGCACGCGCCGGTGTTGCTCGCCTTCGGCGATAGCGCCCAATCCGACTTCCGGATGACCGGGCGAGCCCAGTTTGCGCACCAGTAACACATCCAGTGGGGCGTGCAGGGCGCGTGCAATCTCATAAGCGACCGGCACACCGCCGCGCGGCAAGGCCAGCACGACCGGGTGGGCATGCTGCAGGTGCTGCAGCGCAGCGGCAAGTTGGCGACCGGCGTCGCGGCGATCTTGAAATGGTGGGTGATGAAGTTGCATGGCAGTGGCTTTCTTGGTCGTCAAGGCACTGCAAGATGCTTGCCATGTCAAAAAGACGCCAACCAGGCTCTCATGCATGGAATGCGCTGTTACCCAGCAGGTTTTGCGCGGTGAAAGCCTCTTCTTTACCTGTGTCGCGTACAAATTACATGGCGCATGGCTGAATGCGCATTCCGGGAACTAACCGGCATGGCAAGCACCAAACTGATTTCATGAATTGCAACGGAAAGGAGAAATCATGCAGGTGAATCAGCAGCTCAGAGAGCGTTTTTCACAAGTGGAGCAATGTGTCGATAATGCGGCCCAGATGTGTGAAATGAGCGGCGGCGTACCGGAGCGCCTGCGTACTTGCTTGACTGAACTGGAGCAGGAGTCCGACCATGCGATGCAGGTTGCCGACCAAGGGCAGGGGGACGATCAGTTGCGGCAATGTGTGACCAAGCTGGAAAAAATCGGCGACCGCGCCATGCAGGCATGCAGCCAGGGCGATTATGTCGATGAACAGGTACAGAATGCAGTGCGCCAGGCACGCAAAGCAATTTCCACGCTGAAGCAGCAGTTGCATTAAAGCAGTTGCATTAAAGCAGTTGCATTAAACAAGCAAAAAGGAAAAAGGCGCACCTTGCGCCTTTTTACGCCTTTATGCCGCGATGAAATAATTCACTGAACCGGAGCGCGGACTCCGGTTTTTGTGGCGGCTGAGGCGGTTTTGCGTAAGTCCCATGTAAGTCCCATTGATATTCTTGTTGCGTACCTCTGCCTTCCCGTCAATCGCCCGGTTGCGGATATTCCGGCGGGGACGGATCAGGGATGATCTCCGGTCCCGTTGGCATATCAGGCATGATCGGATCCGGCGGCGGGGGCGGGATTTCAGGCTGCGGGCGTGGAGACGGTTCGATCTCGGGCGCCGGATCGGGCGTGGCCGGTACTTCCGGAGGGGAATGCGGCGGGTTGGGCGGCTGTGTGGCGGCGTGGAGGGGCTTCATATCGGAAACTGTCCCGTCAGTGCCGATCCGCGCGACGCCGACAGCAACATCTCGGCGGGTTGGGCGCTCGCCACCTGGCGGCAGCTTTGTTCACAGGCGCGACAGGCGGCCACGCATTCTTTCATGTCGCCAAGTTGTTCGCAGCTTTCTGCGCAAGCGTTGCACATGTCGGCGCAGGCATTGCATATCGAGGCATAGAGCGGCGATCCACTCAACATGAAATGCGCCGCACTGCGGCAAATCTCGGCGCAATTCATCATCAGTCGAAAATGTTCCGGCTCGGTGTGGTGCCCGCCCATTTCCAAGCAGTGGTTCATGGCAGTGTGCTGGCACGCCTGGTAACAGCGCAGGCACTCGTCGGCGCCATGCACCAGGCTCGGATCGGAAGCGGTGAGTGACATCGATATTCCTCCTTCGTAGGTGGCCATACTGGCCGCAACTATTCACAGCAAACAGCAGCGCTTGTTACAGCTTGAGACATTTTTGGACGTCCCGAGGTTCAGTGCATGCGGTATCGTTCTGCGGTCGATCATGGGCGCGCTCCAGGCGGGCAAAACCGCAGCGACCGGACTGTCCGGCTCAATGCCTGCTAAAGTTGCGCTGCCGACAGGATTTCATGGGGGAATTGCAGTGCGCAGGTATTCGTTGTTGTCGTCTTTTAAACGGTGGTGGAAAAAGCCTTTGCACTTACGCCTTTTGCATGCCGTCCTTGCCGGGTGCGTTGCACTAGGTGCCGTTGCCGGACTCATTCTGGGTTACGTGCTGCTGATCGTACTGCCGAACCTGCCCTCGCTCGATGCCTTGATCGACTACCAGCCGAAAATTCCGTTGCGGGTGTACACAGCGGATCATGTGTTGATCGGCGAATTCGGCGAGGAACGGCGCAATTTCGTGCCAATTGCGCGGATGCCGGCACACATGAAAAACGCCTTGCTGGCCATTGAGGACGACCGCTTCTATGAACACGGCGGCGTGGATTACGTCGGGGTGTTGCGCGCCGGCCTGGCCAATCTGGCCAACAGCCGTTCGCAGGGAGCATCGACCATCACCATGCAGGTCGCGCGCGCCTTTTACCTGAGCCGGAAAAAAACCTACACCCGCAAGATCAATGAAATCGTGTTGGCTTACGAAATCGAGGACAGGTTGAGCAAGGACCAGATCCTTGAGCTGTACATGAACCAGATTTACCTCGGCGAACGCGCCTACGGTTTCGGCAGCGCGGCCCGTATCTATTTCGGCAAGACCGTGCAGGAACTCAGCATCGCGGAAGCAGCCATGCTGGCCGGTCTGCCCAAAGCGCCGGCCAGCGCCAATCCGGTCGTCAATCCGACGCGCGCAAAACAGCGCCAGCAATACATTCTCAAACGCATGCGCGAGCTGGGTTACATCACGCCCGCGCAATACGAGAAGGCGGCGCGGGAAAAACTGACGGTGCGCAGCAAAGGTTATCGTTTCGACACGCACGCAGAATATGCGGCGGAAATGGTGCGTCAATACATGTTCGAGCGCTACAAAGACGCCATTTACACCCACGGCTACACGGTTTACACCACGCTCAACAGCACCGACCAGAATGCCGCCTACGCGGCAGTACGACGCGGTGTCATGGATTACGACCGGCGCCACGGTTATCGCGGGCCGGAAGCCGTCATCGATTTGCCCAAGGATGCGGAAGAGCGCGAGCAGGCAATCGACGAAGCCTTGCTCGATCATCCCGACAGTGGTGACTTGCGCTCCGCTGTCGTGCTGGCAGCGTCGCCCAAGTCGGTGCGCGCGGAAATGTTGTCGGGCGAAGTGGCAGAGATCAATGGCGAAGGCTTGCGCTTCGTTGCCGCCGCGCTTTCTCCCAAGGCTTCCTCCAAAACGCGGATACGTCCCGGCGCCATCATCCGTGTGGTCCGCGATGCGCGGAAGAAGTGGGCCATCGTGCAACTGCCCGAAGTGGCCGCTGCTTTCGTTTCGCTCAACGCCCGCGACGGCTCCTTGCGCGCCATGGTAGGCGGTTTCGATTTCGCCCTGAATCAGTTTGACCATGTCAGCCAAGCATGGCGCCAGCCGGGTTCCACCATCAAACCCTTCATTTATTCGGCCTCGCTGGAGAGGGGTTTTTCTCCGTCCACGATGATCAACGATGCCCCGTTGGAAGGCAGTTTCGATGATGTCGGCGGCCAAGCGTGGGAGCCGCGCAATGACAATGGCAGCTACGACGGTCCGGTGACCATGCGCACCGGCCTGAAGCGCTCCAAGAACCTGGTGTCTATCCGCATCTTGCAATCGATCACGCCGACTTTTGCGCAGGAACATCTCGGCCGCTTCGGCTTCGACGGCAGCCGCCATCCGGCCAACCTGACCATGACGCTTGGTACGGGTTCGGTCACGCCGATGCAGATGGCCGGCGCCTATGCCGTGTTTGCCAACGGCGGCTATCGTATCCAGCCTTACCTGATCCAAAAGGTGCTTGATGCGCGCGGCAAGGTGCTTGCGGAAGGCAGGCCGACGATTGCGGGAGATGCCTCGATCCGGGTGCTCGACCCGCGTAATGCCTTCATCATGGATAGCATGCTGCGCGATGTCGTCAATTCCGGCACCGGTTATGCAGCCAGCCAGCGACTGGGCCGGCATGATCTGGCCGGAAAAACAGGTACGACCGACGACGCCATGGATGGCTGGTTTGCCGGCTACGGCCGCGACATTGTTGCAGTAGCGTGGATGGGCTACGACAAGCCGCGCTCGCTGGGCGGGCGCGAATTCGGCAGCACCGTGGCGCTGCCGGTATGGACCAGCTACATGCGTGAAGCGCTGCGCGGCAAACCGGAAGCGCAGCCGCCAGTGCCGGAAGGCTTGGTGCGTATCGATGACGACTGGAGTTATGCCGAATACGCCAACGGCGAGAATGCCGTACGTTCGCTCGGCGTCGATGGGATACGCAGCTTGTGGGAGCGCTTGTTCGGCGGCGCGTCACCGTCAACGCCGCAGGCGCCCCGGACGCCGGACGCTCTCGAACGGGAGCTTGGCAGACAGCAGGACGACATGTATCGCGGCGGGCAGTAGCGCCACGTTAGCGCCACGTACTCGCCATCGCCGCAAAACGTCCGTTTCATGTCTGCGCGAGCGTCCACGCGCAGACATACCGTTCTAATGCGGTGAAGTGGCGACGGTTTGCGCATGTTGTCCGTCGAGACGACTCCAGTACTCGCTCAGCCTCTGGAACCAAGAGGCAATTTCCGCCTTTGCAAAATTACATTCCGGGAACAAGTTGCCATAGAGCGTCTTGAATGCTTTGTTTCTTTGTTTGAACGTCGCTTGGCGATCTTGATTATCCGGCTCGGTCTGGGCCTCTTTTTGTGCTTCCAGTACGGTCTTGATATCGTCCCTGATCTGCTGCATTTGACTGCGTACCAGTCCGCCTTGCACAAACACGCCACGCATTCCCAAGGGCGAAAATTGTTGCATGTCCTCTGCTTTGACCTCGCATCGAAATGAAAACGCATACCCATTGGTCGCCGCTGCGCGTGTAGCCAGGGCATCGGCGTTCCTCCAGGGAGATTGAACGCTCGTCCTCAGATCGGATGCCTGTTCGATCAGCGTGATAGAGATGCTTGAAGTACGCGTGCCTCCCTTGAGAGGGGACACGGTTTTTCTCGGCTGGTTGCCACGAATTGGAACGATCACCGGAAGGCTGCATTGCATTTTTTGTCACCTTTTATTTAAAGTTTTTTTGTGTCGCAATGGACAATGTTGCACATCAAGGCAACAGCGGGTGAGTGGGCATTGGGTTACTCACTGGTTCCATCCCTCAATAAAAATTTCTTCAGACCATCTGCTGTTCTTGTTGCCGTTCTTTGCCATATTCGTTCCTTCCGACACGGGCGGCTTAATAGCCGTCAAACCTTCCGGCTTGAAACCACTGCAATATTTGTGAGCCGGCGCATGACTTGTTGAGCATGCCTAGCGAGGGGAATCGGCTGTGCGCTGTGCAGCACTTTCCAACCGTAGATGACAAATTCCGCGTTTCGTCGCCTGATTGGCGTGGTGAAGACGCGGTCGTTAGGAATGAATTGAAAGGTTCAGGATGGAAAATTTGAAGAGCATGCGCCGACACCCGATTTTGTCGTCCACCGTACTCACGGCACTCTCACGCAGCCCGAGCATCAGCCGAGCCATGTCGTTGTCGCAGGAGGTGGCTGCATGAAGCTGCAACAGTCCAAGTTCAAACCGGCGCTTGCCATGCTGGCTGTTGCAAGTGCACTGGCGGCCTGCGGCGGTAGCAGTTCCGATTCCATATTGGGCAGTAATGGCGGTGCTGGCGGTACATCTTCAAATACCCAGGCCGGAACGAACCCGGTGCCATCCTCGATTTCCGCCCCCCTGAGCATGTCCTGTCCGGATGGTACCGGCTACCAGTGCAGCGGCAGCACTATCATTCGCGTGGATAACGGCATCGGCCTGACCAATTCAGGCGTGCAGGTATATGCGCGCTCCACCAGCGATCTGGCCGACAATATCGCAGTCAAGACCACGGCTTCCGGCTTTTCCTTGGCGAGCGGCGGTGTTGCCGAGGCGCGGGTGGCAAAGGATGGCAGCGGCAACGTGACAGGGCAGGCGCTGTTATTGAGTAATCTCGGACTGAGCTGGGACGGCAAGAGCGAACGACCGCAAATCATCGATACCTTCCAGACCAGCGCTGGGCGCACCACGCTGGACGGCAATGGCGCGCTGGTCTTCGGCGCATTGCCTACCAGTTCCGACCTGGGCTTTTATGATTACGCCACCCGTGGCGCTGGTGCTACCCAAGCCAACTACGCGAACAACCGCTACTTCCCGCGCGCCGGCAATCCATCGCGTTGCCCGGCCGATGTCGTGCCATGCCCGGCCGTCGAAACCAACGGTGTGCAAAGCCGACCCGGCGACTGGCGCAGCGGAGGCGGTACCCCGGATTGGGCAGGGATGACGCGTCTGCATGGCGATGGCGACATCCATGCCGGCAATGCGCAGGACGGCGGTGTACTGGTTGGCGGTAATGGCGTGGGCATCCCTTTCCCTGGTTCCAAGGGCTTCCGCAGCTTTGTCAACTGGAGCTACCAGTACGGCAATCTCGGCGTTTGGGAATCGCAAGACACGGTATTGCTGGAAGAGTGGGCCGCCCTCGGCAACGAACATAACAAGAACCGGCGCGGCGTACTGGCTTACGGCGCGGTATCCGACAGCACCGGCATCCCCACTAGCGGCAGCGCGACATACTCCGGCATTGCCTACGGCTGGTATGCGCCCAACTCGGGCGCCAACCCGACCGTTTTCCGCGGAACGGCAAGCGCCACGGTGAACTTCGCCACGCGCCAGGTAACGGTAACGGTTCAGGATGCGCTCACATACGACGCCGCCGGCACGCCGGTGCCGGTCAACTTCACCGCCACTACCGGCATGGGTACCACAAGCGGCAATGCGGCGAACTACATGACGGGTACGCTGGCAAGCGGCGCGTTAAGTGGCGGCGTCAGCGCCCGTTACTTCGGTCCGGTGGTTTCCAGCGGTAGCAGCGGCACTGCTCCAGCCGAGGTCGGCGGTGCGTTCTCTATGTCTGGTGCAGGAGGCGGCGCGGTTGCGGTCGGGGGATTCATCAGCCGCAAGCAGTAAAAGCCGGTGCAAGTAGGGTGGCGCATTTTTCATATAGGGAAATGCGTCACATAAAGAAAACAGGCTTGGCTATGCACGCCAAAACAGAGGAATAAATGGCGTTGGCAACTTGATATGGAACCGATCCGTCAACGATGACACTTATGGGCATCCTGGTCGGTACGCAGGTCATGTGAAATGGTTTTCCCATGAAGGATGGCAAGTACTGATTATTTATACACGCTGTTGATTTATACAGTAGTTGTGATAAAGTAAGGTTTCAATCAACGCTACATCACAAAGGGAGAAGCTCCATGGCGCATCTGAATCAATCCTTGGCCCCGCGATTTGGTCTTGAAAACGGTCCCACATCCTTCCTGCTGCGCTTGGGTCGTCGCGAAATTTTCGTGTGCCGCGATTTCCGCAAACGCTATTACCAAGTCAATCCGCTGCTCGATTGCAGTGCCGGTGTTGAGCCGGGGCACGTGGAATTGCTCCTGTTGCGCCGTTGGCTGGTGATCCTGTCCAAGGCTAACTGAAGCTGATTGTCCGTCTAGCCAAAGAACCAGTAACACACGGCTATTGACGCCAGTACGCCAGCCGCATCGGCGAACAGGGCGCAACCGACCGCATGCCGTGCCCGCTGGATGCCGACCGCACCAAAATAAACTGCCAGCACGTAAAACGTGGTCTCGGTGCTGCCTTGTACCGTGGCCGCCAGGAGTGCCGGGAAGCTGTCCACGCCGTTCGTTTGCATCAATTCGATCAGCAGCGCGCGCGCGGCACTGCCGGAAAACGGCTTGACCAGCGCAGTCGGTAGCGCCTCGACAAAACGCGTATCCCAGCCGGCGACATCGACCAAGTGCCGGATGCCGCTCAAGAGAAGGTCGAGCGCGCCGGAGGTCCGTAACACGCCTACCGCGCACAACATGGCGACCAGATAGGGCAGCAGGTTGCGCGCCACGTCGAAGCCTTCCTTGGCACCCTCGACAAAATTTTCATAAACCGGCACGCGTCGCCATGCGCCGACGCCGACGAATAACAGGATCAGGCTGAACAGCACCAGGTTGCCCAGCAAGGAGGATAGTGCCGCCAGCGCGGTAGCGGACAGGCCGGCCAGCAGTGCCATGAATCCGCCCAGCAGCACTGCCGTCCCGGCCAGCCAAGCCAGCACCACCGGATCGCGCAGTTTCAGCCGCTGCATCATGGCGACTGCGAGAAATCCGGCCAAGGTCGAGGCGCTGGTTGCCAACAGAATAGGCAGAAACACCATGGTCGGATCGGCCGCCCCTTGTTGCGCCCGGTACATAAAGATCGACACTGGCAGCAAGGTGAGCGACGAGGCATTCAGCACCAGAAACAGGATTTGCGCGTTGGTCGCCGTTGCTGGGTTTGGGTTCAACTCCTGCAGAGCGCGCATGGCTTTCAGGCCGATCGGCGTGGCCGCGTTATCCAAGCCGAGACCGTTGGCGGCAAAGTTCAGGGTAATCAACCCCAACGCGGGGTGACCGGGCGGAACTTCCGGCATCAGGCGATGGAAGAGGGGCGACAGCCAGCGCGCCAACGTTTCCACCAGTCCGGCCTTTTCGGCGATGCGCAGAAAACCCAACCACAGGGTGAGCGTGCCGAACAACAGGATCATGACCTCCACCGACAGCTTTGCCATGGCAAACAGACTTTCCACCATGGCAGCGAAAACACCGGCGTCGTTGCCAATCAGCCAGCGTCCGAAGGCGCTTAATGCCGCCACTACGAAAAAGCCCAGCCACAAGCCATTCAGCATGCTTCATCCTTCCTGATTACCCACCGCGAGAGCCGCGAGAATACCACTCATGCCACGCCGTTAGCGAGCATGGCGACAACGACGCGAGAGAGTGCGAACAGGAAGAGAAGCAGGGAGTGCGGGAGGCCGCCCCCTAACGTGGGCCGATTGCTGAAGGATGAAACAGTTGCTCGCCATCTTGCCGAAAGTTGGTGATTTTTTCTTGTCCTTTGGGGGAGGTCATCCAGTCGATCAAGGCGGTCGCTCCACGGTAGTTGACGCCTTGATGCTTGGCGGGATTGACGGCGATGATGCCATACGGGTTGAACATCCTCCGATCGCCTTCGACCATGAGGGCCAGGCCGGTTTTGCGCCGGTAGGTGGCATAGGTGGCGCGGTCGGCCAAGGTGTAGGCGTCCAGTTCTGCGGCCATGGACAACACATCGCCCATGCCGCGACCGGCAGCAATGTAGGCCGATCCGCGCGGTATGCTCCCAATCTGTTTCCAGTAGGACTTTTCCATTTGATCGGTGCCGGAATTGTCCGCGCGCGAGAGGAAGCGCGCATTGCCTGCAATGATTTTCTTCAGGGCCTGCAATATGTCCTTTTCGCCCCGGATGCCGGCCGGATCGCTGGCAGGTCCAACCAGGATGAAGTCGTTGTACATCACGTCGCGTCGGTTCACGCCATGCCCTTCGGCGACGAAACGGTCTTCCGACGGCCGCGCATGCACCAGCGTGACATCCACATCGCCATTTTTTGCCAGCTCCAAGGCCTTGCCGGTGCCGACCGCAATGACGTGTACCCGGATGCCGGTGTCCATCTGAAATTGCGGCAGCAGATAACTCAGCAATCCAGAGTTCTCCGTGCTGGTGGTGGTCGATAGCCGGACGACATGATTGGCAGGCGCTGCGGTAGCCGCCATGGCGGACAGGGTAAAGACGGCCAGCAAGCAGTGTAGAAAATGGCGTTTCTGCATGTTTCCCTTCTTGGGTTGTGTCGCAAAAGCCGGTTCAGGCTGTCCGGTATTCCAACCGTCCGTCGCGCAGCTTGAGACGCTGTATGCCATCGATCGCCAGCAGGTCGCGGTCATGGCAAGCGATCACGATGCTGCCGCCTTCCTGCAGAAACGCGGGAATCAGCGCAATCACCTGTTCCCGGGCCGGGCCGTCGAGGTTGGCGGTGGGCTCGTCCAGCAGCAACAGGCGGGGCGACAGCACCTTGGCACGCGCCAGCGCAACCCGCTGTTTTTCCCCGCCGGAAAGCGAGTCCGGGCGCTGACGCTGCAGATGTGCGATGCCGGCCCAAGCCATCGCCTGTGTCACCCGCGCCGCCAATTCTGCCCGCCGTACACCGCGCGCTGCCAGCCCGTAACCGACATTGGCCGACACGCTGGTGGAAAACATGACCGGGTGCTGATGCACATAGACGATTTCATCGCGCATGACCTTGGGGTAGGGCGACAGGCATACGCGCTGGCCGCGAAAGTCGGCGCGTGCCACCTCGGCTGCTTCCAGCCCGGCGAGAATGCGCAGCAGCGTACTCTTTCCGGATCCGTTGGCCCCGGTCAGTACATAAGCGCAGCCGGGCTCGATCTTCAATACCTCAATATCGAGCAGGGTGCGGTGGGCCAGTTTTTTATGCAGGCGTTTGATGTGCAGCATCGGGTTCATCGCGTACCTATGGAGGAATGGGCTTCGCCTTGTATCAGCATCAACCCTGCGTTGATGACCAGTGCGATCACAATTAGCACGATGCCCAAGGCGATGCCTTGTGCGAAATCACCCTTGCTGGTTTCCAGCGCAATGGCAGTGGTGATGGTGCGGGTCTCTCCTGCGATGTTTCCACCCACCATGAGCGCACATCCCACCTCCGAAATGACCCGCCCGAAGCCGTTGATGACGGCCGCCATGACGCCGAAACGCACTTCGTACAGCAGGGTAGTCATCACGCGCCAGTCCGAAGCGCCGTGGGCGATGGCGGTTTCCGCTAGACGAGGATCGGCGGCTTGCACGGCGGCCAGCGTCAGCGCAACCAGGAGCGGAAGAACGAGCAGTACTTGGCCGGCGATGATGCCGGGTTGCGTGAATAGCCAGTGCAGATTGCCCAGCGGCCCCTGACGCGACAGTGTCAGATACAGCACCAGTCCGATCAACACAGTCGGCAGCGACAAGGCCGCTTGTGTCAGCCAGATCACGGCGCGCCGGCCGGCAAAGGAACGCGTACCAATCAGATACCCGGCCGCAACGGCAAACGGCGTGGCAAGCAGCATCGCGGATGCGCTTGTCTTCAATGAAATCCAGATGATTTCCCACAAGACCGCGTCGCCGGAAACCAGCAGGGAAAACGCATCATGAATCGCCGCGGGCAAAGACATGCAGGTAATCAGTCCCGCCAGCGCGGAAAGCAGCACCCGCATGCGTGAAAGGATGGCATGCCGAGATCGGCATCACCCCGTCGCGGAGGCTTCGGCGAACAGATGCGGCTCGTAAACAATCCTTTCCTTTCCCGTCAATAAAAGGAAATGCTTCCCGGTGCAGCGCGCCAGCAGCGACATGCCGATACGCTGCGCCACCATGTGACCCATTTGCGTGGTGCCGGAGCGCGACAGCAAAAAGGGAATGCCCATCTGCGCACCCTTGATCACCATCTCGGAAGTCAGCCGCCCCGTCGTATAAAAAACCTTGTCGTCACCATCCACGCGATCAAGCCACATTCTGCCGGCGATGGAATCGACCGCATTGTGGCGGCCCACATCTTCGACGAAATAAAGCATCTCGCCCTCGGCGGAAAACAAGGCGCAGCCATGCACCGACCCAGCCTGCTTGTAAATGGATTGCTGGCAGCGAATGGTATCGACGATGCGGTACAGGCTCGACTGCGTCAGCCGCGCCGCTGGCGATAGGCGCACTGCATCGACATCGTCCATCAACTCGCCGAACACCGTTCCCTGGCCGCAACCGGTCGTCACCACTTTCCTGGCCGTGCGCTCCTCGATTCGTTCGATGCCTGCATGCGTGCGCACCGCTGCTGCGCCAACGTCCCAATCCACCTGGATGGACGCGATTTCCTCTATCGACTCGACCAGTCGTTGGTTACGTAGGTAGCCCAACGTCAAGGCCTCGGGCGCACCACCCAGCGTCATCAGCGTGACCAGCTCACGCTTGTCCACATAGACGGTCAGCGGACGTTCGGCCGGAATGGCAATGCGCGAACAACGACCACGTTCGTCCAGCACCTCAACGCCATAAGTGAGATCGATACTTGCGCGGGACAGTTCTGGGCGGCAAGGCATGGAGTGTATGAAAGCTCGTCAGACAGGTCAGTTGATGCCGGTTGATGCCGGTTAATGCCTGATTGAATGGTATCCCGGCGTCGTCCTGTTTTGGTACTGCTCCTGGCGATGTGCAGCAATGGATTTGATGAAAAACAATCGTCGCTAACTCGCTACTGGCAATTGCCCGTAAAAGTGGCAAAACCAAATATCCCCACTACAGGAGGTACATCATGCTAGGTGAAATGATTGGCGAGGAACAGGGAAAGGTGACGGGCGTCAGGGTATTGCCGGCTGAAGGGAGTAATAACAATCCAAGGCTGGAAGTATCCTTTCAAGGCAGCGGCAAACTTGTCGGTGTGGAAATAACAAATGTCGGGACTTACATCTCGGTCCTGATGCCGACGGGTGTGTTCAAGGGCACCGGGCAAGGCGTCATTACAACTAAAGACGGCGATATCGTCACATGGATCGGAACTGGCATTGGAAAACCGAAGGGACAAGGTTTGGCAGCAAGTTGGCGAGGAATTATTTATTACCAGACTTCATCCCAGCGATTGGCTGGACTTAACAAGATTCCCACTGTCTTCGAATACGAGGTGGATGAGAACGGCAATACTGCCGACAAGTTGTGGGAGTGGAAGTAACGATCTATTTTTTACGCCAATAAAAAAAGCGGCCGAAGCCGCTTTCTTACACTTTCGGCCTGAAAAAAATTAAAACCGAACGACGGTAATCCGATGTCGTTGACGTGCTTTGCGAAAAGACAAATCGAGGCCATGTTGTCGCGAGAAATGAGTTGAATTTCACCCCGCTAACAAAACTTAACAAACGTTACAACCCTCTGGGTATCTCCCTGAAATAGGCACCGCTACCATGGCGTTTCGCTACAGCCACCGATGTGTTCACCACATCAAGGTTGCCCTCAGCGTGCGTTCTACCTTGGGATTGCTGGAGGCGTTCTGCACCTGCTGCATAGTCCTTCCAGTGTTTATTTGACTTTCTAACTTCTCATATTGGTGATGAAAAAAATTTCTAAAATTCCTATTTTGATTCTTTCAGTGCTTTCAGTAACAGCATGCGGCGGCGGTGACGGTTCTGGTTTGGCCAGTACCGAGACCGGGACTGCCAACCTTCTCGGAACGGTGAAGGTGTGCGATGCCAGCGCAAATTCGAAAGCGAAAGTCAGTCTTCCGTACGGCGATGGTCAGGGCTATGAAGTGACCACGAATGCAGATGGAAGCTTTTCCCTGGATGTCGATACCGCCAATTTCAAAGGTGTCAATCCTGTCGCACTCACTGTTGAGTCCGAGAACTGCCAGCCGGAAAACCTCTATGTAGAGAATATGGCTAGCCCCGCGCACGGTGGAAAAATCTCGTTGCCGGAGAAGATCATGCGCAACATGGGACCTGCAGAATTCGTCATTCCTCCGCCATGGCGTCCGTTGACTCACCTGGGTGAAGATCAGTACGGCGGCCCTGCAAATTCCAAGCTCCAGGTCGTTACCTCGGGTCTGACATCGGTGCAGCCGGTTGGCGTGCTGACGCAAGAATTGAAAGACCGTTACCGCACGGCGTATGTTGAATTTTCCGCACGTGGCATGCAAACAGAGTCGCTGCAATGTGCAACCCAATACAAGAACCAGATCGGCCTCTCTGCCACCGGCGTGTCCGCCGAGGCGATTGTGAAAACGGTTCAGCCAGGAGCAAGCAGCGCCAACGGCAATTTCACGCGCTTCAGCATTCCGGTTGACTTAAGCGAATTCCCGGTGGGCAGCACAATCAACTTTGTCGCAGGCAGCGGTCAATGCGAAAGCGGCGGCACTGACTATGACGACTTCGAGTTGACCTCAGTGCTCATTCGCTTCGCGCAATAAATGAAACATCCTGTCTGTCGAATTGCTTGCATATGACTTGCCTGTAAAGCGATTCGACAATGTTTTCGATTTTCTGTAATGACATGCGCCGGGTTTCACGCTCGGCGCAATATCGCGATTTTTCAAGACGCATCCAGGCAAATCAATGAACAGCATGAAGGCTTGCATTTTTCCGGTTTGCCGCGGAATGACTTGCGACGGGCAATACGCAAATAGACGAAAGCGTATTTTTTCTGAGTACATCTGTCTGGTCATTGTCGAATATTCCTCATAAGCCAATTCATTCTTCTCCGGCATCGGAGCGCTCATCCGTGTAAGCGGCGTGGTTGCCTCTGAAGTCCTGGTCACAGACGCACGTATTTTAGATATGCAGTTCAATGAAAAAATGAGACTTACGCGAATTACGCATTACTCGGTCAATTTATCGAGGGTATATGGCTTCTGGCGAAGCCTGATTCTGGCTATCGCTCTTGCTGTTTTTTCGATGTCGGGAGGCTTTGCACCGCTCGATGGTCGTCTCTACGATTTTTTCGTTCGACATTCGCCGGAGTTGCATCCTGTCGAACGCAAGGTGGTGCTGGTGGAAAGTCCTGCCTCGGCTTTTTCCGATGCGACAATCCGCTGGGACCGGCTTGCCGATGAGCTGCTCGCGCTTGGCGCGGCGCAAGTCATTTTCACGGAAGTTCCCAGTGGCACTAGCGCTACCGGCGAAATGCTCCTCAAGAATGCGAAGGTGATCCTGGGAGGCGATCTCTCTGCCGAGACGGATGGGACGAGTACGGTGGCTTCCGGCTTTGCATCCGGAGCGGAAGATATCCCTCCTCAGGCCGCATCCGCCATTGCCGATCCGCTGTTTGGGGTGCATCGCACCCAGCGTTATGCCTATCGCGTTGGCGACAAAGAGGTGCCAAGCCTGGAGGCACTCGCCGCACACCGGCTCGGAATCGACGTTCCCAAGGAAGGGCAATACCTGGTTGATTTCGGCGGAAGTGCAAGCGGTTTTCCCCGCATTAAGCTCAGTCAGGCACTCGACGGGAAATTGATCGAGGACCTGGTACGAGACCGCGTCATCCTCATCGGGCCGTCCGGCGACCGTTTCCATCGCACCGTGGTCACGCCGATTACCGAGGGCAGTCTCAAGGTGTCGGAGTTGGAGTATCACGGCTATGCGCTTGATTCGCTGTTGCGCGGCGCGCCGATTACATCGCTGCACCCGATTGCCAGCGGACTGGTGGTGATCGGCACTTGGCTCCTGTGTGTTGTGCTTCTGCAGCCCATGCCTTTCCGCAAAGGCGTACTGAGCGCGACCATCATCGCGCTGGGGTATATCCTGCTTGCCTATTTATCGCTGCTGTCGCAACGATTTCACTTTCCGGTGCTCGGCCCCATCCTGGTCATCGGTTCTTCCCTGGTGTCGATCTTCCATAGCAAGACCGAATATCAGAATCAGGCGCTGGCACGGCTGGTGACAGAGACGAACCTTGCTGCATCCGGCCGTTTGACCGGCCAAAGCGTGCCGAACGACGCTGCATTCTGGTCGCACGTGTTGTCCATGATCGACCAGATGCTGCCGCTGACCCGGGTGGTGCTGCTGGAACGGATGGCGGCGGGACGGCATGTGAAGGAAGTCCAGTCTTTGCGCTGTGCGGTCGATGCCATCGGCGAGCGGCGGCGCGACTTCGGGCGCGCACCGTATGCGATCGCTATCGAGAAGGGGGCTGCGGTCGAAGTTCGCAACTATCTGATCGATGTGCAGGCGGGCGAACATCAATTCCTGTCGCCCCTGGTATGGAGCGGGCAGGTACTGGGTTTTCTGGCTTTTGGAATCGACCAGAGCCAGATGCAGAACCGCGCCACGCTCATGCGTGCGGTGGATGTCCTGGGCAAACGTTTGGCGGAGTTGATGTTCGAACGCCGTCAAAACAAGACGCAATCGGTGATGGCGGCCTCATGGCAAGAGCACTTGATCGACCAGCGAGATCGTTCCATCCAGAATCTGACGCAGCACCTGAACATGATCGACCGCCATATGAACGTGCTCGAAGACATGTTCAATGGACTGGAAGCGCCGACCATGGTGTACGACTTGTTCGGGCGTCCTCTTATTTCCAATGTGCGCATGAAATCCTTGCTGCAAAAGGCAGAGGTCGATGCGGAAGAACAATCGGCTGCCGACTTGCTGCAAACCGTGTGCGCCTTGTCTTCGGAAGAGTCGCGCGCTGCGCTGGTGAGCGTGGTATTCGACGGGGATAGTTTTGAACGAGCGGCACGCGTGGGTGGCTCGCGCTATCTGCTGCACGTGTCGCGTCTGCTCAATAGTACGGTCGGCGCTGGTGCGGGGAACGCAGGGAGCATGACCGGTCAGGATGTGCTGCAGCATATCCACGGCGTGATGATTCAGCTATTCCCTGTGACCAATCTGGACGTGCGGGATCGCCAGCGTGCAGAGCAGTTGGCGCGGAGAGAAGAACCGGCTTCTGTCGAACCGGCTGTGGATGACGTGCCGGAAGGCGAAGAAGAAGTGGATGTGCTGCACGCGGTAGAAGCGGCCATTGCGTCCACTGCTGCGTCGCCTGACCATGAAACATTGAGCTTCGCGGTCAACGGTCCGCAGGGGGATACGCGGGCGCTTGCCAATCCCAAAAAACTGACAGACATGCTCAATGCCTTGATCCACTTCCTGGCGGAAGACTCGAAACAGTCGGGAAAACTCACGGTCACGCTGGATACGGACGGAGACGATCTCGTCATCGACTTGAAGAATAACGGCTTTGGCATGCCGAACGAAAAGCTGCAGGCAATACTCGAAGGGCCGGCCTTGCCGCGGTCGGACACGCTGCGACGCATACAGCAGTTAAGAAGCAGCGCCTTCGGCAACAATGGGCAGCTTGCGTTACGCAGCACGGTGGGCGGCGGATACGTGGCGACAGCCACCATGCGGCTGGCCGGCTAGGAGAAGACATTGGGCTGGTTTCCGTTTCCGTTCCCCATCTTCCCTGAAGGTGCCTTGTCGGCGTCGGTGATCGTCACCGTATGGGTTGGCATCAGTGTCGTGGCATTGACCAATTTGCGGCTGGGCTGGGTGCTGTCCGGCCTGGTCATTCCCGGCTACATGGTGCCTTTGCTCATCGTGAAGCCGGCTTCGGCCGCTGTCGTGTTTGCCGAAGGCGTGATCACGTATGGCATCGTGTGGCTGTACTCGGAATATTCGACCCGCTTTACAGGAACGTCGAATTTCTTTGGGCGGGATCGCTTTTTCGCGCTGGTCCTGGTCAGCGTCGGGGTACGCATCGTCAACGACGGTTTCCTGTTGCCCGCGTTGGGCGGCTGGCTGCTGCAAAACTACGACTACGCTTTCGATTACCGCAGCCATTTGCACAGCTTCGGCTTGATCATCGTGGCGCTGATCGCCAACAATTTCTGGAAATCCGGCGTGCTGAGAGGCGCATGGCCGATGGCGGTGCAGGTCGGCATCACCTGGCTGATCGTGCGCTATGTGCTGATGGAATTCACCAACTTCAACATGGGCTCGCTCGCCTTCATGTATGAAGACAATGCGTCGTCCTTCCTCGCCGCGCCGAAGGCCTACATCGTGTTGCTGGTCACGGCATTCATTGCGTCGCGGCTCAATCTGTTTTACGGCTGGGACTTCAGCGGCATCTTGATTCCGTCCTTGCTGGCGCTGCAGTGGTTTGAACCGTACAAGATCGTGACCACCTTCGTCGAGGCGATTGTCATTCTCGTCATTGCCGACCTGGTGCTGCGCGCGCCCGTGTTCCGCAATATCACGATGGAAGGCGCGCGCAAATTGCTGCTGTTCTTTAACGTCAGCTTTGTTTACAAGTACCTGCTTTCCTGGGCGCTGATTGTGTGGATGCCCGAGCTCAAAGTGAGCGACTGGTTCGGCTTCGGCTACCTGCTGGCAACGCTCATCGCATTGAAAATCCACGATAAAGGCATTTTCGCCAGGATGACGCGCGCCACGCTGCAAACTTCTTTTACGGGTGTCGCCGTCGCTACCGTGATCGGCTTTGCGCTCGTTCTCCTGCCGGACCCCAGCTGGGAAGCAACGGCGGCAGACCGTGTCGGTCCCTTGGGGCCGATGGCGCGCAGCACGCGCGATATCGCGGAGGTGCTGGAGTCGGAAAAGACGGCTTATTACGCCACCCGCCTGGGTCAGCCGATGGCGGTGCCGCTGCAACGCGAGCTCGACGCCTTCTCTACAGGCGTGCGCAAACTGCTTGAGTACCGGCATGCCAACCATCCCGACACCTTGGAAAGCGCGAGGCATGCGCTGTTGGCCGCCAACTATCAGGTCGAGCAGATAGCGGACCGATTCCTGTTGCTGCGCGAGCGTCAGCCTGCGCGTCACTGGGGGACTTACGTGTTGCGCCTGGATGGCGAGTCGCCGCTGCTGGTTTCCGTGCCTGCCCCGGTCGATGAGGCCGGATCGTTCGAGGCCGGTGCGGCCTTGTTCACCCGATTCGATGCGCGTGCCTTTGCGGCAGCGGCGGCTTCCCGCTTTGCCAATGAGGACGGTGCGTCCGATGTGCTGACGCGTCCGCAGACCATGTTCCAGGCTTTCCATCGCGAACTGGCGCTGCGCGAAGTCCTGCAGGTGCGCACCCGCAATAGCGCCCCCTCCATGCTGCATGTGTCAGGCAACGTGGCCGAAGGTATCGATTTGAACGCGCTGGAAAGCACCACTGCGGCACTCAAGGTGGAATTTGCCCCCTCGGCGCAACGCAATTTGCAACGCCAGACGATGCGGGGAAATTTTTCCGAACTCTGGATGAGCCATTCGGACGCCAACCGGATTCGGCTGGCGGGCAAGGAACTCCCGCC
>DATLIB010000089.1:0-27511 GCA_035539595.1 Noviherbaspirillum sp.
AAGTCGACGGCGGTTTGGAAACCGTAGCCTTGCAGTTGCCGGCGATTGTCACCACCGATTTGCGCCTGAATGAGCCGCGCTACGTGACGCTGCCCAACATCATGAAGGCTAAGAAAAAAACGCTCGACATCGTCAAGCCGGACGATCTTGGTGTGGATGTCACGCCACGCCTGAAGACCCTAAAAGTCGCCGAGCCGCCGAAACGCTCGGCCGGCATCATCGTGCCCGACGTAGCCACACTGGTAGCCAAGCTCAGGAACGAAGCCAAAGTCATCTAATTCATCCCAGATCAGGAATAACCCATCATGACCGCACTCGTCATTGCTGAACACGACAATGCTTCGCTCAAGGGAAGCACTCTTAATACGATTACCGCTGCGGCCCAATCCGGCGGCGAGGTACATGTCCTTGTTGCCGGCATCAACTGCGGCGGTGCCGCTGAAGCCGCATCAAAAATCGCTGGCGTCGCCAAGGTGCTCGTCGCCGACGCTGCCCCATTCGCCGACGGCCTCGCCGAAAATGTCGCCGAGCAGGTGTTGACCATAGCGGGCAGCTACTCGCACATCCTGGCACCGGCCACCGCCTACGGAAAGAACATCTTGCCTCGTGTGGCTGCAAAGCTCGATGTCGGCCAGATATCCGAAATCACCAAGGTCGTCTCCACGGATACCTTTGAGCGACCGATCTATGCAGGTAATGCCATCGCTACTGTGCAATCGACTGACGCAGTGAAAGTCATCACCGTGCGCACCACCGGTTTCGACGCCGCAGCAACAGGTGGCAATGCTGCTGTTGAAAGGGTGAATGCAGTCGCCGATTCCGGCAAGTCCGCGTTCGTCTCACGCGAAGTGGCCAAGTCCGACCGCCCGGAACTGACCGCAGCGAAAGTCATCGTCTCCGGTGGACGCGGCATGGGCTCCGGCGACAACTTCAAGATCCTGGAGCCGCTGGCCGACAAGCTGGGTGCGGCGATGGGAGCATCGCGCGCGGCGGTCGATGCCGGTTTTGTGCCGAACGACTGGCAGGTCGGCCAGACCGGCAAGATCGTGGCGCCGCAACTGTACGTTGCTGTCGGCATTTCGGGTGCGATTCAGCACTTGGCCGGCATGAAGGATTCCAAAACCATCGTCGCGATCAACAAAGACCCAGAGGCACCGATCTTCTCCGTGGCCGACTACGGTATCGTGGGCGATTTGTTCGAAGTGGTGCCGCAGCTGGTGGCTGAACTGGGTTAATCAGGTATAAGAAAGACTAGGGCAGGATTGGTCGGGTTCGTTACGGATAACAGATTTTTGTTTTCCGTAATGACCCTGCAAATCCTTGCCCAATTTTTTTGGGAGAATGAGATGAGCTACGTCGCCCCGTTGAAAGATATGCTGTTCGTGATGAATGAACTGGCGGGATTGTCCTCGGTGAATGCGTTGCCTGGTTGTGAAGATGCGAGTCCGGAAACAGTTGAAGCCGTGCTGGAAGAAAACGCCCGATTTTGCAGCGAGGTGATCGCAGAACTCAACGTTCTGGGCGACAAGGAGCCTAGCTACTGGAAAGACGGTAAGGTTACGACGACCAAGGGATTCAAGGAGGCCTTCAAGACATTCGGTGATGCGGGGTGGCAAGGCGTGCAGCATCCGGTCGAATTTGGTGGTCAAGGTCTCCCAAAGCTGGTGGCAACTCCTTGTATCGAAATGCTCAACTCAGCGAATCTGTCGTTCGCGCTGTGCCCGCTGTTGAGCGACGGTGCCATTGAGGCGTTGATGACAGCGGGTAGCGAAGAACAGAAAAAGGTTTATCTCGAAAAACTGATTTCGGGAAAATGGACCGGCACCATGAATCTGACTGAACCACAAGCGGGTTCCGACCTGGCGCTTGTGCGTTCTCGTGCTGTGCCACAAGGCGATGGCACCTACAAAATTTTCGGTACAAAGATTTTCATCACCTATGGCGAGCATGATATGGCCGAGAATATCGTTCATCTCGTCCTTGCGCGCACACCGGATGCACCGGAAGGTGTGAAAGGGATCTCGCTCTTTATCGTTCCCAAATTTTTGATTAATACAGACGGTTCGCTCGGTGCTCGCAACGACGTGCATTGCGTATCGATCGAACATAAGCTGGGCATCAAGGCCAGCCCTACCTCCGTGTTGCAGTTCGGCGACCATGGCGGCGCGATTGGCACCCTGATCGGCGAAGAAAACCGTGGGCTGGAGTACATGTTTATCATGATGAATGCCGCACGTTTCGCCGTTGGTATGCAGGGGATTGGCATTGCAGAGCGCGCCTATCAGAAAGCGGTGCAGTATGCGCGTGACCGCGTGCAGTCGCGCGATTTGGAAGGTTCCAGCGGGCCGGTAGCAATCATTCGTCACCCGGATGTGCGTCGCATGTTGATGTCCATGCGCGCGCATACTGAAGCGGCGAGGGCATTGTCTTATGTAACTGCAGCTGCTTACGACACAGCGCATCATCACGCGGATGAGACCGTACGCAAGGCCAACCAAGCATTCTATGAATACATGGTCCCGATTGTTAAGGGTTGGTCGACAGAGATGGCGATCGATGTCGCGTCCAATGGCGTACAGGTACACGGGGGCATGGGCTTCATCGAGGAAACTGGTGCCGCGCAATATTACCGCGATGCGCGCATTCTGCCGATCTACGAAGGTACGACTGCGATCCAGGCCAACGATTTGGTTGGGCGCAAAACTGTGCGTGATGCCGGCGCTACGGTAAAAGATATCATCGCACAAGTGCGCAGGACGGAAGAGGAGCTTGCTGCATATGCATCAGGCGATCTTGCTGCTATCCATCTCCGGCTAGCAGCCGGCTCCAAAGCACTGGAAGAAGTGGTCAATTACGTTGTTACTAATGCCAAATCGGATATCAAGGGCGTATTCGCTGGCAGCGTGACGTACCTTAAGTTGGCTGGCATTGTATTGGGGGGCTGGCAGATGGCGCGTGCGGCATTGATCGCCGAACGCAAATTGAAGGAGGGGGAGGGCGACCTCCGTTTTTACCAGGCAAAGATTGCCACCACCCGTTTCTTCGTTGATCATGTCCTGTCGCAAGCAGCGGGATACCATGCGGCGATTGTCGAAGGAAGTGCCGGCGTGCTGGCGTTGGCGGAAGATCAGTTCTAACCGGCTTTCTCCTGAAGACCTCTATAAAGGCAGCCATAAGGCTGCCTTTATTTTTGCTGAATGCTGAACTCTCAGCATTTTTTTAAATCTGCCATATACTCAATTCATGGTTTCTGGTTTTTGGTCCGGAGGCGATTATGAAACGCTTGTTGACTACAGCCAGTATGGTTGTTGGGCTTGTTGTTCCAGGGTGGAATAGTGCATTTGCGCTTGAGAACATTACTACTGCGGATGCAATAGCGATTCATGAGACAGTACAGTTGCAGTTGGAAGCGCTGTCGAATGACGACGCAGTCGGCGCATTTGAACTGGCGACGCCGGAGAAGAGGATGCTGATTGGTAGTCCAGATAACTTTCTTCGACTAATTAAGGAAGAATATAACCCGATTTATCGCTATCAAGGAGTGATATTTTCTCGACCCGAAGTGATCGATGGTGATGCGATCCAGATGGTTCGGGTGACCGATGGTTATAGTCGGGTATGGGTAGCGATCTTCTGGATGCAGCAAGGCGAAGACAGCGCTTGGCGAATCGATGGTTGTCAGTTGCTTGAAACTACTAGTGTTTCAGTTTAATCAGGTATCTACCATCTGACTGCACGAAAGAAAAATCAAGAGGGCTTGGTTTCGACGGCAGGGGAGTTGGCATTTTTTCCGTTATTTCCTTTAAGCGTCTGGCAGTAGCGCCAGGCTTTCTTCTTCTATCAATTTATTTCTCTCGGGATGAGGTCTCAGTTTCATTAAGTGAGACTTTGTACCGGTGCATTATTCTTTCCGGATCAATGCTTGGGAGACTGAGCCTGCGCTTATACGACACCCCTCGGTGCATCTTGCGCTCCCTGACGGCGCATCCTATAAATAAAATAAATAGGGCGTCTCTTTATCTGTATTGATATCCATTTTTGTCGAGGAGTCTCATCATGACCCGCAAATTTGTTGATTGCCGTGAATTTCCCAGTGAGACAGGTTGCACGGTTGCTCTGTCGGCAGATTCGGAGCAGGAGTTGCTGGATGCAGCGGTGCAGCACGCTGTAACTGTCCACAATCATGTCGATACGCCGGAATTGCGTGAGCAGATTAAGCAATTGTTCAGGGACGGAACGCCGCCGATTGAGCACCCGTTGAAGCATACCGTTTAAAGGAAGCGCTACCCATATGAACCTCCGGTGAACAGCAAGTCGAAAGTGCGCGCCATGATCGCAATTGCCGTTGTGGCGCCAACAGCAAATACTAGAACCAGTAAAACCGCGAGCGGCCATCCGGAATCTGATCTTCTTGCGGAGGCTTCATTGTAGGCGGTGTCCCATTTCTCGTCCGACGTCAATCCAATAACCAGTGCACCCAGAAGACTTGCCAAAACAGAAAGGATCAATGGCATTGCGGTGAAGGTGAGTGGTTTCGCTGGAAACAAAAGAATTAGTAGTAAGGAGAGTGGCGCCGTGAAAGCATGTGTCCAGCCGGTCAAATCTTTCTTGCCGTGCAAGAAAAATCGGTGCAAACCGACCCAGCCGAAAAATGCGGCAAGGAAAGTGGCAAACGTCTTGTTTTTATGTCTGGAATCCATATCGATTGAAGTGGGATATTGAGGCGTACAAGTAGGGCAGATGTGATGCAAACCGTGAATGTTCGCACAAACCGGGATTGTGCGTTGTCAGTATGTGCGATCTATAGGAAATCTAGTAACACCTCGTCCAACTTGCTGTTGGCCGGGAAGTGGGCTACAATTGCCGGCTTTTTCCGTCTTCGAACAATTTTTGGAAGCACATTATGGTCGTTATCCGTTTAGCTCGTTCTGGTGCCAAGAAGCGCCCTTTCTTCAACATCGTTGCCACCGATTCCCGTAATCGTCGCGACGGTCGCTTTATCGAGCGCCTCGGTTTCTACAATCCGGTTTCTGCCGGTAAGGAAGAAGCGTTCCGTATCGCTCAGGATCGCTTGTCTCATTGGCAAGGCGTTGGTGCGCAATTGTCGCCGACCGTTGCTCGCTTGGTGAAAAGCGCGGGCAGCAAAGCCGCAGCATAAGGTTTGAGCTGGTTTGTCGGTTCTGATTCCAGGCGTGTCAATCCCCGATGATCTTGTGCTGGTCGGTCATGTGACTGGTGCCTATGGTATTCAGGGCTGGTTGCGCATTAAGCCTTACTCGACTGATGCAGATGCGATGTTACATGCCAGGACATGGTGGCTAGACAAGCCTATCCTGCGCGATGTGGATATGATGCAAGCCAAGATCCATGGCGAGGATGTGGTTGCCCAGTTAATGGGTGTTGCTGATCGCAATATGGCAGAGGCGCTTAAAGGCGCATCTGTGCAAATACGGCGTAGCCACTTTCCAGCGTTGTCGAGAGATGAGTTCTATTGGGTCGATCTAATCGGCTTGATGGTCGAAAATCTACAGGGGGAAGCCTTTGGCCCTGTGGTTGATCTAATGGATAATGGCGCGCATCCGATTTTGCGGATTCATGCTCCAATCGTAGAAAACACTGGCAAGCCTAAAGAGTGGCTCATCCCATTCGTTGATCAGTTTGTCAAAACGGTCGATCAAGCAGGAAAAAAGATCACGGTGGACTGGGGGCTGGATTATTAGGGTTCTCTTGTGAACAGGGAGCAGCGGAATGCAGTTTGATGTTGTTACGCTCTTTCCTGACATGTTTGCCGCGATAACACAGGCTGGTATAACCCGGCGTGCGTTTGAACAAAAGAAATGTGTCTTGTCGTTATGGAATCCTCGCGATTTCACCAATGACAATTACAGAACTATTGACGATCGACCATATGGTGGTGGGCCTGGCATGGTAATGCTGGCAAAACCGCTTGAAGCGGCAATTGATGCTGCCAAGAGGCGGCAGACGCAACAAGGTTTGCCCCCGCCACAGGTAATATACCTGTCGCCACAAGGAAAAGCGCTTACGCATCAACGTGTAATGCAATTTACGACAAAACCGGGCGCGGTACTATTGTGTGGCAGGTACGAAGCGGTGGACCAGCGTTTGCTAGACCGTTGTGTCGATGAGGAAATCAGTCTTGGCGATTTCGTGCTATCAGGGGGCGAGTTGCCAGCAATGGCTTTGATGGATGCTGTAATTCGGCAATTGCCTGGTGTATTGAACGATGATGCGTCGGCAGTCGAAGACAGTTTTGTCAACGGCTTGCTGGACTGTCCGCATTACACGCGGCCGGAAGTTTATGAAGGTATGGCAGTGCCACCAGTATTGATGGGAGGCCATCATGCCGAGATCGAAAAATGGCGGCGCGAACAGGCACTACTGGCCACTGTAAAAAAACGGCCAGACCTGATTGCCAATGCACGTGAAGCAGGATTGCTCTCGCGCGCTGATGAAAGGTTTTTAAGTGGTTTGTAGTTGTAGTAATGCACGGGTTGAATTATTCCCGTATTTGTAAAATTCCATCCTCTACCGGGCATTTAAATATTGGCGCCGGCAAGATGGTCATAGGAGCTAAAAATGGACTTGATCCAGAAACTCGAGCAAGAAGAAATTGCCCGTTTGGGTAAAAATATTCCTGACTTTGCCCCAGGCGACACCGTAATCGTTAATGTCAACGTGGTTGAAGGCACACGCAAGCGTGCTCAGGCTTATGAAGGTGTCGTGATTTCACGCCGCAATCGTGGCCTGAATTCCAACTTCATCGTACGTAAAATTTCATCCGGTGAAGGCGTGGAGCGTACGTTTCAGTTGTATTCCCCTCTGATTGCTTCGATCGAAGTCAAACGACGTGGTGATGTTCGTCGCGCCAAGCTGTACTATCTGCGTGAACGTTCCGGTAAGTCGGCACGTATTAAAGAAAAGCTGCCGAACCGCCGTGGAACTGCAGTGCAGGCCGCAGAGTAATCGCGCGCTGTTTGTTCTAAAAAAGGGCACCTTCGGTGCCCTTTTTTATTTCCGGCTTGTCATGTATGAGGGAAGCTGTTACTCAAGCTAAAATCATCATTGACCCAGCGCATATCCTAGGAAGACGTCTTGTCCCAACTGATCTTCGATCCCGAAGTGCTTCCCGTCGAATCCATTGCAGGCGAACCCGCCGTCACGTTGGAGCGTCTGAGCGATGCTTGGCTACGCCAACGTTTCGCCCATCCGCCACAATGGACGCCCGAACATTTCGATGAGCAGCTGGTGCGCAAGCTGGACAAGACGCCGATTGCGGCAGCGGTATTGATGCCGCTGGTGATGCGGGAAAACGGGCTTACCTTGCTGCTGACACAGCGTACTGCGCATCTCAACGATCACGCCGGCCAAGTTAGTTTGCCTGGAGGGCGTGTGGATGATACCGACACATCAACCATTGAAACTGCGCTGCGCGAAACGGAAGAAGAAGTAGGCTTGCACCGGCGACAGATTGAAGTGCTTGGTGCTTTGCCTGATTACCTCACTGGTACCGGTTTTCGTGTCACACCAGTAGTAGCTTTGGTGCATCCGCCAGTTGACTTCCGTGCCGACCCCTTCGAAGTGGCGGAAATCTTTGAGGTCCCGCTTACGTTCCTGATGGATGGCATGCATCATCAGAGACGTAGCATTGAACTATCGAATGGCGCCGGTCGCCGTAGCTTTTATTCAATGCCGTATGATCGCTATTTCATCTGGGGGGCAACCGCTGGCATGTTGCGGAACCTTTTCCATTTTCTGCGTACCTGAGGACAAGCGCTGTTTTCCAACAAGCCGCGTTGATTCCTTAGATGTGCTGCGCTATCGTATCGATTATGTAATTTTCCGGGCGGTTTGATGACCTTTCTCTCCATTCTGTTTGCGCTCTTGTTCGAGCAACTCAAACCGCTGCGCGCGGATAACCCGATGTACGGGACCGTGAAACAACTGGCGGCACGCATGGAGGCTTCCTTTAATGCGGGGCAGGAGAGGCATGGCCGCATGGCATGGATGGTGTCCATGCTGATCTTGGTGGTGCCGATAGCGCTATTGCACTGGTTGTTCGTCAGTATCAGCCCGTTTTTGGCGCTTGCCTGGAACATTCTTATCGTTTATCTAACGCTCGGCTTTCGTCATTACAGCCACTATTTCACTTCCATTCAACTGGCCTTGAATACTGGCGATGAAGCTACTGCACGCAATTTGCTGGCTGAGTGGACTGGACAGGATACGACGATGATGAGTGTCGGTGACATGTCGCGTGTTGCAGTCGAGCAGGCTCTGGTGACAACTCACCGTAATGTATTCGGCGTTTTTTTCTGGATCATGCTGCCGATTGGTCCTGCTGGCGCAGTCATGTATCGCGTAGCGGAATATTTAGCGCGTGCATGGAACGAGCCGGACCATTTGAAGAACGAGGCGTTCGGCCGTTTTGCCACTAAGGCGTTCTACTGGATTGACTGGGTTCCTGTGCGCTTGACGGCAATCGCCTTCGCCGTGGTAGGTAATTTCGAAGATGCGATTTATGCGTGGCGTAATTTCGCATATCGCTGGCATGAGGAAGCGATTGGCATCATTCTTTGTGCCGGTGGTGGTGCCATGGGTTTGCGTCTCGGCACGGCACATGAGAATGCAGCCGATATGCCGACCGCCGATGCCACGACAGTCGATTCGATCACTCAACAAGTTGAAAGCCCGGTTGGCGAAGAAGCTACGGTGCGAGCGTTGCAGAGTACGGTTGGCTTGGTATGGCGTGCGCTTCTTCTGTGGATGCTGCTGCTTTTGCTGCTGTCGCTCGCAGTGTGGCTGGGCTAAATCTCTTTTTTGAATTCTGTCGGATATTGCGTTTGGTCTCCTCTTTTTTTTGGGGGGGAGACAAGCATTGCTTCTCTCGTTGTTGATTTCATAATGTGGTGTCTTATTCCGACGTAAGTCTTCTATAAGATATAATACTCAGGAATTTTGAGGGCTTGCTGCCGGATCCGGGCAGCAGGAACACTAAACCGGTTCGTATACTTTACCGAAGCCGACACCGGCTCAACGTAGCAACTGCTATAGAGACCGCGCCCACATGGCCGATTCCACCAAATCCCCTGCTGCTACTGAGTTCTTTATTCAGGGCGTTACTAGTGATGGCCGAACCTTTCGCCCCAGCGATTGGGCGGAGCGTTTGTGCGGTGTTATGGCGTGTTTTCGCCCGGAAGGTTCGGGCGGACCGAACGCGCATCTTGGATATTCCCCCTATGTACGTCCCACCGTACTGAATGGAGTGAAGTCGGTGGTGGTCAACGAGGCACTGCGCCAGATCGAACCTTTGGCTTATCACTTTGTCGTGGATTTTGCCAAAGACAATGATCTGCAAATTATTGACGCTTGCCTGCTGCCAGACGTTAAATCCTAAGTTGCTGCTGAGCAACGACACATTTCGTTTTCTTGATGCGGTTTACCTGCCGCATAACAGAGTTTTTCCGAAAAATTCAGAAACCATTATGGCTGTCAACATGAAGCAGGAAAGATTTCTGTAGTGTTGGCTTGGTACGACGCTTTCGTACTGATTAAGGCAAAAGGGAACTAACGTTGGAATGGAAACTTTCCATATGGAAATAAATGGGCTACCCTATGCGCGAGCTTAGGCTGTTGCAAGCCCATGCTCTATTCAATGGCTCACCCGCTTCATTGATTTGCTACATAAAAGTAACTTGAACAAAACGCGACTTTTGTGGCATGCGTCATGTTGAATCCCTTCGATAGCTAAATTTATCGCTACGGTTGGCGCTGACCCAGAGATGAAAATCGCTCATTGTCCTTCAATAAGCTTCTGAGTCAAAAGACGAGGGGCTTACAACCGGAATTGGAATGTCACGAAGTCGCTTGCCGTTTCATTTATCTCCTGCGGCTGTTACGGCCTTGGGAATAGGCTTGCTTGCGACGAGTGTATTATTTTCTGGACTTCGGCGCCTGGAGCATGACAAGGTGCAACTCGACTTCCAGCAGCGCGCCCAAGTCCGCGCCCTCGCCGTACAGGAGCAAATGGAAGAGACTGTGCAGGTATTGCGTGGCCTTAACCAGGTATTTACTACCTTCGAGGTGGTAAGCCGCGAACAATTTCATACCTTCACGCAACCGTTGCTGCGCCATTATTCCTATGTGCAGGCATTCAATTTCCACCGCTTTATTGCAGACGGTCAGCGGACGGACTATGAAGAGGGGATGCGTCGGCGCCATCCGGGTTATGTCATGTTGCAGATGCAGAACGGCAAGTCGGTTCCCGCCCAAAAGCGCGACCGTCATCTGGTGATCGACTACATCGAGCCGTTTGCTGGAAATGAAATCACGCTCGGCCTTGATGTGTCGTCCAACGTCGACTTGAATGAGGCGGTTCAAGATGCGATTGATACGGGAGAAGCGCGCTCAACCGGACTGCTTACCCTGGCACAAGGCGATGGTCGGTTACGTGGTTTTCTCGTCGTGATGCCGGTGTATCGTCACAGCGCGGTGCTGGACAGTATCGCTACGCGCCGTCGGGAGGCGATCGGCGATACCGCTGCCGTGTTCAATGCCGCTGTATTAATTGAACAGATACTCGCCGTAAACGGTCTGCTCAATGACGATCGCATCGACATCAGCGTATACGCCAGCGAGATTGAGGACGAGCGACATCTGGCGTTTCGTACGGGGGCAGCACCACTCGAACAGGAGGTTTCAGCGCTGCCACATTGGTTGTTTCATGACAGGCCCGACAGCCTGGTACAGGGCTTCAATGTCGCCGGCAGGCCATGGCATATGGTCGTGTCAGCGCCCCCCGTCTTTTTTACGGCCAAGCATAGTGGGTCGGTGTGGGGCTTGGTTGCCGGCCTGCTATTCAGCTTCCTGATGGCCGCTTATCTCCAGGCGTTGTCATCGCGTTCGCGACGTGTGCATCAGTTGGTTGAGCAGCGTACGACGGAATTGCGGCTGGCAAACGACTTGTTGAGCGAGGACATCGCTGCGCGTAAGCGCGCGGAGGACGCCTTGCAATTGCGTCAGCGGGCCATTGAAGCAAGCGCTAACGCGATCATCATCACCAGCGCACTGGCGCCGCGATACCCGATCGAATACGTCAATCCTGCGTTTGAGCGGATTACCGGCTATGTCGCTGCAGATGTGATCGGACGCAGCCCCACCCTGCTGTGGGCCGATGACCGAGAGCAGGCAGATATTCCAGAGCTCCTCGCGGCTGTTCGTGAACAGCGTGAGGGGCACGCGATCCTGCGCAGCTATGGCAAACAGGGGCAACTATTCTGGAGCGACGTTTATCTTGCTCCCGTGCGCGATGAATGTGGAGAGGTCAATCATTTCGTGGTGGCCCTGTATGACATTACCGCCACCAAGCGTTATCAGGCCGAACTGGAACTGCAGGCATGCCAGGATTCCTTGACCGGGTTGGCAAATCGCAGTTTGTTGCAGAGCCGATTACAACACGCATGCGCTCGGGCGGAACGCGATGGGAATGCCGTCTGGGTGCTGTTCATCAATCTTGACCGCTTCAAATTCGTCAACGACACACTTGGGCATCGTGCCGGCGATCATATCTTGCAGACGGTCGCTCAACGCCTACAATCGGCCGCACGCGACGGCGACACCATTGCGCGACTGAGTGCCGATGAATTTGTGCTGGTTCTTCCAGGGAGCGGGGCGGAAGACCTATCGCGTGGTGTGGTGCAGCGCTTCATGGACATTGTGGCGCAGCCGATCGCCATCGACAGTTATGTGTTCGTGATGGGGTGCAGTATCGGCATTGCAGTCGGCCCGGCTGACGGCTACGATGCAGAAAGCCTGGTCAAATATGCCGGTATCGCGATGTATCGGGCGAAAGAGGCTGGGCGTAATAACTACCAGTTTTATACGGACGCGATGAATATACGTGCGATGGAACGTCTACGCATCGAAGGCGACTTGCGCCATGCGATCGAGCGTGGCGAGTTCGTGCTGCACTACCAGCCGCAAATCGATTTGCATACAGGCAGCATCCTCGGCATGGAGGCATTATTGCGTTGGCAACATCCAGTGCTGGGCAAAGTGTCGCCGGCGCGCTTTATTGATGTGGCTGAAGAAATGGGGCTGATCGTACCTATTGGCCTCTGGGCGCTACGCACGGCATGTCAGCAAAATGCGGCGTGGCATGCGGCCGGACTTGGGGAGGTACGGGTCGCGGTCAATTTATCGGCGCGCCAGTTTTACCAACAAGATTTGGCCGCATCGATTAAAGCGATCTTGCACGAAACAGGCTTGCCGCCGCACCTGTTGGAGCTGGAATTGACCGAAAGTATGATGATGAACGACGTCGAGCACGCAGTCAGCATCATGCGTAGTCTGAAAGCTATTGGCGTACATCTATCGATCGATGATTTCGGTACGGGCTATTCCAGTCTGGCCTATTTGAAACGATTCCCGATTGATTTGCTGAAAATTGACCGCTCTTTCGTGCGCGACATCACTACCGATCCGGATGATGCGGCCATTGTTCTGTCCATCATTTCTTTGGCGCATAGTTTGCGCCTGAAAGTAATCGCCGAGGGCGTGGAAACCGACGCGCAACATGATTATTTGCAGCGACACGGCTGTGACTACATGCAAGGCTATTACTTTAGCCGTCCCTTGCCGGCGCACGACTGCGAACAGCTACTGCGGCGCAACAACTCTCCCCGAATCGCCACAGATGACCTCGTTGCCTGAACGTCGAGCGGATGTAATACCAATCCCGACCTAAAACGTGACATGACATCGCGTCTTTTTCCGTCTGGCGGCGTTGCTCGCTGTTGCCATAGCGGCGGCTATGGCGCCTCCTCGTGCCTTGCCAGTCGAAAAAATACATCGATTCCCTCTGTCACGTTTTAGGCCAGGATTGGTATAAGGCCGCACCAAGCATGCCGCAGCAATAAACCAAGGAACGGAGCTCTGTCCATTCAATCGAATCTGCATGGGTGCGGATAAGGAGTTAGTGCATGGCGACGACAAGAAAAGAATTCGATACGTTCGGTGCGATCGAGGTGCCGGAAAATCACCTGTGGGGTGCACAGACGCAGCGTTCGCTGCAGCATTTTGCAATCTCTTCGGAGCGTATGCCGCAAGAATTGGTGATTGCGCTTGCCATGACTAAACATGCCTGTGCATCGGTCAACCGTACGCTCGGCCTGCTGGATGAAAAGAAGGCCGATGTGCTCATGGCTGCAGCAGACGAAGTTATCCGTGGTGAATGGCCGGAAGAGTTTCCTCTCTCCGTCTGGCAAACCGGCTCCGGTACACAAAGCAACATGAACATGAACGAAGTGTTGGCGAATCGGGCGTCAGAGCTGTTGGGCGGTTCTCGCGGCGACGGCCGACTCGTCCATCCGAACGACGATGTCAACCTTGGGCAATCTTCCAATGACATCTTTCCGACCGCCATGCATGTCGCCGCGGCACGTGCTGTGGCCGAGGATCTGCTCCCCGCGCTGCAGGCCTTGCGTGCGGCACTCGACCTAAAAGCACGCGCCTTCTCCGATGTCGTGAAGATCGGTCGCACGCATTTGCAGGACGCGACACCTTTGACGTTGGGCCAGGAGTTCTCCGGGTATGTCGCCCAACTCGACCATGCGGCATCAGCCATATCGGCCACCTTGCCTGCGTTATGTGACTTGGCGGTCGGTGGTACGGCGGTCGGTACGGGGTTGAACACGCATCCTGAATTCGGCGAACGTGTCGCTGCCGAACTGGCGCACGCAGCCAAGCTGCCATTCAGAAGTGCGTCCAACAAGTTTGCGGCCTTGGCATCGCACGATGCACTGGTGTCGGCGCACGGCGCATGCAAGACGCTGGCGGCTGCGTTAATGAAGATCGCCAACGACGTGCGCTGGCTTGCCTCCGGTCCGCGTTCCGGCCTCGGTGAAATCAGCATCCCTGAAAACGAACCAGGCAGCTCCATCATGCCGGGCAAGGTCAACCCGACTCAGTGTGAGGCGTTGACCATGTTGTGTTGCCAAGTGTTCGGCAATGACGTCGCCATCAATATCGGTGGCGCCTCCGGCAATTTTGAGCTGAATGTCTTCAAGCCGCTGATCGCACACAATTTTCTGCAAAGCGTACGCTTGCTGGCCGATGGTATGCGCAGTTTAGACGTACATTGCGTGCAGGGCATCGAGGCCAATCATGAGCGCATCGCGGAGCTGATGGAACGCTCATTGATGTTGGTGACGGCACTAGCGCCGCATGTCGGGTATGACCGTGCTGCCGCTATTGCCAAACGTGCCCATAAGGACGGCAGTACGTTGAAACAAGCTGCGCTGTTAATGGGATATGTAACGGCAGAAGAGTTTGACTGCTGGGTGCAGCCGGCCGCAATGACGAGACCTGCGTTAAAGTCTTAGAGACTTATCATTGGCTTGGCGAAGCTAAGGCGTCGCGCAGGTATAAGGACAGAGGAGAAAGGGTAATGAAAAGAAGAGGGTGCCGCGGTGCGGAGATTACGGAAAAAGTAAACTCCAAACTCCGCGACACCGGAAAATGAAAATCGGAAGAATCTTCCGCTGTTCATTAGCGCGGTGTGCCGCGTCGTAGCAAATTTACGATGGCCAGCAGTACTACAGCACCAAGGAAAGACACAAGCAGCGAGGAGATACTGAAGTCATTCTGGTTAATGGTGCCTGTGCCGAAGAGGGGAGCAAGCAGCCATCCGCCTAACAATGCACCAACAATCCCGACCACCACATTGAGCAGCATACCTTGCTGAGCATCCGTTCGCATAACGAGGCTGGCAAGCCAGCCAAGAATACCACCGACGACAATCCAGATAATAAAATTCATTTTTACCTCCTATGTGCGTTGATAGAGTGGCTACATCAGTAGACTAAACCCTTGTTAAATGGTTCAGCACTGATCTTGCCCTTTGGTGCTGGATGACAGGCCGAAAGCTGCGATACTGCTTTGGGGCGTTGGCATCGTGCAGGCATAAGCCAATACTTGTGGTGCTGTTTCCTGTACATCTGCAGACTGGTCCGAATCGACCTCATGGGGGCAGCGGCGAGAATCCTTCTTCGTCCTCGATCAATGCCACCGTGTCTGGTTTCGCTTTTTCTTAAGTCGGTCGCATATGCATAGGCATCCTCCTTATCGTCGAATGATGCGAGTGGTGCTTCAAATCCCTTCTCCGATACATCCCATTTCCCGTTGATGCCGGGAGAAATGCAGACGACGTTTCCTTCTGCATTCATTCCCACGACGGTTGTTTTAGGGGGTACCAAAAAAGGCATTGGTGATCGCTTTCAACTACCGGATCGCCGACGTTGTGCGTGCAAGCGATCTTGTTTCTTTGGATAACATTCCTTGTTATGTACGGGAGGTGGTGACACATACGCTTGGGGCAGCATGCAAAGCTTTTGTGCAAGTCCTGTGCCTATCTATGACGCCGATGTAAAACGAAGGAAGGTGACGATTTTGCCAATACCTTGTTGTAAATGTTCCAAGTGCCGTTGAAAACAATACAGGGCTACAAGGCAAGCCTTGCCAAGGCCCAAGTTGCCTTACTGAACGAGCGGTAGCCGGCATTTTCCTGTCTCAGAAAATGCCGCGCTGCGAAAAATATTTGGAAAATTTGTTGTGACGGGAAACTTAATCAGAGTCAAGTTGTCATTTGTTACATCAAGGTACGATCCCTGAGATCGCTTTATTGAAGGAGCTAACCATGAGTGAACATGCACTTGCAGGGCAAGAAAGTTATGATCCGAATCGCTTACTCGACACATTGCTTGAAAAAATGAACCTGAAGAATGACGCGGCACTTTCGCGCATGCTGGAAGTGGCACCGCCAGTCATCAGCAAGATACGGCATCGCCGGCTGCCGATCGGTGCATCGCTATTGATCCGCATCCATGAAACCACTGGCATGACAATTCGTGAGCTGCGTGACTTAATGGGGGATCGCCGCACCAAATATCGTCTGAGCGATGCCCAAGGTAAACCGAAACCGGCAGCTGAGGTCCCGGGCGGTGGCCAGACTAGTCATTTTCATTAGAACGGTCGGGGTTCGCCCGGTGCTAGAGCGGGATTTCCTTCTGCATTGAGAGCTATCCACAATGCCTGAGGTGATTCGGTCCTTGTTGTGGAGGCGGCAAGTCGGTGTAAGTTGTTTTCTGAACTGAATGAGTGCGCCAGCTGCCTCGACTTCGCTCAAGCATTGCCTATAGTAAAAATGGATATTGAAGCGGTCTGACGTATCCGGCGATGTTTTCCTTAATATGACTTACGCAAAATTGTCCCAGCAAGGCGTGTTGCCGAAGACAGTACGTCTAGTACGGCAAGGCAACACAACGCGGCTGGGGCGGTTTTGCGTAAGTCCTACTTAAATAACCTGATGCTACTGATGATGCGTGTAGATGGCATCGACCGTGGTAGTACGCATAAATAATCCGGCTCCGTGGCTACCGCGTATTTCCGGTTCTATGCCGAACTGAATAATTTTCTGCCTGCGGTCCGGCGCTATCGCAGTGTCAGTCATCTCTACCCGCGCGGTGCAACCGTCAAGCACATGATTGAAGCGCTTGGTGTGCCGCATACTGAGGTGGCGTTGATCCTGGTGGATGAAGCGGAGACTGATTTTTCGCACCGACTGCAGCAGGGGCAGCGCATTAGCGTTTACCCCGCCTTTACTGATGTCGATTTGAGCGCATCGATGATGTTGCGCCCGCCATTGCACGGTCCCGCACGGTTTATCGCAGACGCCCATCTCGGGCAACTCGCAAAAAACTTGCGCATGCTCGGTTTCGACGTTCTTTATCGTAATGATTACCCGGACGCCGAGGTGGCGCGCATTGCTGCAGAAGAAGAGCGCATCGTTCTGACGCGTGATCGAGACCTGTTAATCAGGAAGGAAATCCTGTACGGCTGTTACCTGCATGCGATCTCTAGTGAGCAGCAATTGGTCGATGTGATGCGCCGTTTCCGACTGGTGCGGGCAACGCAAGCCTTCACCCGCTGCCTCAACTGTAACGGCGTCCTGCGTGTGCTTGGCAAGGAAGAAGTCGGCGATCGTGTACCTTGGCATAGCAAAGAGTCGTACGAGTGCTTTTACGAATGCCAAGGTTGCGCTCAAGTGTACTGGGAGGGTTCTCACGTGGTGCGCATGCGTGCACGGGTGGCTCGTCTACTGCAGGCCGCCGGCCCGATGCAGGAGGGCGAAATTCGTGCTCCATAATTTTGGTATAAGGTAGCCTTCTTCCTTGACACTGTGCGCCCCATGGACAAACCCTATTCCGATGCTTGCGACCGCAACCGCGCCCCCATCCTGACTGTTCTGCGCGAAGTGCTGCCAATGCCTGCGCACGTGCTGGAAATCGGCAGCGGCACTGGTCAGCATGCGGTGTATTTTGGCGCACATCTTCCGCATCTGCTCTGGCAAACCAGCGATTTGTCGCATAACCATTCCGGTATCGTGGCGTGGTTGAATGAAGCGAGCTTGCCGAATGTTTTACCGCCGTTGGCACTTGACGCCGGCTCCCACGACTGGCCTTCCGGACCCTTCGATGCCGTATTCACGGCGAATACCTGCCATATCATGGCGTGGTCGGAGGTGCAGGCGATGTTCGCCGGCATTGGGCGCATCCTGCGTCAAGGTGGCTTGGCCTGCGTATATGGCCCCTTTAACGAAGGCGGTCGTTTTACCAGTGACAGCAATGCGCGTTTTGACGCATCGCTGAAGGCCCATGCCGCACATATGGGGATCCGTGATGCCGGCGCAGTGAATCAGCTGGCGGAGGAGCAGGGAATGCAGCGGGTTGCTGAGCATGTGATGCCGGCGAATAACCGACTACTGATTTGGTGCAAGGCTTAGAACGTGCACGAAATAAGTTGCACATTTTTAGCTGAGAGGGCTTGGTACGTTTAGAAGCTACGTACAGTGCAGGTCCTCGCTCTATGTCCTGGTGAAGTGCCTTGGAACGTATTCCCGGCACGTATTCCTCTTCCATCAATGCCACCATCCTGCCCCGGCAGCACATACGCTATCTGAGCTGGTCGAAGGTGCATGGCGTCGCACTTATACCTGCGCGTTAGTCTCCCTGCATCCGTAAGGGCGGAAAGCGGGGCGGGAGGCGGCACTATCCGCTCGACGACACCGCGCTTTTTTCATCCCCGAAAAATCAGTCTTTGACTCTTGAGCGGCAACGTTTCCAGCACACGAAACTGTATCGCGACACTGGCCAATACAGTTTTGTCGAATAACGAGTTCATGTGCATGGCTGTCATTGGTGCAAGCATTTATATTGCCCGACTCGTTTTTTCAATATCCTTCGGCCGCGTTCATCTTCCTTTTCCCGCTTTTGGGTGACCTGCAAAAGCGCATTGAATGTGCGCAGTAATCAAGAACCAATGCAAAAAGAATCCGTATTCGTCGCTCATCACAGGAAGACACAATGAAAATCCTCATACTCGATCAGTTGGAAAACGCCTTGCTGGCGCACCTGCTTGCCGATAACGTTATCTACAGACCAGACCTATTACGTAAAAACCAGGAAGCGCTTGGCAGGGCATTCGTTGCAAGCGATGTGGACGCCATTATCAGCAGCGCAGACTTGCCGCTGTCCGCGCTTCGGGAGTGGTCGATAACGCGCTCTGCCTCAACCTACTGGGTGCGTGTGACAAACGGCATTGCCGCGGCCGCCCCGGAGAAAACGATATCGACTGGAAGTCGCGGCGCAAGGCAGCTCATCACCTTGCAGGCGCAAGGCGTGGACGTTGCGACCGCGTATGTCGCGGCGTTTCAAATGTTGGAACGCGATTTTTCCTTGCAGAGCATGCCTCCGGCATTGCCGTCGGCTGCAGGTGTCGGCAGGAGCGATGACAAGCGCGTATTGATGATCGGCGCAGGCTTGGTCAACCTGATCACTGCTCATACTTTGCAGCGACAAGGGTATGCCGTCAAACTGGTCGATGCCGGACCGGACCCGCGTGATGCCGCCGTATGGACGGCGTATGGCTGCAGTCGTGGAGGCGACGACGCCAGGATGTTTACGCTGTCCGAGATGGACAACTATAACGACCGGGAAGTCTCGACCGGCATGAACAGCCTGTTCCAGAAAAACGTGACCGAATCCGGTTGGAACGTGCATTGGAAAGGCACTTTGTCCAACGATGAACAGCGTTGGATCAACGAGTTTGAAAGCATTCCCACCTGGCTGGCGACGCGCTATAACGAAGACATTTTTGCGTTCAATCGCGAAAGCCTGCCGTTATGGGAACAATGGATGGCAGAAGATGCCGATCTGTTTGCGGCCAGCATGTTCCGCGAAGGCATTCTTCGCCTGTATTCCGACCCCGGGCAATACGCAAGCGCAGTACAGCGTCAAAACCGCATCGGTGCAACAAAACATTTGCTGACTTCGGACGATGTCGCGCTCCAGCATCCTGCGCTGGCAGACGCCGTCAAGGCAGGCCATATTGCTGGTGGCGTCCATGCGGTGGGATTTACGATTAATGCGCACAAGTTCATTAATCAACTGCTGGAACGTCTTGCACAAGGCGGCGCTGAATTCGAGTGGAATCAGCGTGCACATAACATCCTGTTCGACGCGCAGAACAACGTGAAAGGTGTCCGTCTGGAGAACAAGGTACTGGAAGCCGCTCATTACGTTATTTCACCGGGTGCCTACGGTGCCACGCTGCTTGCCGGAACTCGTTCGCAAGGAAAGATCCATGGCGTATTGGGTGCATGGCTGAGGCTGCCGCATATTGCGCCGGAACTCCAGCATTCGCTCAAGTTGGCGCGTAAAGGCCATATTACCGAAGATGCAAACATCACCATCGCCACCGACGTGGACGGCACGCCGATTCTGGTGATCGGTTCGGGTTACGGCCATACCGGCATCGATCCGCGTAACATCGACCAGGCATTGCTCCACCAAATTTACCAAGGCTTGGTCGATACCGCCGAAAAATACTTTCCCAAGGCGTATCAAGCCGCCGTTGCAAAGGGCAACCTGGAAGCCAGCTTCAAATACTGCGTACGTCCATGGACAGCGACCGGTCTCGGAATTTTTGACATGCTGAACTCGCAACAGGGCGGCAAGTGCATCATCAATGGCGGGCATAACACGGGTGGATTCGCGCAGGCGCCGGCGGTGGCGCGGGCTGTTCTCGCGGGGTTGGCCGGACGCGATCATGCGATGCATGCCGCTTATGATCCGGAGCGCGCAGTGCGGTTTTTGAGCGTTGCGCCGGGGCTGCAGTCCCAGGAGCGACGTGTCGAATACGTTGACGCCAACTGAGATGGCAGGGGAGAGCTTCCTCTCTCCCCCTGATTGTCCTGGCGCGCGTTGCCGTTGGTATTTTCCGCGCCAGAAAACGGTATGGGACCGTCCAGGAGTAAGTATGTGCATTTTGGCGGTCGTAGCGGGATGCGATGCAAGGCGCACGACGCGCCGCAGTGCGAGCACTGCAAGCGACGGGCAACGCCGCAGCGCGCCCGCCACGACCAGCAAAAATGTGCACACTTATTCCTGGACGGTCCCTATGTAACCAGGGCGTGCGCGCCCGCTTAAAAAAGTTTGAACGAACGTGAATCGCTCTTCCGTACCCCCACTTCTTCTCTCTCTCACCGCGATTTATTTCTTGGGCGGCATGGCGCTATCCGGCGGCCGTGTTGCGGCCTCGCTGTATGCGCTGCATATCGGCACTTCGGAAGCCGTCGTCGGCGTGTTGTTCGGACTGTATGGAATCTTGCCGATGTTCCTGTCGCTCGCGGTGGGGCGATGGACCGACCGCGTTGGCCCGCTGGTGCCGATCCGGGCCGGTATTGTCGCTGTTGCTGCAGGTACTGCACTCGCCATATTCGTGCCCCATATTGCCGCGCTGCTCATTATGTCCGCATTGTGTGGAATCGGTTTCAACCTGGTGACGGTCGCCGGGCAGTATGCAGTCGGACAGCTGAGTGATGGATCTGCTGCAAATCGGGTCAAGCACTTTGGCTGGTTTTCTCTCGGTCAAGCGACTGCCAATGTCGTCGGCCCCATCGTGGTCGGGGTGATGATCGATTACGTCAGCCACAAAGCGGCTTTCATCGTCATGGCAGCCAGTGCCGGCTGTGCACTTTTATGTGTACTCCTGCAAGCGCCCAAGTTGCGCGCCTTGCATAAGCAAAGTGCCGGTAAAGGGGCTGCGCGCAATAACGTGTGGTCGATCGTCAGTACACCAAGCATGCAACGCATCTACATCGTTGGCATCCTGCTGTCTATTTCATGGGATATATTTTTGTTCCTCATGCCGATCCTTGGCCATCGGCAGCAGCTATCCGCTTCCATCATCGGCATCATTCTCGCTGCATTCTCGGGCGGGACGTTCAGCGTGCGCCTGATGATGCCCTGGTTCTCGCGGCGCTTCACTGAATGGCAGATTTTGCGTGCATCAATCATTGTTATCGTGGCGGTTTATGTCGTACTGCCGCTCACACATGTCGTGCCGCTGTTGATGCTCATCGGTTATCTGTTCGGCATGGCCGTCGGTTGCAGCCAGCCCAACATGCTTTCTTTACTGCATGCCAAGGCACCTCCCGGGCGTGGGGCGGAAGCGGTCGGTTTGCGGCAAATGCTATGCAATGCCTCAGGCGTCATCGTGCCGCTCATGTTCGGCGCGACATCAGCCTCACTCGGCATATTGCCCATTTTCTGGGGAGTGGCGGCCCTGATGGCAACCGCCTTCCCGATGGCTTATCGCGAGAGTAAAGCATAAGGCCGTGGCATTGCGTGCGATGCCGATTACCCCTTGCCGGTTAGCGTTAGGAGTCGCGCAAGAATAAGTTGGACATGTTGGCGCTCGTCGCTGGATGCAATGCAAGGCGTCTGACGCGCCGCAGTGCGAGCACTGCAAGCGGCAGACAACGCCGCAGTGCGCCAGCGGCGAGCAGCAAAAATTGTTCAACTTATCTTGTGCGGCGACTTAGTTAACCGCGTTGAATGCACCCATCCATTGGGCGAGGTAACTTACCAGTCTGGCGTGGTTGCTTTGCGCGACATTGAAGCGCAAGTAGGGCAAGGACTCAGGGGGGCTGCCGTCATCCCGGGTGCCCGATTGGAATAGCGTCCCATGTGCCAGCAAAATCTTGTGGTCATAGGCGTTGCGCACAAGAGGTTCCAAATCCGCATGGTCTGGCAGCTGCCCCCATAGAAACATGCCATCCCCTGGCGTATCGAAGCGCACGCCAATATTGGAAAACAGGGTCAAGGCAGCTGCCCGGGATTTTTCCAGCCGTTGCCGTAATTGGCACGTGCTCTTACGGTAGCGTCGGCTCCCCAATAGCTCCAGAACGATGCCCTCATCCAGCGCGGAACAGTGCGTCGCCGAGTGCAGTTTGACATGAAGAAGTGCGTTGATTTTGCGTGACTCAGCGGCGATGAAGCCCAAGCGCACAAGCGGTCCTGTCAGCTTGTTAAAGGCGCTGTAGTACAACACATTGTCGAGGTCGGATAATTGCGCAAGACGGGCTGGTGTACCGTGTGCCAAATCGCCATAGGTATCGTCTTCTGCAATCATGAAGCCGAAGCGTTCTGCCAGCATGAGGAGTCGGTGCAGGTTGCTGACGCTGCTGCTCCAGCCTGTAGGGTTATGCAGAACGGATTGCGTGAATACCATCTTGGGCGGACGTTGCAGGCAAAGCGCCTCCAATGCGCCTAAATCCAGGCCGTCTTGCTTGCGGGGTACCGAAACAATACGAACGCCATGTTCCCGTAGCCGGCTGAACAGCATCGGCGAACCAGGAACTTCGGTCACCACGATGTCGCCCGTCTGGAGCATGGCATTGCAAATCAGGTCGATGGCTTGAATAGCGCCATCGGTGACGAGAATGCTGGAAGGATCGGCTGAGATATTTTCCTGCCTCAAATAGGCGCTTAATGCCTCGCGCAAGGCAAATGAACCTTGGGCTGCAATGGGGTGAAACAAGGTCTTGCTTTGATCGCGCAGCACCTTCTGAATCAGATTCGCGGATACGACATCTTGCAGCCACTCGCCTGGCAAAAAACAGCTTCCTGCTGCAATCCAGTCTGTACCCACTTCAAGGGCGCTGCGGGTCAGCCATACCGCATTGATTTCTCCGCTGGCACCCGTCATTTCAGGGCGTGCGGTGTGCACTTTCACGGGAGTGCCGGCGACAAAAAAGCCGCTCGCCGCGCGGGAAACAACCAGTCCCTTGGCGACTAGCTGGTCATAGGCGGTCACCGTAGTGAACGGACTTACACCCAGTTTGCTTGCCAGTTGCCTGATTGACGGCAGACGGGTGCCGCGAACCAGCCGGGATTGTTGAATGGCAATGGCGAGTTGCTGAACGATTTGTTCATAGAGCGGCAGCGAAGAAAGGCGGTCGATGGTAACCAAGATATTGGCCTACTCGAATAAGTGCGTGTTGATGAGCCATATGTGAGGCATATGGCGTTTGATCCGGCGTGAAAAGTGGACATTTCGCTTCAGTGGACGACTCTTCATGGGGATTTCTAAAAGCACAGTAGGAAATTGTTTTAAATGCAATTTAAGTTGCCAATAGTACATAGGTTTGCGAAGGCATGTAATTAGATAGATGAGATAGGTTAGATAGATCGATTTTCAAAACCTGTACGGAGCCGACGCGGTCCTGCGCTGCTCGTCGCCCTTGTCGGGCGCACAAAGGCTTACAAGCCTTTGTTCCTTTGTTGTTTTGCAGGCGGATGGCTTGCCCTTAAGCTACAGGTCGGCAAGCAAGGTCGGAATCATCTGTATTGCACATCGCAGCGCTAGCTGTATATGTCTGTCCTCGGTAGGCTGCGCATAGAATTTTGGCGGGCAGGACGAAGATGCAATTCGTCGTATTCCGAAATGGTGGTTTGGTGACGCCTCCCATCAGCGCGATCTATCCGACTTCTACAAAGGCTTTGAACAGGCACTGAAAATGGGGCCATTTTTATTTTGATTTACGCAAAACCGCCCCTGCAGCGTTGTGTTGTCTTGTCGTACTAGATGACCCGTCTGTGGCAACACGCCTTGCCGGGACAATGTTGCGTAAGTTCTATTTATTTAAGGATATTGAAATGCCGTTTATACGTGTTGCAGTCAAAAAGGGTACAAGTCAGACACGCAAAGCCAGTATCGTCGAGGGCATACATCAGGCCCTGATAGATAGCATCGGCATGCCGGCGGACGAACTCTTTAATCTGGTGTCCGAGTACGCACCGGAAGACTTCTTTTACAGTCGGACATTCAACGGGATTGCGCGGTCTTCCGATTTGGTGGTGATTGAAATCACCCTGCGTCGTGGCCGTAGTGATGCAATGAAAAAAAGCCTTTACGCAAACATCGCCGCCAACTTGGAAAAGGATGCGGATGTTTCCCCGAAGGATGTCTACATTTTCATGCATGAAAATGACTATTCCGACTGGTCGGCAGGGAACGGCCAGTTCGCTATGACGCTCGTTCAGCAGCGCGGATCGGATTCGTGAGCGCAAAAAATCAAGGCGCAGCGCAGCAGGACGCTCAATGCAGATGCAACTTCGATTGCCCGTGGATTAGGTCGTTGAAACGTGCAGCCGGCATTGGCTCACTGAAATAAAAGCCCTGTACGCTGTCGCAATGTTGTTCGCACAGGAAATCATATTGCTGTTGTGTTTCCGTTCCTTCCGCAATCACGCTGTATTCCAGATTGTGCGCAAGACCGATGATGGCCTTGGCCATGGCGGCGTCTGCGTGATTGGAGGGAACGCCTTGCACAAGGGAACGATCGATTTTGAGAGCACAGATGGGCAAGCGATGCAGATAGGCGAGCGAGACGCTGCCCACGCCGAAATGATCGATCACGATGCTGACGCCCAAGCTGCGTAATGCAGCAAGGATGCTGATGGTTTTTTCCATATCGGCCATCGCCGTGCTCTCTGTTATTTCGAATTCCAGGTAGCACGACTCCAATGCCGTGTCGTTCAGGATGGCAGCAATATTGTCCACCAGGTTTTCATCAGACAACTGCCGTCGTGACAGATTGACGGCCACTTTCAGTCGTGCCGGACTGGCTTCTTGCCAGTGCTTGTTCTGAACGCAGGCGGTGCGGATTGTCCAGTAGCCGATCGGTTTAATCATTCCGGTTTCTTCGGCAACCGGAATGAAGCGTTGCGGCACGAGCATGCCCAGCGTCGGGTGTTGCCAGCGCAGCAAGGCTTCCATGCCGGTAATGCGATTGGTCGTGACATCGATTCTGGGCTGGTAATGCAATGAGAGCTGATTTTGTTCGATGGCATGGCTGAGCGCATGTTCAAGCAGAGTCCGTTCCGCCGCCTGCAGGTTCATTTCCTGTGAAAAGTAGCAGTAGTTGTTACGTCCCTTTTTTTTGGCCCGATACATGGCTAGGTCGGCTTTTTTCAACAAGGTTTCGGCATCGGTGCCGTCGCCCGGAAAGCTGCTGATGCCGATGCTGGTACTCATGGCTAGCGGACTCTTGTCGCGCATGAAGGGGGGCGTGAATGCGGTCAAAATTTTTTCGGCGATGATGCCGCCGCGATGCGGTTCGTCCACATTTTCGACGAGAACGACAAACTCGTCGCCGCCGAGCCGGGCTACCGTATCGGACTCGCGCAAGCTTGTTTGCAGACGTGTTGCGGTTTCACGCAGGACGATATCGCCGATGTCGTGGCCCAGCGTGTCGTTGATGACCTTGAAGCGGTCAAGATCGAGAAACAGGATTTCCAGCGAACGTCCCGGACGCTCCGCGATGTCGAGCGCATGTTCCAGGCGCTGGCGGAACAGACTGCGATTGGGCAGGCCGGTAAGCGAGTCGTAATGCGCCATATAGGCCATTTGTTCGAGCGTCTTTTTGCGCTCGGAGATATCTCGCATGATGTAGAGCGTCGCAAAGGCGCCTTTATGCACGAACGCCGAAGAGCTTACTTCCACGTCCACGACCGTACCATCCAGGCAGAGATATTGTTGCTCGAGGGATGGCGGAGGTTCGCCCTTGCGCAGACTAGCAATCCGCTCGCGCTCATCGGCATGAAAATCAGGATGCAGATAGTCGAATAACGGTCGGCCGATCACCTGGTCGACAGTTTGCGCATGTAGCAGTTTCACCGCGCCAGGATTGGCGAACACGAATACATCGTCTTGTTGCACCAGCACAGCATCAGGCGACAGTTCGACCACCATCCGGTAACGCTCTTCCGCTTCGCGTAGTGAAGCCTCGGCCAGCCTGGCTTCGGTCACGTCTTGCACGGTGCCGAAGAGACGAGTGACGCGTCCGCTACTGTCAACGGCACCCTGGCCGCGCGTGGCGACGATGCGGATACTTCCATTAGACAAGATCACGCGGTGCTCAATGAAAAAGGGTTTGCCGGTTTGGCGGGTCTCTCGGAAAATGTTGTCCAGCAGCGTTTGATCATCCGGATGAACCAACAGGTGAAAATTGGCTGGCGTCACTTCGAAGCTGTCCTTATTCACGCCGTAGATGCGGTAAAGCTCGTCCGACCAAGTGATGAGTTTGGTGTTGAGATCCCAGTTCCAACTTCCTAGTTGTGCCAGTCTTTGCGCTTCGGCCAGTTGTCTTTCGCGTATGGCTAGCCGCGCTTCGATCCGCTTGCGTTCCGCGAGATCGGCCTCCAGCCTTTCCGTTCTTTCCCGCACCCGTTGTTCGAGCGTGTCACGCTCGGCGCGCAACCTGTTTTCGGCTTCGCTGCGCTGGTAGATAGCACTTGCCAAGGCCAGTCCTCCGGTGCTGACAACGCTGACGTAAATGATGAGCAGCGTGAGTGAGCGATTAATCTCATCCGTGGCAAATGGCCCATTATCTTGTGCGGTATTCCAGACAACAATCATGCAAGTGATGCCGATGGCCCAGCACACCGAGGACATATTGAAGCGCAAGGCCGCCCACAATAGAAAGGGAAGAGGAATATAACTGGCGGGCAAAGGCCCCAGTACCGCTCCAAAGACCACTTGTGTAACTACCGGAAACAGGGTCCAGAACGCAAACGCTTCTGTCAGTTTGGATGCGGTCCAGCGTATTCCGCGCCAGAAACGCCACTCCAGCAGCAAAGGCACGCCGACAATGATGCTGATGGCATCGCTCAGCCACCAAGTCAACCAGATATTGAGCGGCTCTGACGATATAGGGAGGGTGGCAAGCCTCATGCCTGCCACACCGAACGATGCACTGATCACACCAATGGAAACGGCAATGGCAATAAATCGAAATACGCCTTCGTAGATAAAGTTCGTGCGAGACATATAGACACGTCCCACCAAGGCGGCTCCGATGCATGCCTCCAAGGCGCAGCCGATACTGATCAATATCGCGCCCAAGAACGGAAGACCCTTGCCGAGTGCTCCGAATAGTGCGCCAAGTGCAATCGCCGGCGCCATGGACCAGCCCCATCTCAGCGTTGCATAGAGACCGATGGCCGCAGGCGGCCATAAAAAACTGGTTATCCCGTGTTGGATGGCAAATGGGTCAGAAAAGTGGGTGGCGAGACAGTAGATTCCGGCAAGG
>DATLIB010000090.1:0-8984 GCA_035539595.1 Noviherbaspirillum sp.
CCTGCGGTAGGGCGCCACTAAAGCTGCGCTGTGCGGGGTGTCCGAGAAAATGTTCATCATCATGCACCTTGGGGTCCACGAATAAGAGGGATGAAAAGCCGGCAGCGAGCAGTTCGACGTGGTGCCACTTGCAGATACGCCCTGTATACGCAATACCGGAAAGCATTGCTCCTCCCAATTCTGGTTTACTCGGTACACAGCGAGCGCATGCTGATGGAACAGATGCGCTACAACATGCTGTTTCGCTGGTTTGTCGGCCTGGCCATGAATGATACGGTATCAGTACTGTCCGGTTTATTTAGCGCGCATCGACTGGAAAGCCAATATCGACGCGGGTTTTGAGGGCTTCATGGGTGTCCACGATTTGAATTTGGAATTGCACATTTGCGATCCTTTCGGGTTTAGACGACCTGGGGTGACGCATGAACGTGGGCAAGACACTGTTTGCGCAAGTGATGGAGTTTGTGCCATGGAAGACCTTTGGCCGCATCATCGAACGGCACCATGGCGACGCTGGAGTACGCACGCTCGGATGCGCCGACCTGTTTCGCATTATGACCTTCGCCCAGTTGACGTGGCGCGAGTCGCTGCGCGACATCGAGGTTTGCTTGACGGCCAACCGCGCCAAGCTGTTTCACATGGGATTGAAGAACGTGCCGGCACGCTCGACGCTGTCGGATGCGTTGAACCTGCGCGACTGGCGCATCTATCACGCGCTGGCGATGCGCCTCATTACACGCGCTCGCGCGCTGTACGCGAAGGAGCCGCTGGACATCGATCTGGACGCGACGGTGTATGCGCTCGATGCCACGACCATCGATCTGTGCCTGTCGTTGTTTGAATGGGCGCTGTTCCGCAAGACCAAGGCAGCGGTCAAGATGCACACGCTGCTGGATCTGCGCGGCGCCATTCCGGCCTTCATCCATATCAGCGACGGCAAGATGCACGACGTCAATGTGCTCGACTTCCTGCCGATCGAGGCGGGCGCGTTCTACGTGATGGATCGCGGCTATCTGGACTTCTCCCGGCTCTACCTGCTCCATCAGGCCGGCGCCTTCTTCGTCACGCGGGCCAAGAGCAACATGAATGCGCGGCGCGTGTACTCGGCCCCCACCGATCGCGAAACCGGCGTGATCTGCGACCAGACCGTCGCCCTGAACGGCTACTACGCATCGCGGGACTATCCCGAGTACTTGCGCCGCATTCGCTTCAAGGATCCCGAATCGGGCAAGAGCCTGATCTTCCTGACCAACAATACGACGTTGCCGGCACTGACCATCGCCGCGCTGTACAAGAACCGCTGGCAGGTCGACATCTCACAGCAACAATACCGCTATAAAGCGGTCCAATGACAATGCCTTTCCGATTTTGGATCGGAAGGTTTTATTGAACTTGGCCCACTGGCTGGCTAGGCGTTCATCCTCTGCCTCCCCGGTTGGAGACGGCAATGTGGAATCAGCTACTGCCGCATGCCCGGCGCAGGATCGTTTATCACCTGGGGCAGATGGCATGGCGTCAACTGGGTGTGTCGATGCCAGTTCCGGAGCGCCATCATGAACGCGATTGCGCCGCCCCACTCCAAGATATGCGGCCATCATCTGGAGCGCCAGGCGATAGTGTACGTGCGGCAATCGACCTTGCAGCAGACGATTCGCCACCCTGAATCCACCCGCCTGCAATATGGCCTGGTCGACCAGGCCATCGCCCTTGGCTGGCCGAGATCGCGGGTTCAGGTCATCGATGATAATTTGGGCAAGTCCGGCAGCAGCGCCGAAGGCCGAACCGGGTTCCAACGCCTGGTCAGCGAAGTCAGCCTGAATCGGGTGGGGTTGGTGCTGGGGATCGAGATGTCCCGCCTGGCCCGGTCGTGCCGTGACTGGTATCAATTATTGGAAATCTGCGGCTTGTTCGCAACGCTGATTGGCGATTGCGACGGCATCTACGATCCGGCCAATTACAACGACAGACTGTTGCTGGGCTTGAAGGGAACCATGAGCGAGGCAGAACTCTACCAGATTAAACAACGCATGCTGGCAGGCCGGGAAGCCAAGGCGCAACGGGGCGAGCTGCACTTCAATCTGGCCCGGGGATATGTGCAACGCCCATCAGGCGAAATCGTCAAGGACCCGGACGCGCAGGTACAGGCGACCATTGCGCTGGTCTTCGAACAGTTTGAGCGGCTGGGGAACCTGAATCGCTTGCTGCATTACCTGGTGCAACACCACATTCCCATGCCGGACCGGATTCGCGGCGGCTTGCAGAAGGGCGATCTGGTCTGGCGTCGGCCCACTCGTCACAGCCTGGCCGACATGTTGCACAACCCCATCTATGCCGGCGCCTATGTGTACGGACGCCGCTGCAGCGATCCGCGGCGCCGCAAGCCGGGGCGGCCCTATGGCGGCAAGATCGTGGCCAAGCCAAGCGAATGGCGGGTCCGGCGGCTGGACCAGTTGCCCCGCCATATCAGTTGGGAGCAATACGAGCGCAACCAGCGGCAATTGCAGCAAAACAGCAATGCCCAGGGAATCGGCGCCATTCGGCGTGGCCCCTCGCTGTTGTCGGGACTGGTCCGCTGCGGACGTTGTGGCCGCCGCATGGTGGCCTTGTACAACAATAACGGCCGGACGCTGCGCTACGAGTGCAACCAGCTGGCGGCGACCTATGGCGAAGAACGGTGTCAATCGTTGATCGGCCGGGTACTCGACGCGTTCGTGACGACTCAGGTGCTGGCCGCCCTGGCCCCCGCGGCACTGGAGATCAGCCTGCAGGTCGCTGAGGAAGTCGAGGCCGAATGGGCCCAGCAGCATCAGCTCTGGCAACAACGACTGGCGCGGGCGCACTATCAGGCAGAACGGGCTGCCCGGCAGTATCACGCGGTCGAACCGGAGAACCGCCTGGTGGCGCGCACGCTGGAGCGGGACTGGGAAGAGGCGTTGCGTGCCGAAGCGGAACTCAAAGCCGATTACGAACGGTTCGTTGCGCAACGGTCCGAACGCCTGTCTGCCACCGAGCGTGAACAAATTCGGCGCCTGGCAAGCGATCTGCCCGCCCTCTGGCACGCCACCACGGCCGCCAACCGCTGTGCCGTGATTCGGCAATTGATCGAGAGCGTAACCGTTACCGTGCGCGGCGAAACCGAACTGGTGGATGTCTGCATCCAGTGGACCGATGGACAAGAAACCCGGGCGACCATCACGCGGCCGGTGGCGCGAGAGGACCAGTTGAGTTACTACCCCCAGTTGCGGGAGCGTGTGGCGGCGCTTGTTGCACAGGGCCACGGTTGCTCAGCCATGGCGCGCATCCTCAATGCGGAAGGCTGGCGCCCGCCCAAACGCCGCCAGACCTTTAACGCCGGTATGGTGCAGGCGTTCATGGTCCGACAAGGCTTGCGCAGCCGATAGCATGGCATGGCTGCCGCGGTGGAACATCAATCGGACGAATGGACGATAGCCAACCTGGCGCATGAACTGGATGTGCCGTCGGCGACGCTGTATGCCTGGTTGCGCCGCGGCTTGTTCACCGCCCGGCGCGTTAGCGTGCGCAACCATCCGCTGTTGCTCGTTCACGTCACGACGGACGATTTGGCCCGACTGCGGGCATACCGACACCGTCAGACCAAGCATGGCGCGCTCGAATCAACATCGCAGGTTTAGGAGGTTATATGACTGGAAGATCAAGCAGTTTCACCGCGAACTCAAGCAGACCACCGGCATCGAGAAAAACCAGTGCCGTAAGGCGCGCATCCAGCGCAATCACATCGCCTGCGCCATGCTGGTCTGGCTGCGCCTGACCGACATCGCCCGACAAACTCAACAAACCGTCTATCGCATCAAGCACGGACTGCTCGACAACTACCTCTGTCAGCAGATCAAAAATCTCTCCGTCAAAATGCGTTTTGCGTAAGTCCTAAATGAATTTCTCACTCAGGACACGAGAGTGTCATCACCACTGAAAGACAGTAATGCATAAACGTGTAACGTCCACCTTTGACCATTTCGGTTTGGTTGTCGCCCGGATTGTCGGCGCGACGGTATTAGTTGTTATGGCGGCGCCTGTAGTGGCTGGGCCGGACTATCCCAGAGTAATACAAGACGCCGTTAACAATGGCGTCAAGGTTGTGGATACTTTCCCGGCAGCATCCGGACTGACCGGATGGGTATTGTCCGAGGACGGACGTTATTCTCTGATCTATACCACGGTCGATAAAAAAACCGCGATTGTCGGTGCCTTGATCGATGAAAACGGAGAAAACCTGTCAACCGGATATGAAGAGAAATACATTCCTCAACTGGATACGGCGACGCTTTTTCAGGAGTTGGCGCAGTCGGCCCACGTGGTTGAAGGCGTCCTAAAAAATCCGAAGAGCGTTCTATATATTTTTATCGATGCCAACTGCCCGTTCTGTCATTACACATGGAAGGCATTGCAGCCTTACCAAAAGGCGGGCTTACAGGTGCGCTGGATCCCGGTGGCGACGCTCGGGCCGACCAGCATGCCAAAGGCCATCGAAGTTTTGGCCGCATCCGACAAGAGGGCAGCGTTTCGCAAGATGGAAGAAAACTCCGGCAAGAGCTGGACACCAACACCTTCCTTGAGCGAAGCCGCCAAACCGGAGATCGCTGCAGCGATCAGGCGGAATGGCGCGCTCATGGAGCGGTTCGGTATCGCCGGTACGCCGGGACTGGTATGGAAAGACCGGCAGGGTAAGGTGCAGACAAAAGGCGGTATGCCGCGCTTGTCGGAAATCCCGCAGATCACCGGATTGCCGGAACAGGAAGTGAACGATCCTTCGCTTGCCAAGTATCGTTAACCGGGAGGCCGCTCGTCGTATTGCCGCTATCGGCAGTGTAGTAGGTGAGGGAGCTCACATCACCTTTTCGTACACCGCTGAAAATACCTTGCCATCCCATTGATATAGCATCTGGCTCGCATGCCGGCAGTTCGATACGGCGGTGGTCCGGAATACCGCCACGCATTCGCTGCCTTCCATGCGTACGCTGCCGTAACGCAGGCCAAGCGAGCCAGTCACTCTCAATTGCCGGCCCAGGCTCTGCGAGGCGGCATAAGAGTCGCTCTGGTAGACCGGGTCGTCGCGGTGGATGTCGTACAGGTCGTGCAGCCTGCCGGATACTTCCACGTGATATACCCGCATTTGCAACTGGATTGGCGACTCATTGGTAGCGGATAGGAAACGCGCCTGGTGGTATTTGGTTTCTGCGATCGCTGCTTCTTTATCCTTGGCGGCGTAGAACACCCCATAACTGCCATCGCTGAATCGGCTGCCCGAAGGATTCAGATGGGTAAAAGCGGCCATGATCGGACCGCAGCCAGGGCCGAACAGTCGTTCCGCCGTGGGCACCAGTTTCAGTTGACCGATTTCATCGCGGATGCGGTCGTTAGTCATCGCTTCGAGCGCGTAAAGAGCGTCGAAATCCTCCGGTGATGCAACACGATCGAACAGGTTGATTGAAGGGAAACGGCTGGGAACGATACGAAATGCCGGATGCCAATCGATTTGCACAAGCGGATAATTTTTCACATCCACCCGCCGCGCATCGCATCCAGATATTGTCGTACTACGTACAGATCGGCAACATTGCCCGATAACATGCGCTGCAGGGCACTTTTTCCTCCGAAAAGAGGCGCGGCATTCGGCTTTTTTATCCAGGCGTCGGCAGCTTTTTCATCTGGCAGCAATATCTGCAATGCTTTATAGATGCCGAGCAAGTAAGAAATCCGTTCCAGTGTATCGCGTCCGAGATGTGCCGATTCCGGTGCCTTTTTCCACTTGTAATAAGTGGACCGTGGTGGAGACCCGAGCAGCGTGAGTTGCGCTTCAATATCGAGTTGCCATAGATGTGCGATGTTGCCAAAAGCGCGCACTGCTGCGGGCGATATATCCGCCGTCGCGGAGTGGGGGGATTTTTGTACCTTAACGCCGATGCTGTTCATTTCCCATTTCTCCTACATACCTTTTCAAGGTAATCTCAATTTGGAAAAAATTCAATAAAAATTCCAATTTTGGATATTGCTGCAAAGCACTCGTTATTTTTAATGCAAGGCTTCATCGGCCTAAAAATTGGATGCAATTTTTTTATTCAGGCGGGGTCAGAAAAACACTTGGCTGATGCTGGTGCCAAACGTTTCCCGCGATACCGTCATACGCATATCAACGGCGTATAACGTGGAGGCGTATAATCAGCGGTTGCTTGATCGAAGCGCCGCCCGGTCTCCGGCCTTGGCGCTTCCAAGCGCCATTCAGGCCGCTTAACTCAGGCTCTTTTCCAAGGCCCCCAAATCACTATGTCAGACACCCTGTTAGCATCCACGCAAACTTCCGCGCCAGCGGTCCGCTTTGAAGATTTCGGACTCTCGCCCGACATTTTGCGCGCGCTCGCCGACCAAGGTTATGTGCATCCGACACCAATCCAGGCCGAAGCGATACCGATCGTATTGCAAGGACGGGATGTGATGGGCGCGGCGCAGACTGGTACCGGCAAAACGGCCGGATTCTCTCTGCCGATCATTCAGTTGCTGCTGACGCATGCAAGTGCCAGTGCGTCGCCCGCGCGGCATCCGGTACGGGCATTGATCCTCACCCCCACGCGCGAGTTGGCGGATCAGGTGGCTGACAACGTCAAAGCGTATTCGCGTCACACGCCATTGCGTTCCACCGTCGTTTTCGGCGGTGTGGATATGGCGCCGCAGACCGCCACGTTGCGCTCCGGCGTCGAAATCGTGATTGCAACACCGGGCCGCTTGCTCGATCACGTGCAGCAAAAAACAGTCAATCTGTCGCAGACCCAGATTCTGGTCATGGATGAGGCGGACCGCATGCTCGACATGGGCTTTTTGCCGGATCTGCAGCGCATTATCAACCTGCTGCCCAAGCAGCGGCAAAATCTGATGTTTTCCGCGACCTTCTCCCCCGAGATCAAGAAACTGGCAAACAGTTTCCTGAAGGACCCCGTCACCATTGAAGTCGCGCGCAGCAATGCCACCGCCGATAACGTCACCCAAGCGCTGTACAAAGTCGAAGAAGACGCAAAACCGGATGCCGTCGCCCATATCATCCGCGAGCGTGGCCTGAAGCAGGTAATCGTGTTTTCCAACACCAAGATCGGCGCATCGCGCCTGTCGCGCCATTTGGAGAAGGAAGGCATCAAGGCCTCGGCCATTCATGGTGACAAGACCCAAGGCGAGCGCATGCAGGCGCTGGAAGCATTCAAGCAGGGCACGGTCGAAGTGCTGGTGGCGACCGATGTTGCTGCACGTGGTCTCGATATCGCCGAACTGCCGTGTGTCATCAATTACGACTTGCCTTATAACGCCGAAGATTACGTGCACCGAATCGGTCGTACCGGTCGTGCTGGCGCATCGGGAGATGCCATTTCCCTCTACTCCGACAAGGATGCACGGCTGTTGGCAGATATCGAGAAGCTGATCAAGCACAACATCGCACGCCTGCAGCTTGCCGGTTTCGTGCCGTCTCGTTCCTCTGATCGTCGGCCGCGCCACGAAGAGCGGGACGAGCGCGCGCCGTCGTCGTCCCGTGCTGCACAGTATGGCCGCGGCGCATATGCGCCGCGCAAGGAGAAGATCGATCCGTGGTTCCTGAAGCCGTACGAACCCGAGGCGCCAGCACCGCAACGCGAGAACAGCAGTACGCCGGCAAAGCCACAGAAAAACAAAGTTGCTGCCTTGTTGGGCGGCACGCCAAAGCGCTGAAAATCCACGAACGGGTTATAACCTGAATGGCTTGACGTAGCAGGGGGAGTGAAGTCTCTCCCGTGACACGGTTTACTGTGTTCCGAACCTGAAAGCCCAGCTGACAATGGCTTGGGCCCAAAATTCCTCGATTGTTCTTGCCCCATCGATCGGCACTTGAAGAAAGCGCGCCGCCTCGACCAACTCCTCCAGCGGCCGTGTCATGTCCAGTGCCAGTGCACCGGTCTGTTTCGATAATTTCTCGCCTCGCACATTGGTCACGACTGGCACATGCAAGTAGCTTGGTGTTGGTACATGAAGCAGGTGCTGCAGGTAAATCTGCCTTGGCGTCGAATCGAGCAGATCAGCACCGCGCACCACATGCATCACTCCTTGGTCGGCATCATCGACGACCACGGCAAGCTGGTAAGCCCAGAATCCATCGGCGCGCTTTAGAACGAAATCGCCCACTTCTTGCGCCAGCTGTTGCGTGACGGCGCCGGCCCAACGGTCTTCAAATGTAATGCAGGCATCTTCATTGTCTGGTACGCGCAGCCGGTAAGCTCGTGGCTTGCGACCAGCCGCCAAGCCGTTGCGACAAGTGCCAGGATAGACCGCTGCGCCGTCATTGGCGATACCAATGCGCGAATCTGCAATCTCCTTGCGTGTACAGCCGCATGGATAGGCGAGGCTCCCCAATCGTTCAAATGCCACTTGGTATAAGGCTTGACGCCGACTTTGGAAAACTACCTCGTTGTCCCAATGCATGCCGAATGCAGCCAGGCATTGCAGGATGTCTTCCGCGGCTCCCGGCACGGTACGAGCTTCATCTACATCCTCGATACGCACCAGCCATTCCCCGTCATGTGCCCGTGCATCCAGGTAGCTAGCCATCGCGGCGACCAGTGAGCCTTTATGCAAGGGGCCGGTGGGGGAGGGGGCAAATCGGCCGGTATGGGATGTCATGTAAGCGGTGTCCTGCGGTAAGACGCAACCCTGCATAGGATACCAATGAGAATGCGGGTTTGCTCTCGGTGGAAGGCAGTTGCTTCCGTTGGTTATGCCGCTGACCTCATGTCCTGTCTGTTTCAGCTAGGGGCGCTGACACGGTTCGATACCATTGTTGCTGCTCGACTGCGCCGAGCAATTGGGTGGTACTTTCTGTCCATGTCAGCCAGCGTAGTTCTGCGGATAGGGGCACGCGGTTTTCCGCAAGTAGCTGAAGCCAGGTGCGCAATGCCTCTGCCAAGGCCAAGCCATCCAAACCGCTGAAGTAG
>DATLIB010000091.1:0-7453 GCA_035539595.1 Noviherbaspirillum sp.
TGGGCCTGCAGACGCGCCTGTCGGAAGTCGGCATCCAGGAGTCCGACCTCGCCATGCTGGCGGAAGACGCCATGAAACAGACCCGCCTGCTGATCAACAACCCGCGCGACATCGGCTATGAGGACGCGCTCGCTATTTACAAGGCGGCACTATGAGCAAGACACCTGCCGACACCCGCGCCGCCTACCCGCATTTCCATGAAATCGCGACGCGCTGGATGGATAACGATTTCTATGGTCACGTCAATAACGTTATCTACTACTCCTATTTCGATACCGCGGTGAACCAGTACCTGATTCGCCAGGGTGCGCTCGATCCGGCGCGCGCTGACGCCGCTGCTGCCGTCCGCTGTTTGATAAGATGCTTTGACCGCGCAAGAATATTTGTCAACCAACGGGAAGAGTGGAATGCGCCGTCGCGGCGCAACCGTTTTCCTCTTAACAGGACCCGATCCGGCGCCTGAATAGCGGCGCCGGATATTCGTTATGGACGCTACACAACACGCACCGGCTTCCGATGCTTCCGCCGCAGAACCCGGCTTCCCTTCCCTGGATCGCTTCTGTTCCGTCGCGCGCACCGTGGAAATCCTGTCGGACGCATGGAGTTTTCTCGTCTTGAGGGAATGCTTTTTCGGTGCCCGGCGTTTCGAACAGTTTCAGAGCGTGCTGGGCCTGCCCCGCAATACGCTGGTGAAACGTCTGCACAAACTCACCGAACTGGACCTGCTGCAAAAAGTCAGCTACTCCGAAACCTCGACCCGTTTCGAATACCGTTTCACCGACAAGGGCAGAGACCTTTATCCCACCATGCTGGCCTTGCTGAAGTTCGGCGACACCTGGCTGAGCGGCGGTGAAGCACCCCCTTTGCAGCTGATTCATCGGCGCTGCGGCCACGAATTTTTACCGCTGGTAACTTGTTCCGCCTGCAACGAACCGATTGAGGCATACAACGTCCAGTACCGTAGCGGACCCGGCGCCGGCAGCCAGCCGCGCCCCGGCGACCGGCGCCGCTCCCGGCGCGCCTCGGACCCGCAGATACTGGAACGGCTGCGTCCCTGTTCCGTGGCCCGCACACTGCAGATCATCGGCGACCGTTGGACGTTTTTATTGATTCGGGAAATGTTTTTCGGCGTGCGTCGCTTCGACGAATTTCAAGCCAACCTCGGCATCGCCAGCAATATCCTCACTGATCGGCTGCAGCGTCTGACCGAACACAACATCATTGAAAAGCATCTTTACCAGGTTCGTCCCGAGCGCTTCGAATACCGCTTTACCGCCAAAGGCCGTGATCTCTACGCTTCCATGATCGTCATGATGCGCTGGGGCGACAAATGGCTGTCCAAGGGCCGGCAACCGCTGATCCTTCGGCACCGCAGCTGCCAGCACGACTTCTTCGCGCATGTCGTCTGCAGCCACTGCCGCGAAGAACTCGATCCGCGGCAAGTCGATTTCAAGCTGCGTTATAGCCTCGATTCCGGGACCTAGAGCGGTTTCAAAACCCTGTACGGGAGGCGAGGTCGGTTCGAGAAGCGCAGTCGTACCGAGCTATGGCGACGACGAGCAAGGCCGCAGTGCGCCCGTCAGACGTGGGACAAATCGGGAGATTATTCCCTGCACGTTTCTATGGCCGTTGCGGCTTCTTCAATAGCCGCAGGAGTGACGAATTTCGTTGCATGCGGTCTATCCACCATTTCAGCGCTTGCCCGTCTTCGCCGCTACGCCAGGCGAGATAAAAAGTTTCCGCCGGCCTGGCTTCCTCCACCTTTTTTTCGACCAGAAGACCGGATTCAATCCCATACCGAGCCCATGGCTCTGGCAGGAAGCCGAAACCGACACCGGCGGCCTGGAATTCGAACTTGGTCCTCATATCGGGTACCGTCAGCACATCCTGTCCGAACAAGAGTCCGACAGTGCGCACCGGCAGCCGGCGCGCGGAGTCCGCTACCGAAATGGCGCGATATGCATGCAGATCGGCCTTGCCAAGTGGGCGCGACAAGTGAGCCAGTGGATGTGCCGGCGACACCGCAAAGACAAACGGAATTTGCCCCAGAGGCAACGCGGTATAACCTCCGCCGGATGGGCCTTCGCCTGCAGCGGCAATCAGCAAATCTGCGCGTCTATCAAGCAGTGCCTCCCAAGTGCCGGACAGGGATTCCTGAACAATGCGTAGTCGCGTCTGGTCGGCACATGCATAGAATTCGGTAATGTCCTCATTCAGGCCGATCGGCGAAAACAACGAATCCATGCCGATCACGAATTCGGTTTCCCAGCCAGAGGCCACGCGGCGTACCCGGCACTCCAAATCGCTGGCCGCCTTGAGCAGATAGCGTCCTTCGCGAAGCAGTTCCCGGCCGGCAGCCGTCAGCGCGACCTTGGGGCCGGCACGCTCGAATAGCTGCACTCCCAGATCCTCTTCCAGCTTGCCGACGGTATACGAGATCGTCGACGGTACCCGAAACAACTCCTTCCCCGCTCCCGCAAAAGAGCCGCGGCGGTCGATTGCGTCGATGATTTGCAAGGCATCAAGGCTGAGTTTCAACATTCGAAAATTTCGATGATAGAAAGGTAAATTTTCCGTTTTTATTTCCTGATTGTAGCCAGCATAATAGAACTCATCAAGAACGTCATAGGGATTTTTCTCCGAAAGATTAGGCCATCGTTGGAAGTCCTATATTCAATATTTTCGAATGTGTTTTTCTCTCGAAAGGATCAATCATGTTGCAAGTTCGCAAGGGCAATGAGCGGGGCAATGCCGATTTTGGTTGGCTGCAATCGAACCATAGTTTTTCCTTCGGGAGCTACCACGATCCGCAGCACACTGGTTTCGGCCCCTTGATCGTCATCAACGAGGATCAGGTCGCGCCCGGAGCCGGCTTTGGCACCCACGGGCATCGGAACATGGAAATCATTTCCTATGTGCTGAGCGGTGCGCTCGAGCACAAGGACAGCATGGGTAACGGGTCGGTATTGCGCTACGGAGATGTGCAGCGCATGAGCGCCGGTACCGGGGTTCTGCATAGCGAATACAACTCTTCGCAAAGCGAGCGCGTGCACTTCCTGCAGATCTGGATCGAACCTAACGTCCAGAACATTGCGCCGAGTTATGAGGAAAAGCACTTCGATACGCAATCGAAAATCGGCCAGTTGCGCCTGATCGTTTCTCCGGATGGAAGGAACGGTTCGGTATCGGTGCATCAGGATGCCACCGCCTATGCGGCAATTCTGAATGGCGATGACGATGTGAAGTACGAACTCGCTCCCGAGCGCAAGGCTTATGTGCACGTTGTGCGTGGTCACGTCACGGCCAACGGCGTAGCGCTGACGTCCGGCGATGCACTGAAGGTAAGCGACGAAAGCCTGGTGACGTTGTCGCAGGCAGAGGCCGCCGAAGTTCTGCTGTTCGATTTGCCTTAGTGATTCATTGACCGACTTTTAGAGACTGTCATGACCAACTTGTTGAAGACCCTTTATTCGCTTGCATGGCCGTTCTCTTCGAAAATACTTGCAACGACAGGAAAGCGATGACGATCATGGACAACCGAAAAGCGCTCAGCGACCTGACCCATTCCCTGCGCAGCCTGCACCAGGCCCTGGTGCAGATAGTGCGGCGCGAGCATGAAAGAAAATGGGGGGCGGTCGACCCCGGCCAGCTGCTTCAGCTACTGACACGCCATCCGGATTTCGACTGGCTGCACGCGCTGAGCGAAATGATGGTCGACGTCGACGAGATGCTGGACCAGGATCAGCTGGCGTCTGAGGATGTCCGCGCCGTCTACGAAGCGGTTGAAAAGATGCTGGCGCCGGGAGAAAGCGCGGCATCCGGCTTCTCGGCCCGCTACTTGACCGCATTGCAGCACGACCCGGCGCTGGTCATTGCGCACATGGGCGTGCGACGGGTACTCGACGCGCTGTAAAGTTGCTCGCAGGGTTACATTCTTTTAATCAACAAACGGAGGAGAAAATGGAAGTCAGGGTACATCGAGGTCAGGGCAAGCTCCAGCATGTCATCGAGATCGGACCACATCGTTTATTGACGGACGTGCCTGCAACACTGGGTGGCGAAGATACGGGGCCAGAGCCGCACGACCTGCTTGCCGCCGCGCTCGCGGCATGCACGGCGCTTACCGTGGCGATGTATGCGAAGCGCAAGGGATTGCCGCTGGACGATATCGATGTCCGCGTCGAGCAGGGCAAGCTTGATCAAGCCTATGTGCTGACGCGCCGTATCGCCTATATTGGCAATCTGAGTGCTGAGCAGCGCGACATGCTGACAGCAGTGGCGAATAAATGCCCGGTCCACAAGACGCTTTCAGGCGAGATCCGCATCGTCACGGAAGATGTTTCACCGTAACATTTTCCGGACTACTTATTTGGACAAAAGAAGGAGCAATCATGACCACTGTCATCGGTATTTCCGGCAGCTTGCGCGCGGCCTCGTTCAACGGCGCATTGTTGCGCGCAGCCGCGCAACTCATGCCGCCAGGTTCGCAACTCGAGATTGCCACCATCAAGGGCATTCCGCTGTACGACGGCGACCTTGAGGCGGCCGAAGGACTCCCACAATCGGTAGAGGCGTTGAAGGACCGCATCGCAGGCGCGGACGGCCTGTTACTGGCGACTCCGGAGTACAACAACGGCATTCCCGGCGTCTTCAAGAATGCCATCGACTGGCTGTCGCGTCCGCCGGCGGATATCCCGCGCGTCTTTCACGATCGCCCGGTGGCCGTTATCGGCGCATCGCCCGGCGGCTTCGGCACCATCCTGGCCCAGGATGCATGGCTACCCATCCTGCATACTCTTGGGACACGTCCCTGGTTCGGTGGAAGGCTGATGGTGTCGCGTGCCGGCTCCGTATTCGATGCCGGGGGCAACCTGGTAGACGAAAAAATCAGGGGGCAGCTGCAGCAGTTCCTGGAGGGATTCGTCGCGTCTTTGCGATCGTAGACTAGGCCCTTATTGGCGACTTGAAAGGAAAGCTTGACCGGCAGGAACTGGCCGGTCAGCATCAGGTACTGCCGGACCGGAGCATCTCGGCCGGCGATGCTAGCGGCTAAAGCCTTTGTCAGCCCAGGCGATTGCGCTTGTCCGGGTAAGAATGAAATTCGGCTCCACTCGCTTGCTGGCGATCTCGCTGCCTTGCTCATCGATCGCCTTGAGCATACCGTGCGGCTCATAGTCATCCGGCACGATGGTTAGCGTGACGGTGACGGCCGCCTCGTTGAACGTGATCGTCACACTCTTGTTGAGAGTCGCGTGCAGTTGTTGTTCATGCCGCCGCAACACCTCAGATGCGGTTTTGACAAGCGTGGAGAAGGCATTGGCGTCGAGCGGCTTGGGGTTCTTCTTGTCACGGCCCATTGTCCATGGTCCCACAAGCGCCGGCTCCGACTCGCCGTCCTTGAACATGGCGACCGCCCAGCCCTCGTCGTCTTCGTTCTTGATGACCCGTGCGGTCCAGCCGTCGTCCTTCCAGAGGCGGTCTTCATAAATCGGCAGGGTGGATTCGTGGTCGGACATGGCAGGGGGAGGTACGGTATGGCGGGGGAGGCCCAGATTATACAGCGCGACTAATTTCGTATCCGCAAGATCTGCCGGTTGTGAGGTACCAAAGAAGAGTGGCCAAGAAGCTCGGTGCGCGCTGGAATGCCGAGTGTCGCTCATGGTATGTGCCACTTGGCATGGATGCTTCCCTTTTCATCCGTTGGCGCACCGACGAAGCCGATTCGAAAACTCCCGGTGACCACGCTCGACGGAACTCAATCTCTTGAATGGCAGGCGTTGAGCAGCAAGTGGGCTGTTCGACAAGACCGCCCGCCGGCCTCCTTCATCCTATTTTTGTCTGCGCAGCGACGCCTCGTCGCTGGGGGGGAAACGCAAGCGCATGGTGAAGCGATTCATTGATTCGCAACGACCCCATGCGCCCGGCCTTGACGTATTGCAGGCGCTTGAATGGGAAATCAGGCGCATCCTGCAGCAAAAGGAGCGCCTGTTCCCGACAGTCAAGGAAAGGATCGCGTTTGCGGAGGCGCTGCAGACCGACAACGACAAGTATCTAGTTCGAGCATATTTCACCTATGGCAACGGACAGTAACCGCGATTTTTTGCCATTGGTGAGGAGAGTAAATCAGCGCTTACAGTAAATCAGCGCTTACGGCTCAACTGCGTCGGAATCCGTTCCTAATGCTGGTTTTGTCCCATCTCGACCGCCAAAGCGATCAGATTTTTAGGCCATTGCAAGCATCATCCAGAAAAACGCAACCCGTTGCTAGCATTCGGCTACACATTGGTGAAGCTTTTTAACTTTTTTCTCAACTAGATATTTCAATATTTTTTGTAACTCTGGGTATTGGTCTAACTGAGTGCTTTCTTTAATGGTTTGTCTTGCCTTTGCTTCGGATATCTCGACCAATTTTTGGGGCGTGCCGCTCACTATAATTCGCTGCAATTCTGTTTTAACCTCGTCATCAGATTTCTCGGAACGAGGTTTTTGTAAGAATTGAGTAAAGCGTTCAGCGTCTTCTGGGGCTTCACGCTGATAAACGATGGCTACTACTGACCCTTTTCCCTCATACAAATCCTGCCCAGCAGGACGCCCGTCTTTTCTGACAACATCTTCCATGTCATTCGTAATCTGGTGAAGTACTCCTACATTCTCAAATATTTTTCCTATTTGACGAGCTTCATCTAGGGAATGTCCAAGTAATAAAGCAGGCAATTCAACACTTAGTGCCAATGCAGTACCATTTTTGAGACCCGCTGCTTCAAAATACTGGTCAAGGTTGGCCTTTCCGGATCGCGACATTTCTTCGTCAATTGCCTGTCCTTTGGTCAATTGAGCAATGCCGTCCATATACCTTTGCACAATTAGCGGTCCAGCCGTATTGTTTTTTAATGAAATCTTGTTCATTTCGTTGATCGCGCGGCTGAGCACAAACAAGCTTGCATTTAACGCTTGCGGTACTCCGTGCTTTACCCATGCGGTTGGCTTCCCTCTTCGCACGGTATCGTTATCCTGGATGTCATCGATGATTAGGAACGCTTCATGTGCCAATGCAAGAGATGTACCGATAGCTGCAACCTCTTCCACATGCGCACTGCCGCCCAATGCTTTATAGCAATCCAACGGAAAGCCTGCTCTCTTTGTTTGAACTGACTCTTTAACTTCTCCAATATGTTCAAGGCTAATTTCGACAAGTCCGGCATGAAAGGCCTCGTCCATAAGCGCGGCTTTCAACTTATTCTGTGTGTTCGATATTTCTTTACTTTTCGGCGGTGGCATCACAGATTTAGCTTTTATGCGAGCTAAAACCACCCCTGCACTACCACCCGGCGGAGCATTAGGATAGGCGGGTTTCTGAGAATTTTCGATTTGTCGATTATCTAAACTTATGGTGGGATTGACTTCGGGGAGATTCGAAGGAGTCTGCGGGGAGGGGGACCGAGATGCTGCATTA
>DATLIB010000092.1:0-13160 GCA_035539595.1 Noviherbaspirillum sp.
CTACAGCTGTGTGACATCCAGCACAATCGCCGTTTCTCGGGTGTAAAAACAACAGTTTTTTACATTTCAGTCGACGTAAAAAATCCCGCTCGTAGCGGGATAAGAGAGAACGAATCTGGTGCTGGAATCTTTGCATACCGCCAGCTCCGGTACAAACAGCTCATTCTTTTGAGACAGCGCTCACTCCGAAAAGCGTGAATGCGAAAATGTTATCGAATTTGCATTACACGCCTATGACATAACGCAAACTTAATGTGTGTATTACGCCAAAACTCCATGACAGTGGGCTTTTTTACCACAGGCCCTAGCCACCTAAGCCCGCCAAAACAGAATCCAGGTAACCAAGCAACTGGCTATGCAGGCAGCGCAACTCTTGGACCGCATCGTGGTGGTGATTACCCAGTTCGGTCAACCGCTGCTGTTCCGCAAGAAGAGATGCCGACACCGGTGTTTCTGTCATAGTCCCCTGCTCCATGAGCAGCGCGTAACGGGCCTCTGCTTCTCCCTTGCTCCAATCCGCCTGATGAATGGAATTTGAAATGCGGTGTAGATCGGCTCGCAACCTCCCTGCCTCATCAACACTGAGGACTGCTTTCTTTTCCAAGGCATCAATTGCACGCTCCAGAACGTAACGGGCCGTAGTATGCGCGCAGGAAAGCTGACGCGACCGGAATCCGCTTGGGCACAGTCCAGTGCGAACCAACGCCGGCTCGATACCGATACCGCGTGAGCGTCGTTTGGCAAATCCATGCTCCAGAACGACTTGCTCATGCGCCAAACGACACGGCAGCACTTGCAGGGATGCGACCCGTTCACGCAAGCCAAACAAAACCTCAGACTCAGACATCAACGTTCTCCCAATGCGTCTATTAAACGTACCCGGCATTTTCATAAGGGGCCAATAAAAACCGGCTCAAAGCCGGTTCGCATGCATGCTGTCATGAAGCACGAAAATATTTTTGAAAATATTTTAATGTATACCCGACAACCATCGACGCTTGGCAAGCGATTGACAGACCTATATGCGCATGCCGCGACAGAAATACGCTGCGGCCCAATAAATAAAAAACCCGCGAACCGTTTCCGGTTGCGGGCAAAATCAACCCTAGGAGGTTGCAGGAGAATTGGTTACTTAACTGCGACAGGGGGCGAACCCATGTAATTCGTTTCAGCCCCCGCTATCAGGGAAAAACGCTCAGTGCCTGCGTATCTGACTTTTTTCAGCTGCCACCAAGTTCCAACCGAGTTCGCGCCGAATCTGTTGTGGGTCGGGCGGCGGCATCTGACGCTTTACTTCATTATTCAGCCACTTGCGAACTTGCTCTTTACTTGGTTGAGACATGGCAGCCTCCAATAAATCCAGACTTATCAACCTGCCGCAGGCGGTACTTGCAATCGCCTTTGCAGAACAGACGTGAAGTTACTTATGTGTGGTGACGGGGATTTTTTAGTTCCAAAGACTTTCACGGGGAATCTGCTTTAGTACTACAGTTGTAAATCAAGGTGACTGGCAGCGGCGCGTGTAGTGGCAAGCGCGGGCGGTCGCCTGATGCTGTCTTCTCCATAGCGACCACGCAATCACCGCAATCAAGCTTGGCACATGCCGCCATGCCAGGTGCCACAACAGCTTGCGAATTTCCGGCACCGTCAGCGGGATGTATGCAGCCGCTGTTGCTTCCACTGGCGCATGCGGCTGGGCGGCATCTTTTTTTTGACCGGCACAGGCGCCGCATCGGCACACAGGGCCGCCAGATACGCATGCGCTATCATCGCCAGGGTGATGTGCCGATACCAGCCGTGCCAGCTGCGCACTTCATAGTGATCCAGCCCGACTTCCCCCTTGGTCGCCTCGAAGCATTCCTCCACCGTCCAGCGCGTACCGGCCACGCGCACCATCGCCTGCAGATCCGTGTCTGACGGGACGTAGCACACGTAGTACGCCAGCTTGCCATCGGAGCGGCTGCGGCGCAGCAGCAACCAGCGTTCTCCCGCCATTTGCCACGACAGCAGCGGGATGCGCACCCAGTCATACAGGCGCGGCCCTTTGGCGCCGTCTCCCGCCGACAAGGTGGCCCAGTCCTGCGGCGCCACCGTCGTCGCCAACTGTTCCACCGTCATCTGGCCGTTCACATCCGGCCACACGTACTGATTGCAGCGCACGGCCAGCACGAAGTGCAACCCCTGCTGCTCCAGCCACACTCGCAGGCTGCGATTGTCTCCATACACTTCGTCGCCGGTGATCCATGCGAACGGCACCTGCGCTGCCACCGCACGTTCAATCATCCGCTGCGCCAGTTGCGGCTTCGTCGCAAATTCCACCTCTTCGGGCACCTTCGCCGCCTCGCGGCGTCCCTTGTCATCCGCCCACTCCCTGGGTAAATACAGTTCCCGATCCATCAATGCCCGGCCACGCCTGCTCGCGTACGAAAGAAACACGCCCACCTGGCAGTTCTCGATGCGCCCGGCCGTGCCGCTGTACTGCCGCTGCACGCCGGCCGAATGCGCCCCTTTCTTGACGAACCCCGTCTCATCGGCCACCAGCACGCCATCGGCCTCGCCCAATTCCTCGACCACGTAATCGGTCAAGTCGTCGCGCACCGCATCGGCATCCCACGGCGCACGGTCAAGCAAATGCTGCATGCTGTACGGCGCCGCATGTGCGGCCGCTTCCGCCAGTTGCCAGCCATTCTTGCGTTCGATCGGACTCAGCAACCCCACCAGATATTCGAGCGCACGCTGTTGCATTTCAACACGCCCAAACCGGTGGCCGATATGCGCAAACAGGCAGTGCAACTCATCGATCCAGTCCGCGCCCAGTTCCACGAACCGCCTTGCAATTTTTTCCATCACGCACCTTCCAACTCATATACAACGAGTTGGACCGCAGCGGCTGTTAAACGATCCAGCAACTTACAACTGTAGTATTAGGCAAGACGCCGATGACGGCTTGGCTGATTCCGCGTGGTCGTAATATGCGACGTTGCTTACCCATCTCGATCAAGCGCGACGAGTCCGAATTCTCACTCAGGAGTACGTTACTTTATCGCCACCTCGACAACATGCGGATCAAGTAATCGCATAAGTTCGTGCGGGGAGATACCAACAAGATAGCCACGGCGGCCACCGTTTATGTAAATCAGCGGTAAATCAAAAATAGTTTTTTCAATATAAACCGGCATTTTCTTTTTAGTGCCGAACGGACTTGTACCACCGACAAGAAAACCTGTATGCCGGTTGGCCACTTCCGGCTTGCACGGCTCGATTTTCTTACAGCCGATCTGCCGAGCGAGATCTTTTGTCGATACTTTGCAATCGCCGTGCATAAGCACGATCAATGGCTTGGCCGACTCATCTTCCATAATGAGCGTTTTTACGACGCAGTGCTCGTCGACGTTGAGCTCGCGCGAAGACACATTGGTCCCTCCATGTTCTTCGTATGCGTACGGATGCTCGGAAAAGACGATGCCCTGCTTGCGCAAAAATTGCGTCGCCGGCGTCTCGGAAACGTGTTCTTTCTTTGCCATGTGCGCCCCAAAAAATTGCCGCACATTATGCAACAAGTACAGGAAGATCAGACCGAGGAGAGCACCGGTTTTCGGTTCAGCAGCTCCGCAAAGGATTCCGCCGGAACCGGTTCGCTGTAGTAATAGCCTTGCGCAAAGAGGCAATGGTGAGTGCGCAGAAAGGCCGCCTGCCCCGCGTTTTCCACGCCTTCGGCGATGACCTTGAGATTGAGGCTGTCCGCCATGGCGATAATGGCGCTGATGATGGCGGCGTCGTTTTGCGTCTCGCCGATGCCACTGACGAACGATTGATCGATTTTCAATGCCTTGATGGGAAAGCGCTTGAGATAGGATAGGCTGGAATAGCCAGTGCCGAAATCATCGACCCAGAGTTGTACGCCCATCTCGCTCAAGCGGGTCAGCAGCCCGAGGTTTTCTTCGGTCGGGTGCATCAACACGCTCTCGGTGATTTCCAAGTCGAGTGCAGATGCCGGCAAGCCGGCTTCGTCGAGGACGCGCGCGACCATGTCGGTAAAGCCGTGCTGCAGCAACTGCCGCGCCGACAGGTTGACGGCAATGCTGAGGTCGGCATGGCCGTCGGTGCGCCAGCGCCGCAATTGCGCGCACGCTTCGCGCAGCACCCACTCGCCGATGGCATGGATCAGTCCGGTTTCTTCGGCGATCGGGATAAATTCGCTGGGCGAAATCAGGCCGCGCTCCGGCTGATTCCAGCGAAGCAAGGCTTCCGCCGACACGATTTTGCCGCGCGTCATGTCCACCTGCGGCTGATAATGCAGGCAGAATTCGCTGCGTGCCAGCGCCTGACGCAACTGATTGGCGATCATCAAACGCTGCTGCGTCGCCACGTTGAGAGTGTGCGTGAAGAATTGATAGTTGCCGCGACCTTTGCTTTTTGCATGGTACATCGCGGTATCGGCGGCGCGCATGAGTGTTTCGACATCTGCGCCATCGCTCGGATAGAGGCTGATGCCGATACTGCCGCCGGCATGCAAATCATGGCCGTCCACGCGGAAGGGCGTGGTTAATTCTTCCAGGACTTTTTGCGCCACGGCGGCCGGCGCATGGAGATCTTCCACTGCATGTAACACCAGCACGAATTCGTCGCCACCCAGACGCGCCAGCGTATCGCCCTTGCGCAGGCAGCGCTGCAGCCGCGAGGCGACCATTTGCAACAGGCGGTCGCCCACCTGATGGCCGAGCGAGTCGTTGATGTGCTTGAAGTAATCCAGATCGATGAACATCACTGCAATCGCGCTTTCCATGCGCTGGGCATGCGCAAGCGCTTGTTTCAGGCGGTCCTGCAACAAGCTGCGGTTGGGCAGGCCGGTCAGCGCATCGTGGTGCGCCATGTAGCCGATGCGCTCCTCCGCCTGTTTGCGTTCGATCGCGATGCCGGCAATACGGGCGGCGATGTTCGCCAAACGCAGCTCGGCGCGGACAGGTTTGCGCACCGTGCGGTAATACATGCCGAAGGCGCCCAACACCTGCCCCTGCTGTGACAGGATCGGAGTGGACCAGCACGCGCACAGGCCATGCTGCAGCGCACTCTGACGGCAGGTTTTCCACGCCGGGTCGCGCGCAATATCGGCGGCAATCACGCGCTTGCGCCGATACATCGCCGTGCCACACGAGCCCGTGGCCGGACCGATGGTTTGCCCTGCGACGCTTTTCACATAGGCAGCGGGTAAATGCGGCGCCACACAGTCCCGCACATGCGCGCCGTCGTCGTCGAGTAAGAGAATGGCGCCGCACAGACCGTCCGATTGCGACTCGATCACGCGGGTCAACGTTGCCAGCACGGTTGAGAGTTCGGCGCCGGTGGCGATCATTTCCAGTACTCGCGCCTGCCCCACATGCAGCGCTTCGGCCTGCTTGCGCTCCGTGATGTCCTTGCCAACGCCGCGATACCCCTTGAAGGCGCCGCTCTCATCGAACAGCGGCTCGCCGCTGACGCTATACCAGTATGCGCGGCCCTCCTCCGCCCGCACCCGGTATTCCAGGTTGAAGAAGGGCTGATGCGCCTTCACCAGCCGCGCATAGGCGTTCCAGGCGGCGCGATCGACCGATTGCATGTCAATCGGCAGCGCACGCAGTGGCTTGCCGGGCAGGAGAGCGGGAAGCATGCTGCCATCGCTCAGGCCGTCATCCGACATCTCGGTGATGCGGAAGTGCTCGTCCTGTTCCCAGTACCAGTCAGAAGACAGCGCAGTCAGGCGGCGGAACCGCTCCTCGCTCCTGATCAATGCCTGTTCGGTTTCCTTGCGTTCGATGAACTGGCCGATCTGACTGCCGACGATCAACATCATGCGCATCATTTCTTCGTCCGGGCGACGCGTCTGCCGGCTGTAGAACGCCATGATGTTGACGAGGTTGCCAGCAGCCAGGATGGGAAAGGCGAAGCTACCGTGCAAGCCGATCATGGCTGCCTCCGCCCGCCGAATGAAGGTCTGGTCGGCGGAGACATCCGGCACCCACAGCGGCGCGATGCGCTGCGTCACCACGCCCAGCAAGCCGCCCTGCGCGGCAATAATCCTGGACCTGCCGGCGGCGACGAAGGCGCTGGGCGCCAGGGATGGCGTTTCCCAGCATTCGATCAGTCGCATGACATCGGCGGCGTGATCAACATGCCATAGTTCGCCGATCTCCCAGCCGAATTTTTCGCAGACGACATGCAACAGTTGCGGCGCCGCCTCGGCATAGGAGGCCGCTTCGGCCAGCGCGCGGGTGACGGCAAACTGCACCGACTGACGCTGCGCGGCGCGATGGCGTTCGGTAATGTCGCGAATGTGGCATTGGATCATGCGCGCCTGGTTCACGCGGTAAGTGCTGCCGACGAACTCGATGTCCATCGTCCTGCCATCTCTCGCCGGCAGCGACAGGCAATCGTGGTGCACCGATTCTTGACTTCGCAGGTCGTCGAACAAGGTGCGGCAGGCAGTGATTTCCTTGAACGGTGCTATGTCCAACAGACGCTGGCCGACGACGTCTTCGCGCGCGCAAGCGAGCATGCCGAGCAGATGCGAGTTGGCGTCGCTGACGACGCCCGTGCCGGCATCGAGCAGGAGGACGCCATCCTTGGCGGTTTCAAACAGGCGGCGGTAGTGCGCTTCGGACCTCTGTAGCGCGAGTTCGACGCGCCGTCGTTCGGCGTTCTCTTCTTTCAGATCGGCATACAGTCGGGCATTTTCCAGCGAGATCGCCGCTTGCGCGGCCAGCAATTCCAGCACGCCCTGCGCATCGGCAGAAAAAGCGCCGGCCACAAGATTGTTTTCGAGGTACAGCAAACCAGTCAGTTCAGCCTGTCTGAAAATGGGTTGGCATAGTACCGATTTGAGCTGGTTGCGCACGATATACGCATCGAAGGCAAACCGGGGGTCGGTAGCAGCATTGTCCAACAAGGTCTTTTTCCGGGTGCGCCACACGTAGTTAACCACTGTTGCCGGCAGCAAGGAAGAAGCCGCCACATCGACGGCCTGCAGATGCCGCACACCGACCGTTCCCTTGCTGTCGAGCACGGCTTCGGCTTCGATCACCAACCTGCCGTCCTGTTGCAGGATGATGTAGCCTTTTTGTGCGCCGGCCTGTTCGATCACCGTCTGCAGCAGCTTGCCCAGCACCTTGTCGAAAGCGATTTCGCCAGACAGCGCCTGCGATGCCTTGATCACGGCCAGTGCATCGCGCTGCAAACCGCCCTTGAGCAGCGCCTGGTCCGTGGTAGCGCTCTCTCCGCGCAACTGCGGATAAAGCGACTCCAACTGCCGCAGCTTGCCGTCCGCGCCCCAGCGCGCATAGCAGGCATGCGCATGCTGGAGATAGGTATCGGCGCTTTGGCCGGAGCCGCGTGCGCGATAGAAATCGGCAGCCAATTCGTTGGCCAGCGCTTCGTCCTGGATCAGGCCGTGCACTCCGGCCAGGCGGATCGCCTGTTCATAACGCTGCATGGCCTCCAGCTCGCGCCCCTCGATGCGCGCCACTTCGGCGGCAACCAGCGCATGACGGCCGAGAAAATTGTCAGGGCAATTCTGCGCCCATTGCTTGAGCTTTTTGAGATGTGCTTGCAGCGACTGGGAAAATTCCTGCTGTTGCGCGGCCGTGGCTTGGCCGTACAAGGCCGCCAGCGTCAACGCATGATAGAAATGGTGGCTCGCTTCGAGCACGGTGGAGGCCATGACTTCCCGCATGGCCGATGCCTGCGTGCCGGCATCCAGCGCATCACCATGTTGGCGGTACACGAAGGCAACGATCTGCTTCATTACGTGGTACATGGCAGCGCCGGACCGAAAGTGGCTCTGCTCGAACGCCGCCAGACAGGCCACTTCGTCAAAATTATTGTCGCTGAATCCCGCCGGCACCGGCGTCTCCCCCTTCAGGCAGGCGATGAACTGCTGCTCCAGGCGGAGGGTGCGATGGACGATACCGTGACGGTTTTTCTGGGCAAAGGCGGCGAAACGATGGGTCGCCGCCAGCACCTCGTCGAGCGGAGTACCTTTTTCCAACATCAGCCATGGCGTGCGATAGGCCGCCTTGCTCGCCCACACCAGATCGCCGGCATCCAGACAGGTGCGGAAAGCCGATTCCAGGGTCGCTACATTGCTGGCAAAAGGCTGACGCCAGCATTGCAGGTAATTCCCATGCAGGAAAAGCAGTGGTCCTTTAGAGCGCGTGTCATTGAATTTTTCATTCAGGCGCAGCGCCAGTTCGGAAAACGCGACGCCAGTCGCGGCATCGTCCCGATGCTTGGCCAGATGGACGCCATAGGCGCCGTAGACGATACAGGATTTCCCCGTGTGCCCTTGCCGCAGGGAGAGGTTCACGGCCTTGAGCAGCAGGAGCAGATACAACTGGCTGCGGGCGAAGAAAGCACAGGGCAAAAGATCGACCAGCAAGTCGATGCTGGCGACTGTTTCCGGGTCGGCGGTGGTCGGCGCGTCGAACAATTCGCCGATCTTGCGCCCATCCAGGCCGGTGGTGAGCAGCAGGCGCTCCCGCTCCACATCGGCAGCGATTTCCGGCGTCGATTGCGGACAGGCGATACCGAATAACGCCAATGCATCGAGTCCCGTCATCACCGCTGCATCGAAATGGCCGACGGTTTGACAAACGCCCATGCGCAGCCGGAAGACCTTGGCGCGGTCAAGTTTGGAGGCTGCGTGTTGCAAGAGAAAGTGAAACCACTCGTCGGCCCGCTCGATGTGGTCCGCAAGATACTCGCATTGCGCCAGTTCGCCATAGGCGGCGAACGCATCGTCGTACTGGGTATGCCAGCAATCCGCCGGCAGTAAAGCGACGGCATGGCTGAAATAATGGCATGCAGCCGCATAAGCAAGGGCTGCTTTTGCCTTCATGCCGGCCTGCAGGTTCAAGCGGCGCACGCTCTCTTGCTCCCTCGGTTCTTGCACCAGCCCAATGCCCTGATTGAAATGCTCGACGACCTCGAACACCTGCTCTTCCAGCATTTCTTGCGACAAGTGCGCCGCCAGTAGGCGACCGATCTGCACATGCACCACGGCCCGCTCGGCAGGCGCGAGCAGCGCATAGGCGGCGTCCCGCACGCGACCATGCAGGAACTTGTAACTGTCGCCGGCGCGAAATACCAGTCCGCTGCGCACGGCGTCGGACAATGCCTCGTGTGCGCCCTCTTCATCGCATTCCAACACCCATGCCAGACTCGCCGCTTTTGCGCTGGCACCCAGGCAGGCCATGCGCTGCAGCGCATGCTGCATAGCGGGAGCAAGACGCTGCAATTTATCGACCATGAATTCGGCCACATTATCGGTAAAGCCATAAGCCTCGATTTGGGCCATATCCCAGCGCCAGCCAGGTAAGTCGTGGTCGAATGCAATCAGCTTGTTTTCATGCAACGCGGCGATGAACTGCAAGACAAAGAAGGGATTGCCATCGGTTTTTTGTCTGATCAGCCGCGCCAGTGGAGCAACCTCCTGCGCACTGCGATGCAGGGTGTCGGCCACCAGTGCCGTCAGCGCTCCATCCGGCAAGCGGCCGAGCGCGATCTCGGATACCGGGGTCAATGAAGCGCGCACGGCCTCCACGCTGCGATGCAAAGGATGGCTAGCGGCGACGTCGCTATCGCTGTAAGCGCCAACTACCATGAGGTAACGCGTGTCGGGATCGACCAGCAGATTTTCCAGCAGCGCCAGACTAGCCGCATCCACCCACTGCAAGTCGTCCAGGAACAACACCAATGGGTGCTCCCGCTGCGCAAGTACCTCCATGAACTGGCGAAACACCAGGCTGAAGCGGTTGCGCGCCTCTGCCGGCGGCAATTCGGGCACCGCCGGTTGCGGGCCGATCATGAGCGCCACCGGCGGAATCGCATCGGCGATCAGTTGCGCATTGGCCCCCAAGGCCTGCTGCAGCCGCACCTGCCAAGCTGCGATGCCCTCCTCGCTTTCGGTCAGCAACTCCATGATCAGCGCGGCAAAAGCTTGCACCAGGGCGGCATAAGGAATGTCGCGCTGCTGACGGTCGAATTTCGCAGTGGCGAAGAAACCGCGCTCGCGAATCAGCGGCTTGTACAACTCATTGACCAGCGTCGATTTGCCGATGCCAGAGTCGCCGCAGATCAGCACCAGTTCCGGCGCGCCTGTACGAACCACGCGCTCGAAGGTCTCGCGCAACAGCGCGGTTTCCGCATCACGGCCATACAACTTTTGCGGCAACTGGAAATGCTCCGGCACGTCGCACACTCCCAGGACGAAAGGTGCGATGCGCACATGCGCTTGCCACTGTCGCTGACAAGCATGCAGGTCGTGCAACAGGCCCTCTGCACTTTGATAACGTGCGTCCGGCTCCTTGGCCAGCAGCTTCATCACCAACTCGGACAGGCCCGCCGGCAAGGACGGCATGACTTCCGCCGGCGCTGCCGGCACACGTGCGATATGAAAATACGTCCACTCCAAGGCATCCGTCGCCTCGAACGGCAAGACCCCAGTCAACATGCGGTAAAACAGGATGCCGAGTGCATACAGGTCGCTGCGTCGGTCAACGGTGCGGTTCATGCAACCTGTCTGCTCCGGCGATAGATAGCCCAAGGCAACATCCGGGTCGCTGACGTCTGCCGTAGCCGAAGGCGAACATGGCAACAGCGCCGCGCTGCCGAAATCGGCGATACGCACCGCGCCGGTCACGGGATGGACCAGTATGCAGGCCGGTTCAAGTCCCCGGTGCACCACATTTCCGCGATGAATGTCAGCAACAGCGCCGGCGATCAGGATCGCGGCCTGCATGAATTCGGCGGTATTGAACGGGATATCCAGGCGGCGCGACAAGGGCTCGTCACCCGCATCCTCCAGCACCAACACCGGCCGTTCGTCGCAAACATCCATTCCTAGTGGTCGGGCGACGCCCGGTACGGCAAGTATTTCACTGAAATGCAAATCGCTGCGCAAACGCGCGACATGACGGGGATGATACAAGGCAGGGACAAGGCGCAGCAGGACCGGTTCGCCGTCGACCTTGCGCACACCGCGGCACAACATTCCGCGGCTGTTGGCATGCAGGATTTCACCGATTGCGTACATCTCGCCCCCGTTTGTCGTCCTTGCATGCAGTCTTATCGCAAGTACGCCCCTGTCGATGACGTTGCCTTTTCGACATTGCCCTAGTGAAAGGCTCTTTCTCCAGACTAGGTGACTATCTCCCTACTTACAAGAAATAGAATAAAGCCCGCTGCCGAAGCGACTGAAATATGCTGTTGACTGCCAAAGAAACCAAAGAAACGGTCATCTTGGGAAAACTCCTTCACTTTCTACTATTGAGCAAAGTCAACCAAGCATGCGATTTACCTCCCCCCGTCAAGCCAACCCAAGCCGCTCATGTTACAAACAAGCGCGGCATGACAGCTACGCAGTTACACGCTTGCGGAAAAATGGGCAATAGCTGTGATCGGCTGAGCATCTGTCATTTCCCGGACGGGAACTTTATCGAAAAACAATTCGCCGACGCAATTTTTGTGCGCCGCACAAAAATTGCTTGACTTCGATATTTCCGTCCCTAAAATAGGGGTTATTGCAGCGCACAATGATGTGCCTGCCTAACCGATATCACGCATTTATTCGAAGGAGAAGTCCATGTTCAACATACCCGAACAGTTTTCTGCTGTTGCCAAGGCCAATCTTGAGGCACAACTGTCCGTCTTTACCACGCTGACCAGCAAGGCATTTGAAAGCGTTGAAAAAATGGTTGACCTTAACCTCAACGCAGCCAAGGCATCCCTGGAAGATTCGTCGATCGCAGCAAAGCAGTTGCTGTCGGCTAAAGATCCGCAGGAATTCTTTTCGCTGACAGCTGCGCAAGCGCAGCCGACGGCAGCCAAGGCGATTGCTTACGGCCGTCACCTTGCAGGCATTGCCACCACCGCGCAAGCCGAGTTCACTCGCGCAGCCGAAGAACAGATCGCCGAAACCGGCCGCAAAGTATCTGCGATGGTTGACGATGTGTCGAAGAATGCGCCAGCCGGCTCCGAAAACGTGATCGCCATCGTGAAGTCCGCCATCGGCAATGCCAATGCCGGCTATGAACAGTTCAGCAAAAGCACCAAACATGCGGTGGAAGTCATGGAGGCGAACATGAACACGGCAGTCAACCAGTTCTCGCAAGCCGCCGAAAAAAATGCCAATCGCGCACGCAAGTAATTCTGCGTTCAGCTGAAAAAAACGGGCCGCTTCGCGGCCCGTTTTTTTATTGAGGCTTTACGGAAAATTGTTCCCGCAAAGCGTGTTGCCGCAGACAGTACGTCTAGTACGACAAGGCAACACAATGCGGCTAGGGCGATTTTCCGTAAGTCCTATTATTGATTGGACATCTCTATATCCTGGCTATCAGGTAAGTTGCTGTAAAAGTAGCAAGGACGATCACAATGTATGAGATGGTGCGAAAACTTTCCATGGCGTTGCCCCAAAAAATGCGTCGGACAAGAAAGTTAGCAAGACAGGCTTCAGGACGTCTTGCGCTACGGCAGACGGCGTAATGATTTGATTCCTTTGCAAGCGCTGCCAAGCCGCGCTAGGCGCGTGGATGGTGCAGCGCATGCAAGGTCTTGAGCCGCTCGCGTGCCACATGGGTATAAATCTGCGTGGTCGAAATATCGGCATGACCCAGCAACAACTGCACCACACGTAAATCGGCGCCATGGTTCAAAAGGTGCGTGGCAAACGCGTGCCGCAGGGTATGCGGCGACAGGGGAGCGTTAATCGCTGCTTTCTGCGCGTGTTTTTTGATCAGTGTCCAAAACATTTGCCGGGTCATCGCACCGCCGCGTGCGGTAACAAACAAGGCATCATCGATCTGCCCATTCAGGATTGCCGGCCGGCTTTCTTTCAGATAACGCTCTATCCATGTGCGCGCTTCTTCGCCGAACGGTACTAGCCGGGTCTTGGCGCCCTTTCCCGTTACGCGCAGCACACCCTCGTTCATACCCAGCTCAATCAACTTCAGTAACACCAGCTCCGACACCCGCAAGCCACTCGCATACATCAGCTCCAGCATGGTGCGGTCGCGCAGGCCGAGCGGGGTATTCACGTCCGGCGCGGCCAGCAAGGCTTCTACTTGCGTCTCCGACAAGGTTTTGGGATAACGCGGCGGCTGCTTGGCCGATCGCATCTTCAGACAGGGATC
>DATLIB010000093.1:0-6128 GCA_035539595.1 Noviherbaspirillum sp.
CTGTCCGGCAAAGTGTGGCGTGGAACGATGATTGATCGCAGAAAGGACGGCACCTTGTACACCGTCGACGAAACGATTACGCCATTGCTCGACGAGCATGGCAGCATCACGCATTTCATCGCCATTCAGCAGGATATGACGCTGCAGAGCCAGCAACAGGAACATGACCGTTATCTTGCTTACCACGATTTCCTGACCGGACTGCCGAATCGTGCACATTTCATGGAACTGCAGGGGCAAGCATTACTTCATGCAGCGCATACGAAAGATATGCTTGCATTGCTGTATCTCGACTTGGATAAATTCAAACCGGTGAACGACACCTTGGGACACGATATCGGCGATCTTCTGCTCCAGGCCGTTGCCGAAAGGCTGCAGTCGGCGGTGCGTAAATCCGATACGGTCGCCAGGCTCGGCGGGGACGAATTCGCGATTCTTTTAACGGGCTTGTTCGATATGGAAGTTGCGATAACGATAGCCGGCAAGCTAGTCTCCACCCTCGCGCAGCCTTTCATCATTGCCGAACACAAGCTTCGCATTGGCGTGAGTATCGGCATCTCCATGTATCCCACCGACGGAAAGACGCAAGAGGAATTGATCAAAAAGGCCGACCATGCAATGTATCTTGCAAAGCAACAAGGAGGCGGCACTTATCGGTTTTACAGCAATGCATTTTCTTGAACTTCTGAAAGTAGACCGCTGCGCATGCTTGACGCGACACAAATGCTGAGAGAAAAAGCACCGATCCACACGCCATGTTCTGACTCCCAATAGCATAGGGATTGGTGTCGTTGCGTATGCCTGCATTTCTCGTCAGCGATGCGGCGAGACGATTGACTGGAAATGTTGAGTATATCGACGGCGGCTATCACATCATGGGTTGAGCGCTTTCATTCACTTGCTCATCGGGGGCCACATGGCACTTATCGAGAACCGTCCGTTCAACGAGCTGAAAGTGGGCGACAGCGCCAGTCTGGTGCGCACGCTAAGCGAAAGGGATATCACGCTGTTTGCAGTCATGTCCGGCGATGTGAACCCAGCCCATGTCGATGAAGAATATGCAAAAAGCGATATGTTCCATGAAGTCATTGCGCATGGGATGTGGGTCGGTGCCTTGATCTCCACGGTCTTGGGCACCATGCTTCCCGGCCCGGGAACCATCTATCTTGCGCAATCCCTGCGCTTTCTGCACCCCGTTGGGTTGGGGGACACGGTGACCGTGACCGTCACTGTCAAGGAACTGCATGCAGAGAATCACCGAAGCATGCTCGATTGCATCGTGATGAATCAGGACGGGGAAACGGTGGCCACGGGGACAGCCGAAATCATCGCACCGACGGAAAAGATTTCCCGTCCTCGCGTTGAGTTGCCGGAGGTGAACTTGCATGAGAAGCGATGACGTCACGCAAACTACTGACACGGGCAAGCATCCTGCTGCAGGTCAAGGGCTGACCGATGAAGAAGCCGGGAGGCGCTTGCAACAGTATGGGTATAACGAGCTGCCGTCAAAGCAGCGGCGGACGGTTATTCGCATTATCGGCGAAGTACTGCGTGAGCCGATGTTTCTACTGCTGCTGGCCGCAGGTGCTATCTACCTGGTGCTCGGCGATCCGGGCGATGCGTTAATGCTCCTGGGGTTCGTCTTTGTGGCCATGGCAATCACTATCTTCCAGGCGCGTAAAACAGAGCGCGTATTGGAATCATTGCGCGAATTATCCAGCCCGCGCGCCCTGGTTATTCGGAGTGGCGAGCAGAAGCGGGTTCCCGGCCGTGATGTCGTCCGGGGAGATCTACTGGTACTTGAAGAAGGAGATCGCGTGCCGGCGGACGGCACGCTGGTCGAGTGTCATGACTTGTTGATCGATGAATCCTTGTTGACCGGGGAATCGATCGCGGTATCGAAAGCATCCGGGACGGATGCGTCAGCGGAAGCCATTGCACGCATATATTCAGGATCGATGATCGTGCAAGGTGGCGGACTTGCACTGGTGACGGCCACGGGTGCAGATACGGAACTTGGCAAGATCGGTAAGACGCTGCGAACACTGGTACAAGAGCAAAGCCCATTGCAGCAGGAAATCCGGCGCCTCGTTGAACGTTTCGCGTTTTTCGGTGCAGCGCTTTCCCTGCTGGTGCTGCTGTTATACGGCTGGAGCCGGGGCGACTGGCTGAATGGACTGCTGGCCGGCATCACCTTGGCAATGTCCATTCTGCCGGAGGAATTCACTGTCATCCTGACAGTATTCATGGCGCTCGGGGCATGGCGCATCGCCAAGCATCATGTGCTGACCCGTCATACGCCGGTTATCGAAGCACTTGGTTCTGCCACCGTGCTATGCGTCGATAAGACGGGAACGCTGACACAGAACCGCATGGCGGTGAAGGCCGTTGTTATCGGTCGTCAGACAGTCGCCACCGATACGGCTCAGCCCAACGCCCTTTCTCCCGAGGTCCGGCGGGTTCTGGAGAGCGCCGTTCTGGCAAGCGAAATCATGCCGTTCGACCCGATGGAAAAGGCGTTTCATCGCTGCCTGGCCGAGGTGTGCCCTGGAACGAGTGCCCAACATCACAACTGGTTGCTTGTCCATGACTATCCATTGACCAAGGAAACACTGGCAATGACGCATGCATGGCGTATTCCTGGCGAATCAACCTACACGGTAGCAACGAAAGGGGCGCCTGAAGCAGTGATCAGTCTGTGCAGGCTTGATCAGCAACAGGCAGCAGACATCTTACGGGAGGTACAGCAACTGGCGGCGCAAGGCATGCGCGTGCTGGCAGTCGCAACCGCCGTCCACAATGAGGACCTTTGGCCGGAAAGGCCCGATGCATTCAGGTTTGCATGGCTCGGTCTCATTGGTTTGGCAGACCCGCTCCGGTCAGAAGTCCCGGCAGCTGTCAAGGAATGCCACCAGGCTGGAATCCGCGTCATCATGATTACCGGGGATTACCCGGTGACGGCTCAATCGATCGCAAAGGCGGCTGGCTTACCGAATGAAAAAGTAACGACGGGAGCGCAGCTTCAAGCAGTGGACGACGATACGTTGCAGGTTATCGTGCGTGAATGTCACGTCTTTGCGCGAATTCTTCCAGAGCAGAAGCTGCGTCTGGTCAATGCGCTCAAGGCCAACGGTGATGTCGTCGCAATGACTGGCGATGGCGTGAACGACGCGCCTGCTCTGAAGGCGGCGCATATCGGCATCAGCATGGGTGAGCGCGGGACCGATGTTGCGCGTGAAGCGTCTTCCCTTGTCCTGCTCAACGATGACTTTACTTCTATTGTGCGCACGGTTCGGCTCGGCCGCCGGATTTACGACAACTTGCGCAAGGCATTAGGCTATGTGGTTGCCGTGCATGTGCCGATCGCCGGCATGGTGATGTTTCCGCTTCTGTTCGGGACGCAGATGGTATTTGCCCCGGTTCATATCGTCTTCCTGGAGATGATTATCAATCCCGCATGTGCGATCGTTTTTGAAACGGAAGCAGCGGAACAGGACATCATGCAGCGTCCGCCGCGGCAAATCGGGGAACGGTTATTCGGTGCGCGGAGCATCATGCTTTCCCTGCTTCAGGGATTGGGGTTGTTCATCGTCGTTGCGGCGGCATTTCTATTCGGGCTTCACGCTGGATTAACCACCGAACAAGCGCGCGCGGCCGCTTTCACATGCGTCGTGCTCGGAAACCTTGCGCTGATTGTGTCGAATCGCTCCTTTGTCAGCAGTATCTTTATGCTGGTACGTATCCCGAATCCAGTGCAATGGTGGATGTTAATCGGAACCTGTATTGCGTTGACTGCCGTGCTATATACACCCGGCCTGCAGCAAATGTTTCACTTTTCCGACGTTCAAACGAAGGATCTTCTTTTCCCTCTCTTTGCGGCTATGGTTGCAACCATCTGGTTTGAGTGCATGAAACTTGCCTTCAGACGATGGGGGGGAAAGCCTGCCAGCACCTATGTCACCCGGCGAGGGTGGCTGCATTCTGACTGAGTCGCCAGATTTCCGGCCGGTGCTACCGCGCTGCTAAGTGAACCGCCCCGGCTTTTGAGGAGGCCGAGGCGGTTCATCATCTGAGAAGCTGATTCCGTGCCAAAAAGAATGTTGTGGCAATTTAGCATCCATGCTTGTCGGGAAACTGACACACATAATTCAAAATGCTCACAAAACTTGAGTGACATGCGACTCGTCACTCCACCGTCACCGATTTCGCCAGGTTCCTCGGCTTGTCCACATCCGTCCCCCGCGCCAGCGCCGTGTGATAAGCAAGCAATTGCAGCGGCACCACGTGCAGGATCGGCGACAGCTTGCCGTAGTGTTCCGGCAGGCGGATCACATGCACGCCTTCGCTGGCGGTGATGCGCGAGTCGGCGTCGGCGAAGACGTAGAGCTGGCCGCCGCGTGCGCGCACTTCCTGCATGTTGGATTTCAGTTTTTCGATTAGCGTGTCGTTCGGCGCCACGGTGACGACCGGCATTTCCTGCGTGACTAGCGCCAGCGGGCCGTGCTTGAGTTCGCCGGCGGGGTAGGCTTCGGCGTGGATGTAGGAGATCTCCTTCAGTTTGAGTGCGCCTTCCAGGGCAATCGGATAGTGCAGGCCGCGCCCGAGGAACAAGGCGTTTTCCTTGCGCGCGAATTCCTCGGCCCAGGCGATGATTTGCGGCTCCAGCGCCAGCACGGCGCCGATGGAGACCGGCAGGTGGCGCAGTGCTTTGACATGCGCGGCTTCTTGTTCGTCGCTTAAATGGCCCTTGGTTTGCGCCAGGGCGAGCGCGAGCAGGAACAGGGAGGTCAGCTGCGTGGTGAATGCCTTGGTCGAGGCGACGCCGACTTCCACCCCGGCGCGGGTGATGTAGGACAGCATGCATTCGCGCACCATGGCGCTGGTGGAGACGTTGCAGATGGTGAGCGTGTTGACCATGTCCTGCGCGCGCGCATGCTTGAGCGCGGCCAGGGTGTCGGCGGTTTCGCCGCTCTGGGAAATGGTGACGACCAGGGCATTGGGATTCGGCACGCTGTCGCGGTAGCGGTATTCGCTGGCGATTTCGACATTGACCGGCAAGTGCGCAATCGATTCGATCCAGTACTTTGCGGTGAGGCCGGCGTAGTAGCTGGTGCCGCAGGCGAGGATCAGTACCGAGTCGATTTTCTGGAAGACCTTGTAAGCGCCGTCGCCGAACAGTTCCGGCATGATGGCGGAGACCCCTTCGAGCGTGTCGCCGATGGCGCGCGGCTGTTCGAAGATTTCCTTTTGCATGTAGTGGCGATAGGGGCCGAGGTCGGCGGCGCCGGTATGCGCGTGTACGGTGCGCACTTCGCGTTGCGCCGGTTTGCCGGCGACATCGACGATCCAGTAGCGCTGCAGTTGCAGATCGACCACGTCGCCTTCTTCCAGGTAGATGATCTGGTCAGTCGTGCCGGCCAGCGCCATGGCGTCGGAGGCGAGGAAATTCTCGCCCTGGCCGACGCCGACGATCAGGGGCGAACCCTGGCGCGCGCCGATCACGCGGTGCGGTTCGTCGCGACTGAAGACGGCGATGGCATAGGCGCCGTGCAGGCGCTTGACTGCTTGCTGTACCGTTTCGAACAGGTCGCCGGTGTACATGTGATCGATCAGGTGGGCGATCACTTCGGTGTCTGTCTGGCTCTCGAAGACATAGCCGGCGGTGCTCAATTCGGCGCGCAGTTCGTCGTGGTTTTCAATGATGCCGTTGTGGACCAGCGCGATGCGCTCGCGCGAGAAATGCGGATGCGCGTTGTGCGATGCCGGCGCGCCGTGGGTGGCCCAGCGGGTGTGGGCAATACCGGTGAAACCGGACAGACCGGCTTTCTCGACCTGCGTTTCCAGGTCGGCAACGCGGGAGGTGCTGCGCGAACGCTGCAGCTTGCCATCGACGTGCAGGGCCACCCCGCAGGAGTCATAGCCGCGATATTCGAGCCGCTTGAGGCCTTGCAGCAGGATGGGTGTGATATTGCGTTGCGCCACTGCGCCGACGATGCCGCACATGTGCGTTCCCCTTGAAGAGTGAATGGATCGCCGTATCGTAGAAGAGTGGCGGTGAAATAAGTTTGCGAAAATTCAGAGTAAATGAACTATTATTTCTCGATGGGTTGATCGTGAAATATTAATTC
>DATLIB010000094.1:0-26446 GCA_035539595.1 Noviherbaspirillum sp.
ATGATGCTATGCGGCGCAATTTTTTCACATTACAAAATGTGGATTTCGTTTAGTGAAATACGACCTATAAACGTCATACAAGTTTTGCTGTTGAGACAAGGACGCCGTCAGCATCCACATAAATCCAGTCACCGGGGTTAATGGCGACGCCGGCAATCGACACACGCCGGTCGCATTCCCCCGCACCTTTGCGCACGCTACGCTGCGGATGCGTGGCCAACGCACGTATGCCGATGGCACAGGCATTAAGTTCTTCCGTGTCACGAACGCAACCGTTGACGATCATACCGGCCCACCCGTTTTCCTCGGCGAGCACGCCTAATTTGCCACCGACTAACGCGCAGCGCAGGCTTGCACCGCCATCGATTACCAGCACGCGTCCATTCCCAGCGCTTTCCAATGTGGCGCGCACCAATACGTTGTCCTCAAATACCTTCACCGTGGCGGCCGGCCCGGAGAAACGTTGGTTTTTGCCAAACTGAAGGAATACCGGCGGCAGGACGGTCAAGGTGCCGATAGCAATTTTGTCTTCGTTCGCATCGCAGATGTCACATGTCGCAAAAGTCATCGAAGCCTCCTGAAAACGGCAAATGGAAATGATTCCAATCGTGCCGCAAAAAAATCAAAAACACCGAAAAAGCCACCGATGGCGGCCTTTTCGGCATCGAACCGAGAACTTAGGCTGTTGCTTCGGCTTTTAGGGTATTCCGCGCAGTGTTGGCGCCAACGCTCACCGCAGTCAGAATCGCCAAGCATTGGAAAACGCCAATGCCGATGAACACCCATGCCGGGTGATCAGCATCCATCAGTGCGCCGAACAATAGCGGCGCTATAGCAAGACCGGTGTCCAGTCCTGAATAAACGACACCATATACGCGCCCGGTTGCCTGTTTCGGGGCGGCCGCACGAATCAGCAAATCACGCGATGGCCCGGCGACACCTGCCCCGAAACCAACCGCCCCCATGAGTACCACCGCCATCCATGGCGGCACTGCGCCAACGGCGATCATCAACGCAAATGCACCGGACGCAATAAATGCAAGTGCAATCGTACGCTCATGCCGGACGGCTTTCGCTGCCAAGAAGCCGCCCCATGCCATGCCGGCCGCAGATGCCAGCATGTAAGCGGTATAACCAGTCGTCGCTGTCACCAGCGACATGCCGTACAGGGCGCGCAAACTGGGGGCAGAAAAGCTCTGGATGCCGCCCAGTGCCATGGCAGTAATCAAGAAGAAGGCAAAGCACAGCCATACTGCAGGAAGCCGCAGAAAATCGAGCATGTGTCCGTCAGACGCTTGCGCACTTTTCGGTGCCGCTACCGCATTCTGCTTCTCATCCGTGCGCAACAAATCCCGATGTGCGAACAGCAACAACAGCACCAGTAGCGGGATGAATGCCGCTGCCAACAAGGCCGTGCGCCAGTCGTACATACTTGCGATGGGGGCGAGAAACACCGGCGCGGCAGCCCAGCCTAGATTGCCCGAAATACCGTGTACCGAGAACGCGTGACCAAGGCGCGGCACCGACACCCGCTTGTTCAGCAATGTGTAATCAGCCGGATGGAATACGCTATTTCCCAAACCGGCCAGCATCGATCCCGCCAACAGCATGGGGTAGTTTTGCGCCTGCGCTAGCACTAGCGCCGCGCTCCCCAGCAAACCGATACCGGAAAACAGGACGGCGCGTGCGCCGACACGATCGACCACGAAACCTGCCAGCGCCTGCCCGATGCCGGAAATGACGAAAAATACCGTCATCAGAAAACCCAGCTCCGCATAGCTCAGATTGAATGCCACCTTCAGCCAGGGAAACAAGGGCGCGAGAATCAAGTGAAAGAAATGCGATACCCCGTGTGCAATGCCGACCAGGCTAATTACCTGGGCATCTTGGCGGAAAGAAGAGACTGCAGCAGTCGTCATGGCTGGCTTTCTGGAAGAAATGAATGAGATCAGTGTAAGCAAGTCAGTCGCGTCTGCTTTAAGATAAAAAGACAATTTTTATCGATTTTTTGACAAAACGTACATTGGAGCATGCATGCCCGTTACGCCAGTTACCCATACCCGGCTTAACCTGCCAGATACGGCACCGACGTCTCAACGTCCAGTGCGGCTTGTCGCGCGCGATCTCAACGCGTCCGAACTGCTTGCGGCACATACGCATTCCTGGGGCCAGGTAACTTACGCGCTAGACGGCGTAGTGCGGGTGACGGTCGGCAACAGTACCTGGATTGTGCCGCCGCAGCGAGCCATCTGGATTCCACCACATGTCACCCATGAAGTCGGCACGCTGGAAAAGGCGCGTTTGCGGGCACTGTATGTAGATGAGAATGCAGCCCCTTTTCAAGACAAGCAATGTGAGGTACTTGAAGTTTCCCCATTACTGCGTGAATCCATCGTTGCCCTGACGCAGGCAGATGCCGGCACCACGCGTGAATCGATATTGGCGATGCTGATTCTCGATGAACTGCCGCGTCTGGCGACCTTGCCGATTCGTGTTGCGCTGCCAGAAGATAAGCGCCTCAAGTCATTGTGCGAAACGCTGATCGCCGATCCTGCCTCGTCCCTAACGCTGGAAGAATGGGCTGGCCGTGTCGGGGCATCGAGCCGCACACTGGCCCGCCTGTTCGAGAAAGAACTCGGCATGCGTTTTAGCCAATGGCGCCAACAGGTACGGCTCGCCCACGCAGCCCCGCTCATTACACGCGGATTACCCTTGTCTCGGGTAGCGGCGGAATTGGGCTATGCCAGCCAGTCTGCTTTTTCGGCGATGTTCAAAAAAACATTCGGGCAATCGCCCAGCACCTTTTTTGCGCAGAGGGAGCATTGAGTTCAGTCCGCAAGGACGCAAAAACACAATTGATCACAATTGATGCAATCCCCACTCCATACAAACTAAAAGGCCACCAGAAGGTAGCCTTTTAGTTTAGTGCGCAGAAAATCTGCAGCCGGTTTTCGCGTCTTACGCTGTGACAGAGTTTTCGAACGTCAGCATATCGTTCCTGACATCGACCGTCACCACATCCTTCGGACCGAACTGCCCTTCCAGAATCAGTTTCGACAAAGGATTTTCGATCTCCTGCTGAATCGCGCGCTTCAACGGACGGGCGCCGTAGACCGGGTCGAAGCCGGCCTCTGCGATTTTCTGCAGCGCGCTTTCCGACACATTCAGTCGTATCTCCATCTTGGCGAGACGCTGCTCCAGCACCTGCAACTGGATGCGAGCGATGGCACCGATGTTTTTCTCGTCGAGCGCATGGAACACCACCAGTTCGTCGATACGGTTGACGAACTCTGGACGGAAATGGGTCTTCACTTCCGCCATGACCGCCATCCTCACCAAGGCCGGATCGCTGTCTTCCATCGCCTGAATCCTGTGCGAACCAAGGTTGGACGTCATCACGATCACGGTGTTCTTGAAATCCACCGTGCGTCCTTGCCCATCGGTCATGCGCCCATCGTCCAGCACCTGCAGCAACACATTGAATACATCCGCGTGCGCCTTTTCGATTTCATCCAGCAGGATGACGCTGTACGGTTTGCGCCGCACTGCTTCGGTCAGATAGCCACCTTCTTCATAGCCGACATAACCGGGCGGCGCGCCGATCAGACGAGCGACCGAATGCTTCTCCATGAATTCGCTCATGTCGATGCGAATCAAGGACTCTTCAGTATCGAACAGGAAGGATGCCAAGGCCTTGCACAGTTCGGTCTTGCCAACGCCAGTCGGGCCGAGGAACATGAAGGAACCGTACGGACGATTCGGGTCGGACAGACCGGCCCGCGAGCGGCGGATAGCGTCCGACACGGCGACAATCGCCTCATGTTGACCAACCACGCGCTTGTGCAACTCGTCTTCCATGTGCAGCAGTTTGTCTCGCTCGCCCTGCATCATCTTGGAAACGGGGATGCCGGTCGCGCGTGACACCACTTCCGCAATCTCCTCGGCGCCAACTTGGGTGCGCAACAGCTTGGTGTCCCCCTTTTCTTTTTCGCCGCTATCGGCATGCCTGAGCTGGGCTTCCAATTCCGGCAGCTTGCCGTACTGCAGTTCGGACATTTTCTGCCAGTCGCCCTTGCGCTTGGCTTCTTCCATCTGCAGGCGAACTTTCTCGATCTCTTCCTTGATATGCTGGCTGCCCTGCACTGCGGCCTTTTCCGCTTTCCACACTTCTTCCAGATCGGCGTACTCACGTTCCAGTTTCTGGATTTCGTCCTCGATCAGCCCCAGACGTTTTTGCGAAGCGTCATCCTTTTCCTTTTTCACTGCTTCACGCTCGATCTTGAGCTGGATCAGTCGGCGATCCAGTTTATCCATTACTTCCGGTTTGGAATCGATCTCGATCTTGATCTTGGAAGCTGCCTCATCGATCAAATCGATCGCCTTGTCCGGCAAGAAACGGTCGGTGATATAGCGATGCGACAACTCGGCGGCGGCAACGATAGCCGGATCGGTAATATCGACACCATGGTGCACTTCGTATTTTTCCTGCAAGCCGCGCAGAATGGCGATGGTTGCCTCCACGCTCGGTTCGTCAACCAGGATTTTCTGGAAGCGGCGCTCCAATGCCGCATCCTTCTCCACATACTTACGGTATTCGTCCAGCGTGGTGGCGCCCACGCAATGCAACTCGCCGCGCGCCAGTGCCGGCTTGAGCATGTTGCCCGCATCAATGGCACCTTCGGCCTTGCCCGCGCCAACCATGGTGTGCAGCTCGTCAATGAAGACAATGGTCTGGCCTTCGTCTTGCGCAATTTCCTTCAGGACTGCTTTCAGGCGTTCTTCGAATTCGCCACGATATTTCGCGCCAGCCAGCAAGGCTGCCATGTCGAGCGACAATACCCGTTTCGACTTCAAGCTGTCCGGCACCTCGCCGTTGACAATGCGTTGCGCCAGCCCTTCAACGATGGCAGTCTTGCCAACGCCTGGCTCACCGATCAGCACCGGGTTGTTTTTTGAGCGACGCTGCAATACCTGAATTGCCCGGCGAATTTCATCGTCCCGTCCAATCACCGGATCGAGCTTGCCGGCGCGCGCGCGTTCGGTCAGGTCGAGCGTGTATTTCTTCAGTGCTTCGCGCTGCCCTTCGGCATCCTGTGACGATACATTACCGCCACCGCGCACAGCAGTGATGGCTGCTTCCAGCGCCTTGCGACTCAATCCGTTTTCACGCGCCAGCCGCCCTGCCGGAGACTTGTCTTCCGCCAGCGCCAGCAACACCATTTCGCTCGAAATGAACTGATCGTTGCGTTGCTGGGCTTCCTTGTCAGCCAAGTTGAGTAATGCTACCGATTCGCGTCCGATCTGCACCTCTCCACCTGTGCCCGACACTTTCGGCACGCGCTCCAGCGTCTGCGCCAGCCCCGACTGCAAACCACCGACATTGACACCAGCACGCTGCAGCAAGGACTTGGCACTGCCGTCATCCTGTTTCAACAAGGCCGTCAGAATATGCGCCGGCTCAATGTATTGGTTATCATTGCCGACTGCCAAGCTTTGTGCATCGGACAGGGCTTCTTGCAGTTTTGTTGTCAGTTTATCGAGACGCATGGAAGTTTCTCCGAAAATTCGATTTAGGCGTCGCGCAGGTATCAGTTGCGCGATGATGGCGGTCGTAGCGGGATGCAGTGCAAGGCGTCTGGCACGCCGCGGTACGAGTACCGCAAGCGTCAGACAACGCCGCAATGCGCCCGCTGCGGCCGTACAGAATTGTGCAACTGATACCTGCACGACGCCCTAGTTCCCAAATTGGGGCGTCAGACCTCATTTCAAGAAAGGATTTTGATTCTGTCCATACCAGAATTGAACGGCAATGGAGCTACATCAACTTCAAGTGATTTACCAGGCAGAAGAGGACCGGCTGCTGTATCGTGCCTCGTTCAAAACAGCGGATGGGGACTTGCAAGAGATAAGGGCATGGTTAACACGACGCCTGGTCCAGCGACTTTGGCCCAGTCTCATCGAGGTACTGGAAACACAAGTCGCCCTGGACAAACCGCAAGCTGCGCACGCCAGTGCGGACATCGTCGGCATGGAGCATCATGCCTGCGTGGAAAAAATCAGGGGGTGCGGCAGTTTTGATACACCTTATACAAGTGGTGTACATGCCTATCCTTTAGGGGAAGAGCCGATCCTGATGACCACCGTCAACTTTGTTCAGCACCCAAACCAGCCGATTCGCATAAACATGACACCGCAACAGGGGCAAGGTTTTGAGATTGCGTTTCCCTTGCCGGTGCTGCATGGCTTTTGTTCCTTGCTGAAAGACGCGGTGGAAAAGGCCGAATGGCAAATACAACTGGCGATGCCTGGAGCACAGCAGCGCACGCATCAATTACTGAACTAGAGCGTACGATAGGAAGCGTAGCCGGCGACGCAAAAGGCAACTGAACCGAGCAGATGCAAGAGCGAATGGCCCAAGGCCCATGCATAATCGCCTCGTTGCAGCAAGATCGCCGATTCCGCCGAAAAGGTCGAGAATGTTGTGAGACCGCCCAGAAAGCCGGTGATGACAAACAAGCGCCACGCCGGCGACAGCTCAGGTTGAGCGGTAAAAAAGCCAAGGGCGAAACCGATCAGATAACCGCCGACAAGATTTGCCGCCAAGGTTCCAAGCGCCAAGTGAGGATGCAGTGCATTCAGCAGCAAGCTCAAGCCCCAACGCAACCAGGCGCCAAGCGCGGCGCCCACGCCGACTGCAAGCCAGCTCATTCCGCTTGCCCCGCGTTACCGGATCGGACACCCCACTTCTCCAGCGCATGATCGTCGGTCACGCGAGCATCGACCCAGCGCGCGCCTTGCGACGTCTGCTCCTTTTTCCAGAATGGCGCTTGGGTTTTCAGGTAATCCATGATGAATTCACAGGCAGAGAACGCTTCGCCGCGATGCGAAGAGGTCACCGCCACCAGTACGATCTGGTCCAGTGGCTTCAACGGCCCAACTCTGTGAATCACGAGTGCATCAATCATCGCCCAGCGTGATCTTGCCTGCGCCACGATATCTTCCAGCGCCTTCTCGGTCATGCCGGGATAGTGCTCCAGCTCCATCGCGCTTACGCCGGTGCCGTCGTTCATGTCGCGCACGGTGCCGACGAAGGCAACTACGGCACCGACTTGCGACTGGCCGGCACGCAGCGCCGCCACTTCCTTGCCGAGGTCGAAGTCCTGAGTTTGCACACGGATCGGCATATCCCTCCTAGCCGCCGGTCACCGGCGGGAAGAAAGCGACTTCCCCGCCTTCATCGATACGCGTATCTGGGCCGGTCATCTGCTGGTTATACGCCATGCGCAACGAACGGTGGTCGGCCAGTGTCTCAGCCCAAACACCACCGCGGCCACGAAGATGGGCCCGCACCGCACCGACCGTCAACACACCCGCCGGTACGGCGATGGTTTCCTGAGCCGTGCCCAAGGCCTCACGCACACTGGCAAAAAAACGCAGCTGTATATTCATTCGGTCATGCCTTAGTAAAGCAATTCGCTGAAAGGAATAAAGTGCACTACATCACCCGGCATAATGGTTCGGCTTGGCGGATTGTCGATCAGACCATCACCCCACACGGTGGAGGTCAATACCGCCGAACTCTGGTTGGCAAATAGATCCAGTCCGCCGTCGGCATTGATTTTTGCACGCAGAAATTCATTGCGTTTATCTGCCTTGGACCAGGTGAAATTGGCGCGCATCGGGAAGCTTGGCGGCGTAACATTGGCCACACCTTGCAGGCGCAGGATAAAGGGGCGTACGAAAAGCAAAAAGGTCACGAAGCTGGATACCGGATTACCGGGCAGGCCAATGAAAAACGCGCCGTCTCCTCCGCCATCAAGCCCAATCTGGCCGAAGGCCAGCGGCTTGCCGGGCTTGATAGCGATCTGCCACATGTTGAGTCGACCTTCAGCCTCGACCGCCGGCCTGATATGGTCTTCCTCGCCGACCGACACCCCGCCCGAAGTAATGATCAAATCGTGATCCGCAGCCTTGCGCAAGGCTGCGCGCGTTGCCTGCAGGGAGTCCGGTATTGTGCCGTAATCGCTGATCTCGCAACCGAGATTCTCCAGCAAACCACGCAATGTGAATCGGTTGGAATTGTAGATCGCGCCCGGTTTCAGCGACTCGCCCGGCATGGCGAGTTCGTCGCCGGTGAAAAAGACTGCAATGCGCGGCTTGCGTACTACCGGCAAACTCGCCAGGCCGACTGATGCAGCCAATCCCAGCTCCTGCGAGCGCAAGCGAATTCCGGCGTCGAGAATGACACTCCCGGCCTTGATATCCTCGCCGCTACGGCGTATCCACTCACCCGACTGTGGCACATGATTGATCGTGACCGTGTTGGTAGCCGCATCCAGTTCGCACTGTTCCTGCATCACTACCGCGTCCGCCCCTTCGGGAATCATGGCGCCAGTAAAGATGCGAGCAGCGGTCCCGGCTTGCAACATTTGACCGACCTGCCCTGCTGGAATACGTTGCGCCACCGGCAGACGGGCTGAACCATTCGCACAATCCGCTGCATGTACTGCGTAGCCATCCATTTGCGTGTTATCCATCGGCGGCACATTCAGCTGCGAGACTTGCGCAGAGGCGAGAACGCGTCCGTTGGCGGCAAGTGTGCTGACCGTTTCCGTTTCAATGATCGGACGAACCGCGGAAAGAAGAAAATTGAGCGCCTCGGCGGCGCTCAACATTGGTTTTTTCTCAGTCATCTTTGTCATGTCAGGTCCATGACCGCGCTTGCGTTACAAGCCGGTATGTTTGGCGATGAAAGCCTTCATCTTTTCGACATCCGGTGCCATGACATCAAAACGCTGCGGCAACGCCTCGATATTTTCGAAGCCGGCCGGACGTTCGGCATCACGCCCCAGCGCTTCGCGGATAGTCTCGTTGAACTTGGCGGGCAAGGCTGTTTCCAGCACGATCATCGGGGCACCCGGCGTCAGATATTCGCGCGCCACTTTCACGCCATCGGCGGTATGCGTATCGATGACCAGGCCGTGCTTCACGTGCACGTCGCGAATCGTTGCAAGACGATCCTGATGCACCGACTTGCCCGACACAAAACCATATTCCTCGATTTTCCGGAATTCATCACCGTCGCTGCCCGGTTGACCGGAAAGATCGAACCCGCCGTGCGTTTCGACTTTTTTGAACAATGCGCGCACCCGTTCCGCGTCGCGCCCCAGCAAGTCATACACGAAACGCTCGAAGTTGGATGCCTTGCTGATATCCATGCTTGGGCTGGTGGTATGGTAGGTTTCAGACGCTTTACGCACACGATAGACGCCCGTACGGAAAAACTCATCCAGCACGTCGTTCTCGTTGGTTGCCGCCACCAGCTTGTCGATCGGCAGCCCCATCATGCGCGCAATGTGGCCGGCACAGATGTTGCCAAAATTACCGGACGGGACAGTAAACGATACTTTCTGGTCGTTACTCGTTGTTGCACTCAGATAACCACGGAAGTAGTACACCACCTGCGCAACAACGCGCGCCCAATTGATCGAATTGACCGTGCCGATCTTCTGGTGGGTCTTGAAGTCCAGATCGTTCGATACTGCCTTCACCATATCCTGGCAATCGTCGAACACGCCTTCCACGGCAATATTGAAAATGTTCGGGTCCTGCAGGCTGAACATCTGCGCTGTCTGGAATGCGCTCATCTTCTGATGCGGCGACAGCATGAATACGCGGATGCCCTTCTTGCCACGCATCGCATACTCCGCTGCGCTGCCGGTATCGCCTGAGGTAGCGCCGAAAATATTCAATTCGGCATCCTGTTTTGCAAGTGCGTACTCGAACAGGTTACCGAGCAATTGCATCGCCATGTCCTTGAACGCGAGCGTCGGACCGTTGGACAGCGCCTGCAACACGAGACTGGTGCCGTTATTTTCTTCCAGCACGCACAAGGGCGTAATCTGCCCGGCATCTTCGCCAGGACGCGCATTACGATATACATCCGCCGTGTAGGTCTTGTGCGTCAGCACCTTGAGATCCGCCTCCGGAATATCGGTGGCAAACTTCTTCAGCACCTCTAGTGCCAGGCCGGCATAAGACAACTTGCGCCAAGCGTCCAGCTCGGCGCCGCTGACGCGCGGATACTCTAGCGGCAAGTACAAGCCACCGTCGGGAGCAAGGCCGCCAAGCAGGATTTGAGAAAAGGACTGCGCCGGAGAGTGACCGCGTGTGGAGACGTATTGCATAAATTTTTGAAAATTTATTAATCAGGTGGTTTGCTGCCTCCGTCACTTGCAAATGAACAAATGTCGGAGGAAAAACCGCAATCTGCCATTATAACTGCCGCCCTCTTCCGGCGTGACGGCAGTTCACTTACGCGGCTTGATGCAATTCACGCGGTTCGATCCGGATATTGGCCAACATGTCATCAACCAGTGCCGACAAGCTGATTTTTGCCTTCCAGCCCCAATCGGCACGGGCATAAGTGTCATCCAGACTATGCGGCCACGAATCAGCAATCGCCTGACGATGGTCGGGCTGATACGTGATGTCAAAATGCGGCATGCGTGCCTTGATCGCTTGCGCCAGTTCGCGCGGGTTAAAACTCATGCCGGCTACGTTGTACGCGGAACGGACGCGAATCTGTTCCGCAGGCGCGTCCATCAACTCAATGGTGGCACGGATGGCATCGGACATGTAAATCATCGGCAAGGCAGTTTCCGGGCCGAGATAACAGGTGTAGCGTTCACCACGCTTGGCCGCGTGAAAAATGGCAATGGCGTAATCGGTCGTGCCGCCGCCCGGTGGCGACTTGTAGCTGATGATGCCCGGATAACGGATGCTGCGGACATCGACACCGAATTTGCTGAAATAATATTCGCACAAGCGCTCTCCAGCCTGCTTACTGATACCGTAAATTGTGGTGGGGTCCATGACCGTCAGTTGCGGCGTATCGACTGCCGGCGTATGTGGGCCAAACGCAGCGATGGACGACGGCCAGAATATCTTCAACGGCTTGCCCGCCTGGCCACGCTCACGCGCCAATTCGAGAATATTCAGCAAGCCATCCATGTTCAAGGTCCACGCCTTCAGCGGCGCCTGCTCGCCGGTGACCGACAACAGTGCAGCAAGTTGGTACACCTGCGTGATGCCATAGCTGTCAACGATATGCGCGACGCGGTTCTTGTCGAGTACATCGATCGTTTCGTAGCAGGTGGCGCCGTAGAGACTGCGCGGCGCAATGTCCGCAGCGATGACATTCTCGCTGCCGTGCGTTGCCGCCAGCGCCTCTACCAGTTCACTGCCGATCTGTCCGTTAGCCCCAATCACCAGTATCCGTTCCATTGTTATGCTCCTTTATTCTGTAAAAGACCGAGTTCTTGACCTGCCTGCCTGAATGCTGCCAGCGCGCGGTCGAGTTGTTCCTTGCTGTGTGCGGCAGACAATTGCACCCGCACCCGAGCTTGGCCCATCGGCACCACGGGATAAAAAAATCCGGTGACCAGCACGCCGAGTTCGTAAAGGCGTTGTGCAAATTTCTGCGCCAGCGGAGCATCGAATAGCATGACGGGTACTACCGGATGTGTACCGGGTTTGATGGTAAATCCCAGTTCACCGATGGCGCTCCGGAAGTAGGCGGTATTGGCATGCAGGCGATCACGCAACTCTGTGGAGGAGGACAAGCGGTCAAGTACGGCAAGCGAAGCGCCGGCAATCGCCGGGGCGAGCGAATTCGAAAACAGATAAGGACGCGACTTTTGACGCAGCGTCTGCACTACTTCGCGGCGCGCCGCAGTAAAGCCGCCCATTGCACCGCCCAATGCCTTGCCAAGCGTACCGGTGATGATGTCGATCCGCCCCATCACCTCATGATGCTCATGTGTGCCGCGCCCGGTTTTGCCCATGAAGCCGGAAGCGTGACATTCATCAATCATCACTAGAGCACCGTAGCGGTCCGCCAGATCGCAAATCTTGTCGAGCTGCGCAATCGTTCCATCCATGGAAAACACTCCATCGGTGACAATGACTTTGTGACGCTTGCTGGATGCAGCTTGCAATTGCACCTCCAGATCCGCCATGTCATTGTGCTGGTAACGATAGCGCGCCGCCTTGCACAAGCGAATGCCGTCGATGATCGAGGCATGGTTCAGCGCATCAGAAATAATGGCATCGTTTTCGTCGAACAAGGGCTCAAACACACCGCCGTTGGCATCGAAAGCCGCCGCATACAGTATCGTGTCTTCCATCCCGAGGAAATCGGATAAGGCGCGCTCCAGTTGTTTGTGCACAGTCTGCGTGCCGCAAATGAAACGTACCGACGACAGGCCATAACCGAATTTTTCGGTCGCATCGACCGCTGCCTTGACCATCGTCTCGTCACCCGACAAACCGAGGTAATTATTCGCGCACAGGTTGATCAGAGTTCTGCCATCGTCACAAACCACTTCCGCACCTTGGCGGGAAGCGATCACTCGCTCCGGCTTGTAAAGCCCCTGTTCCCGCAGTCCCGTCAAATTGGCTTCCAGCCCTGAAAAAAAGCTTTCCTTTGAATCTGTTGCGCTCATCGCGAGTCCTCTGCTGTTGGCGGCGCCTGCTGGCGCGCATTCAATTGATATCCCTGCGCCCTCGCATCTGCTACGATGCAATTTCACCACAGGTCGCTAAATCCACTATTTAGAACTAAAGTTCAATATATTGAATATTAGCGACGGCCATTGAACTTTGCAAGCGTATCTTATGAAAAAGCTCAGCCCCTCAAGTTCGCCCCCGGAAGTTGGCGCAACCCTTCAGAAATTACGCCTTAAACGAGATTTGACCCTAGACGATCTATCCCGTGCAGCCGGCGTATCGAAATCGATGTTGTCACAGATCGAACGGGAAAAGGCAAACCCGACCATTGCAGTGGCTTGGCGGCTTGCCAATGCGCTCGGTGTCGGGATCGAAGAATTGCTTTCCAGCGAGCCCCAAGACGTTGAGGCCATTCATGTGTTGGAACCCCACGAAACGCCGACATTGCCGGGCAACCACGCTGGCTATGTATTACGTATTTTGGGGCCGATGGAGTTAGCCGGAAAGTATGAATGGTATGAGCTTACGCTTGTACCAGGTGGAGCACTGGTTTCCAATCCACATGACCCAGGCACAACCGAGTATCTGACTCTATTGCACGGCACAGTAGAAGTAGAAGTGAACGAGGTGAAGAAAAAGCTGAAAGCTGGCGGTACCGCGCGCTACCAAGCTGACAGAAATCACGCAATTCGCAATGTCGGCAAGACAGAGGCGCATGCCTTGCTGGTGGTAACCCACCGTTAGGCATCGGCACTAACGGTGGCCAAGAAAAAACGGCCTGAGACAATGTGTCCAGGCCGCTTTGGTTGGGTATTAACGGTAATTGCGGACTATAAAGCCTCAACCCAGCTGTTCAAGCCGAATCTTGGCCACTTGGCCTACAACCGTCGACAGCGCCTCGATCTTGGCAATCGCAGCCTCGATATTTTTTTCTTGCGTCTGATGTGTCAGCATGATGATATCGGCTTGCGTTTCCCCTTCCGCAGGCTCCTTCTGCAGCATTGCATCAATCGAAATTGTTGATTCAGCAAGGATCCGCGTGACGTCAGCCAGCACGCCAGGCTGATCGGCTACCTGCATGCGCAAGTAGTAGCTGGTGGTCACTTCCGACATCGGCAGAATTGGGATATCGTTCAGCGCATCCGGTTGGAATGCGAGGTGTGGCACACGATGCTCCGGGTCCGCCGTCGCCAAGCGGGTGATATCGACCAAGTCCGCGATCACGGCAGAGGCCGTCGGCTCGGACCCTGCCCCCTTACCGTAGTACAAAGTGCTCCCAACGGCATCGCCTTGCACCAGCACTGCGTTCATCGCACCTTCCACATTGGCGAGCAAACGTTTAGACGGAATCAAGGTTGGATGCACTCGCAACTCGATGCCCTGCGGCGTACGCTTGGCAATGCCCAATAGCTTGATGCGATAACCGAGCTGCTCGGCGTATTGAATGTCGGTCGCCTGTAGCTTGGTAATGCCTTCGACGTGGGCCTTATCGAACTGCACGGGGATACCAAAGGCAATTGCTGACATGAGGGTTGCCTTGTGCGCGGCGTCGATGCCTTCGATATCGAAGGTGGGATCCGCCTCGGCATAACCAAGGCGCTGCGCCTCCTTCAGGACCACATCGAAATCCAGCCCTTTGTCACGCATTTCGGACAGGATGAAATTGGTGGTGCCATTGATAATGCCGGCCAACCACTGGATACGATTTGCGGTGAGTCCTTCGCGCAGCGCTTTAATGATCGGAATACCGCCCGCAACCGCAGCTTCAAAACCAACCATCACACCTCGCTCTTGCGCGGCCTTGAAAATCTCGTTGCCATGCGTCGCCAATAAGGCCTTGTTAGCAGTCACCACATGTTTGCCATTAGCGATTGCCTTCATCACCAGATCCTTGGCAAGGCCATAACCGCCAATCAATTCGATGACGATATCGATGTCGGGATGATTCACCACCAAGTTGGCATCATTGACCACTTCGCATTCACCATTGATCAGTTCCTTGGCGCGCGCGATATTCAGGTCCGCCACCATGGTGATCTCGATGCCGCGGCCAGCGCGCCGCGTAATTTCTTCCTGGTTACGCTTCAGGACGTTAAATGTGCCAGACCCGACGGTGCCGATGCCTAGTAAGCCTACTTTGATGGGTTTCATGTTTTTTCGAGTAGTGAAATGCTGCTAAATTCCAGCCGGCGCCAGAACGACGGTCTGCCGGGCCGATAAAAACTTATGCACTGCCGTGTCGCTTGCGATAGCCGTCGAGAAAGCGTGCGATCCGCCCAACTGCATCGACCAAGTCGTCAGAATTGGGGAGAAATACGACACGGAAATGATCTGGCGCCATCCAGTTAAAGCCGGTGCCTTGCACGACCAATACTTTTTCTTCCGCCAGCAACTCATAAGCGAATTGCTGATCATCTTTAATGGGGTAAACCTTGGGATCGAGTTTGGGAAACATGTACAAAGCCGATTTTGGCTTCACACAGGTCACGCCCGGAATATCGGTCAGTAATTTGTGCGCCAAATCGCGCTGCTTTAACAGCCGCCCGCCGGGTCCAACCAGGTCATTAATGCTCTGATGTCCACCCAATGCCGTCTGGATAGCATACTGCCCGGGCGCATTCGCACACAAGCGCATGGACGCCAGCATATTTAAGCCCTCGATGTAATCCTTGGCCGGCTTTTTATCGCCGGAAACCACCATCCAGCCGGCACGATAGCCACAGGAGCGATAGTTTTTCGACAGGCCGTTCAGCGTCAAAAACAGCACATCGTCAGCCAGAGAGGCAATCGAGGTATGCACCTCACCGTCGTACAGAGTCTTGTCGTAAATTTCGTCAGCAAATACGATCAATTGATGTTGACGCGCCACATCGACAATCTGCTGCAGCAACTCGACAGGATAAAGCGCTCCGGTCGGATTGTTCGGATTAATGACGACAATCGCCTTGGTGTGCGGCGTAATCTTCTTTTTGATATCGTCGATGTCCGGCAACCAGTCAGATTCCTCATCGCAGACGTAATGCACCGGCTTGCCGCCGGACAGGCTGACAGCAGCGGTCCATAACGGATAATCAGGCGCCGGAACCAGCACTTCATCACCAGTATTCAGGAGCGCATTCATACCCATGACAATCAACTCGGACGCCCCGTTGCCGATGTAGATATCGTCAATGGCGACTCCGGCGATATTCTTTTCCTGCGTATAGTGCATGATCGCCTTGCGTGGCGCAAACATGCCTTTGGAATCGGTATACCCCGCAGCGTTTCCCATGTTGAGGATCATGTCGTGCACAATTTCATCCGGCGCATCGAAACCGAATACCGCCAGGTTACCGATGTTCAGCTTGATGATCTTGTGCCCCTCTTCCTCCATCTGCTTGGCTTTTTCCAAGACAGGGCCGCGAATGTCATAACAAACATCAGCCAATTTTTTCGATTTTTGAATCGGTCGCACGCGAGCAAGCCCTTGTTATAAATACAAAAATGGAGTGCAATGCTGCACCGCCAAAAGACCCATTTTGCCGAAAGCGATGCGTTTTATCAATGCGCAATGACCTGTTTTAAAGAGGAAAACGCTACAATGCGCCATCTTTTTTATCCGATTGTCGGAAATTCGCATTGACTCGAATGTCTATAGTGTCATGAAGCTCCACTCCACTCCGACCCAGCATTATCAAACCATTACTGCCTACGACGATTTGGGCGTCGAAATCAATGCCGTGCGCTTCAGCCATAGCTTGATCGTCTTGCCAGAAGTACTCCCTATGGCTTGGCCGCCGAACACATTCGAAGATTTGTCCAATGAGCATTTCGAACAGATCGAAGCCGCCATGCCGGACGTTGTCATACTTGGCACCGGTAGACGACAACGCTTTGTACACCCGAGGCTGACCGGCAATCTGATCGCACGCCGTATCGGTGTCGAGTGCATGGACAACCAGGCAGCCTGTCGTACCTATAATATTTTGATGGGCGAAGGCCGAAAGGTCGCGCTAGCCCTGATCTTCGAAGACACGACTGTCACGGACACTACCCGCACAGATGCTTGAACGACAAAGAAGTGTCCCCATGTACATAAGGGTCACGCATGCAGAAAGTCTGCATTCCGATTTGTCAGCTTCCAGCACAATGAACATTCGCCAAAACTTGCCTGTCGCAGAAGAATGACTCAACCGTCGTCACAAACGATAACTCACAAGGATCAGGAGACCAACGTGGCCGAAAGTCCATCAGCATTAAATATGATCGTCCCGGAGTTTTCCGTCGCCATGACCGGCGCCAAGACCTTCAGACTGTCGGATTACAAAGGCAAAACGGTTGTGCTGTATTTCTACCCGAAGGACAATACACCAGGCTGTACAACAGAAGGCATGCAGTTCCGTGATCTTCATCCGCAGTTCCGTCAGGCCAATACAGAAATATTCGGCGTCAGCCGTGACAGTATCCGTTCGCATGAAGGCTTCAAGGCAAAATTGGAAATGCCCTTCGACCTGATCTCCGATCCGGACGAAATGGTCTGTCTCATGTTCAATGTCATGAAGATGAAGAACATGTATGGCAAGCAAGTGCGGGGCGTGGAGCGCAGTACATTTGTGATTGACGGAACCGGGAAATTGGTGAAAGAATGGCGTGGAGTGAAAGTGCCTGGGCACATTGATGACGTACTGGAGTTCGTGAAAGCTCTTGCTTAATACGCTGAACCCATTGAATCCAAAAGAATCTCTTATCGAAGGCCGTTTGTGGAAGAGGCGTCAAGCCTCCCCCTCAAACGGTCTTTTTGTTTTGCAATTCGTCCAGCCCTTTCTTTTGTTCCACTCATGCCACCTTCGTTTCGTTCCATTTGCGTCCTGCCAGAGTAGTCAATTCAACACATTTTTAGATTGAGAGGTCCTGATGCCACTGCCCAAATTACCGACCAAGCCAGCAGCATTACTCTCTCTGCAGGACTATCCCAAAGCAGAGAAAGTGAAATCGGTAAAACCTGTCATGGCGCTGGTTGAATCCGCTCCCGGAAAAACAAAATCTGCGCCGCAGGCGCGAGCCAAGACAACCGAAAAAGCACCTTTGGCAAAAACCCGTGAAGCAAAATCCAAAGCAGTAGACAGTTCGGTCAAGTCCAGTGCAAGCCGCATTGGCGACAAAATGGGCGTCACCAAGCTGTTCGTGCTTGATACAAACGTGCTCATGCACGACCCGACTTCACTGTTCCGTTTCGAGGAACACGATGTCTACCTGCCAATGATGACGCTGGAAGAATTGGACAATCACAAAAAGGGAATGTCTGAGGTCGCGCGCAATGCACGCCAAGTATCGCGCTCGCTCGATGCCTTGGTCGCCGGCGTGGAAGAGCACGCGATCGAAGAAGGTATTCCACTGACCAAGCTCGGCAATAAGGATGCGAAGGGCCGACTGTTCTTCCAGACCCGGCTCCAGATAACAGAACTGCCGGAAGGTCTGCCAATCGGCAAGGCCGACAACCAGATTCTCGGTGTCGTACGCGCACTTGAGACGCAGTATCCAGGCCGCCCCATTGTACTGGTGTCCAAAGACATCAACATGCGAATCAAGGCACGAGCAATGGGCTTGCCAGCAGAAGAGTACTTCAACGACCACGTCCTCGAAGATACTGATCTACTCTACTCCGGCATCACACAGTTATCGGATGATTTCTGGAACAAGCATGCCAAAGGAATGGAGTCGTGGCAGGAGAACAAGCATGGAACGGGTTACACCTTCTACCGTCTGACTGGGCCTACGGTACCGTCCTTCCTGGTAAACCAGTTCGCTTATCTTGAGCCCAAAAACGGCGAGGCACCTTTCTACGGCCAAGTAAGGCAGATCAACGGTAAAACAGCCGTGCTGCAGACCCTTCGTGACTATACGCACGGCAAGAACGGCGTCTGGGGCGTCACGGCGCGCAACCGAGAGCAGAATTTTGCGCTCAATCTACTGATGAATCCTGAATGCGACTTTGTCACCTTGCTCGGCCAGGCAGGCACCGGAAAAACCCTGCTGGCGCTTGCCGCAGGCTTGGCGCAGGTTCTCGAGACCAAGCTGTATAACGAAATCATCGTTACCCGCGTTACAGTGCCTGTCGGCGAAGACATCGGCTTTCTACCTGGCACCGAGGAAGAAAAAATGTCACCTTGGATGGGCGCCTTCGATGACAACTTGGAGGTACTGAATAAATCCGACAACGAGGCGGGTGACTGGGGTCGTGCGGCGACGCAAGATCTCATTCGCTCACGCATCAAGATCAAGTCACTCAATTTCATGCGAGGCCGCACTTTCGTCAACAAATTCCTGATCATCGACGAAGCACAAAACCTTACTCCGAAACAGATGAAAACACTGGTCACCCGAGCCGGCCCTGGCACGAAGATCATCTGTCTAGGCAATATCGCGCAGATCGATACGCCATACCTGACGGAAGGCTCTAGCGGGCTTACTTATGTGGTAGATCGTTTCAAGGGATGGTCGCACAGCGGTCACGTGACTCTGGCGCGGGGAGAACGTTCACGTCTGGCTGACCATGCCAGTGAGGTGTTGTAACGCAGCTCGTCATATGCCCGAGCATAAAAAAAGCCTGCATCTCGATGCAGGCTTTTTTATTACAATATTTTTGTTCCTATCCACCAAGCGATAGCCGCAATGAAAGCTGAAGCCGGAATGGTAAATATCCACGCCCAGACAATATTACCGGCGACACCCCAGCGTACCGCTGACATTTTTCTTGATGAGCCGACCCCGACAATTGCGCCTGTGATGGTGTGTGTTGTTGATACCGGAATACCAAGAGCAGTAGCGAGGAACAACGTAATCGCACCACCGGTTTCTGCACAAAACCCACCAACTGGCTTGAGTTTGGTAATTTTCTGCCCCATCGTCTTCACGATGCGCCAGCCACCGAACAGGGTCCCTAGACCAATCGCCGCATAGCAACTGATAACAACCCACATGGGCAGTGAATCACTTGCCGAGGAATAACCTGCCGCAATCAAAAGCATCCAGATGATGCCCATGGTTTTCTGGGCATCATTGCCGCCATGTCCCAAGCTATACATGGAAGCTGACACCAGTTGCATGCGACGGAACCATTTATCTACCCGGCGGGGGGTTGATCGGACGAACAGCCATGACACCACGACCATCATGATCGATCCAAACACGAAGCCAAGCAATGGCGACAACAAGATGAAGGAAATGGTTTTGATCAATCCGCTGGAGATCAATGCACCGGTCCCTGCTTTGGCGACTGCTGCGCCAACCAAGCCACCTATCAGCGCGTGAGACGATGATGATGGTATCCCATAGTACCAAGTCAGCACATTCCAGAAAATCGCTCCGACTAGAGCACCGAATACGACATAATGATCCACCACTATCGGCTCAATGGTGCCTTTTCCTACGGTGGTCGCAACTTTCAACTGAAAAAAGAAAATAGCGACGACATTGAAAAGAGCAGCCATCGCGACCGCTTGATGCGGCTTCAAAACACCAGTCGAGACCACCGTTGCAATCGCGTTTGCTGCATCGTGAAAACCGTTCATGAAGTCGAACAGCAATGCCAATGCGACCAGGAAGGCGAGAACGTAAATGCTGATTTCTAAGGTTTGCATGAATTTTTATTTTAGTCGTTATGAGGCACGGCAGATTCAATGCAGGGAATTCGCGCCAGGACTTGATTGCAGGTGTTGAATGCCGTTCCTGGCGGGGTCTTATATGGTGCCCTGCATTAGCGCGACGATCCGGCATCCGGCCGGACAGTTCACGCATGCATCATTGCATCAGGCATTTTCAACAATAATACCCTCGATGATGTTGGCTACATCTTCGCAACGATCGGTGACGGTTTCCAGAATCTCGTAGATCGCCTTCAGCTTGATCAGGTTACGCACGTCCGGCTCATCACGGAACAGTTTGGACATCGCAGCCCGCATCACATGATCGGCATCCGATTCCAGACGATCGATTTCCTCGCACACCGATAAGATCTGCATAGCGTTGTCCATGTTATGCAACAGTCCAACAGCAGTTTTCACCTTCTCGGTACATGCAAGGCACAATTCGGCCAGACGCTTGGCTTCCGGCGTAATCGCCTTGATGTCGTACAGGGAAATCGTCTGCCCCGCATCTTCCAGCAAGTCAAGGATATCGTCCATTCGAGTAATCAACTTATGGATATCATCGCGGTCAAGCGGGGTAATAAAGGTCTTATGAAGCAAGTCCAGCGTTTCATGAGTAATCTTGTCGGCCTGCTTTTCGATGCCCTCAATCGCATGCACCCGGTTTTCCAGATCGTCGAAATTGGTCATCAGCGCCACCATCTCCTTCGCGCCCTTGACACACAAATCGCCATGCTGAATGAAAAACTCAAAAAATTTGCCCTCGGAGGGCATTAGTCGTCCAAACATAGTCGTACTCTCTTAAAGTTGAAGCAGTAAATTCATTTAACTGTTACTCCCCTGCGGCACACTTCCGCCAGAGCGCGGTAGCCGTCGACAGAACACCTGCGAACTACTCGTTATCGAATATCGCGTTACCGCCAGTGTAGTTGTCGAACTTCGTGTATTCACCAAGGAAAGTCAGTCGCACAGTGCCGATCGGGCCATTACGCTGTTTGCCGATAATAATTTCAGCAGTACCTTTGTCAGGCGAATCAGGGTTATAGACCTGATCACGGTAAATGAACAGAATAACGTCGGCATCCTGTTCGATTGCACCGGACTCGCGCAGATCCGACATCACAGGCCGCTTGTTCGGTCGCTGCTCCAGAGAGCGATTTAGCTGGGACAGCGCAATGACCGGACAATGCAATTCCTTGGCCAAGCCTTTTAGATTGCGGGAAATTTCAGAAATCTCGGTCGCACGGTTTTCACCATTGCCACTGCCGGACATGAGCTGCAAGTAATCGATAATGATCAACCCGAGCTTGCCGCATTGACGCGACAATCGCCGCGCACGAGCCCGCAATTCAATGGGGCTCAAAGCTGGCGTTTCGTCAATATAGAGCTGCGCCTCATTCATCTTCTGAATGGCATGCGTGAGGCGAGGCCAATCCTCGTCGTTCAGCTTCCCGACCCGTAGTCGGCTCTGGTCCAATCGCCCGACAGAACCCAGCATACGCATAGCCAGCTGCGCTCCACCCATCTCCATAGAAAAGACCGCTACCGGCAAACCACTATCAATAGCAACATTTTCACCGATGTTAAGTGAAAACGCTGTTTTACCCATCGACGGACGACCAGCCACGATAACTAGATCGCCGGGTTGTAAGCCGGAGGTCATACGATCCAAGTCGATAAACCCTGTAGGCACGCCAGTGATATCGCCCTGATTGTCACGATTATAAAGTTCATCGATTCGCTCGACGACTTGTGTCAACAGCGGCTGAATCGCCTGGAATCCTTGTGCACCGCGAGCACCCTCTTCTGCAATGGCGAAAATCTTCGACTCAGCCTCATCCAGAAGCTGTTTGACTTCCTTGCCTTGCGGGTTAAATGCCTGGCCTGATATCTCGTCTGATACGGTAATCAATTTTCGCAGCACACCACGGTCACGCACAATTTCGGCATAGCGTCGAATGTTCGCAGCCGAGGGCGTGTTCTGTGCTAGCGCGTTCAGATAAGTCAGTCCACCCACATCCTCCGCCTTGCCACTGGTGCTTAAGGCTTCGAATACAGTAATCACATCTGCCGGCCTAGTAGCATTGATCAGCTTGACAATGTGATGGAAGATGATGCGATGATCGTAGCGGTAAAAATCGTCCTCACCGACAAAATCGGCGATCCGATCCCACGCCGCATTATCGAGCAGCAGACCACCTAGGACAGACTGTTCCGCCTCGATAGAATGTGGCGGAACACGAAGGGCATCGAGTTGCGGATCCGGTCGGCCAGCACGTTCGGATCGGTAATCGGCTCGGTTATTCATGGCGCGAATTATACTCGGTTAAAGTCGCACTTATTGTCTCGACTGAAGGCTGGGAGATGTTATTTTCATACCGTTCCAGACGTGACATTACTCTTTAGACAAGAGTGCACATAACAATAAAAAAGGGCCGGAAATCCCGGCCCTTTCTCCCTGCACTGTTCAGAAATTACGCTGACTCGCCTAACACTGCGACAGTAACATCAACCACCACGTCGGTGTGCAATACAACTGAAATAGCATGATCGCCAGTTGTCTTCAACGGGCCTTGCGGCATACGGATCTGTGCTTTTTCCACAGCAAAACCTTGTTTCGTAACAGCAGCGGCAATGTCGGCATTTGTCACGGAGCCGAACAAACGACCATCAACACCTGCTTTTTGCGCGATTTGGACAGTCATGCCGCTCAGCTTTTCGCCTTGCGCTTGTGCCACTGCCAATTTTTCCGATGCAGCCTTTTCCAGCTCTACACGCTTTGCCTCAAACTCGGCAACGGCAGTTGCGGTGGCACGACGTGCTTTACGCTGCGGAATCAGGAAGTTACGTGCATAACCGTCCTTGACGCGTACGACCTCGCCCAGATTGCCGAGATTAACGACTTTTTCCAACAGAATGACTTGCATGTTTTTCTCCTATTTTCTTCAGTCGTCAATTACGCATTATGCAGATCGGTGTACGGTAATAGCGCCAAGTAACGTGCACGCTTGATCGCGGTATCAACCTGACGCTGGTAATGCGCCTTGGTACCTGTCAGGCGTGCCGGCATGATCTTGCCGTTTTCTTGGACGAAATCCTTCAATGTATCAACGTCCTTGTAATCAACCTGCTCTACGCCAGCAGCGGTAAAGCGGCAGAACTTCTTGCGCTTGAATAACGGGTTTTGTTGCTGACGCTTGTGTTTAAGTTTGCTCTTATCGAATTTTTTACCGAATGCCATGTTTGGCTCCTGTATTAGTGATCTGGTGTATGCGCCTCGAAATCCGTGAGATGGAATACGAAGCTTCTGCTATTGCGATTTTTGCGCGCCAAGAATCCAGTGAACTGAAATACTGCCCCCAATTCCGCTCGGTTGAAACGTCCTGAAATTTCACCTGCGGCTATTGCAGCAATTTCGAACTCGACCCGGCGAAGAATACCCGCCTCAACTTGTTCAGAATCATGCAGCAATTTTGCTGACACAATCGGAACGCCCGCCGGGGTGTAGCGCATTACGTCGCGCTCAGAAATGGTGGCAAGCAGCCGTAGCTGGTTCACGCTCCAAGGCAACAAAATTACGCAGCGGCGGCCTCGGCACGCTGACTTTTGGCAGCATCTTCCTTCTGCACAGCCTTCATCATCGGAGATGGGGCGGTTTCAGCCTTCTTCATCTTGACAGTAAGGTGGCGGAGGACGGCATCATTGAATTTAAAACCTGTTTCAATTTCAGTCAGCGTTTCACTATCGCACTCGATATTCATGCAAACATAATGTGCCTTGGCCAGCTTCTGAATCAGGTAAGCCATCTGGCGACGGCCCCAGTCTTCAACGCGGTGAACCTTGCCATTACGTGCAGTAACGATGCCTTTGTAGCGTTCAATCATAGCGGGAACTTGTTCGCTCTGATCCGGGTGAACGATAAATACGATTTCATAATGACGCATGTAATCTCCTTTTGGACGGATTAAAGAATCGCCCACCCCGGCGTCAAGACGAGTGTGGGAAGAGGAAAGCCCGAAATAATAACCCGAATACCGCAAAAACTCAATTGACTCAAGTGCTTAAGTCAAGGATGGCAGGGGTATTGCCACAAAAAGCGAGAGCGAGCTTGCATTCGCCAACAGGCTGTATAAAAATACAGGCTGTTATTTTAAACAGCTCACCATGAGCAGAAATATTTCCATGATTAAACTGACCGCACGACAGGAACAAATTTTGAACCTGATCAGGGAAGCTATCGAAAATACCGGCTTCCCACCAACGCGAGCAGAAATTGCCGCAGAACTAGGGTTCCGTTCAGCCAACGCAGCGGAAGAGCACTTGCAGGCCTTGGCTCGCAAAGGAGCCATCGAGATAGCCCCTGGCACATCACGTGGCATCCGGCTGCTCGATTTACATCCGGGGGGCGAAATCAATCGATTTAGCGGAAGACAAATGGCACTACCCCATCCCCTGCTGATGCAGCTGAGTTTGCCATTGGTTGGCCGCGTCGCTGCCGGCTCCCCCATCTTGGCACAGGAACATATTGAAACAACCTACAACGTCGATCCTGCGTTGTTTTCCGCAAAACCAGACTATTTACTAAAGGTTCGCGGCATGTCCATGCGAGATGCCGGCATTCTTGATGGGGACTTGCTGGCGGTTAAAAAGATTGATAACGCAAAAAATGGACAGATCGTGGTTGCTCGCTTAGGCGATGATGTCACCGTCAAGCGTTACCGCAAGTCCGAATCGGTCATTGAACTGTTGCCCGAAAATCCCGACTTCGAACCAATACGCATTGATGCCGGCCATGAAAATTTTGCATTGGAAGGTCTCGCGGTCGGCTTGTTGCGTGCTTGGGGATAAAACGAAAAACTCAGGCATTTTCTTGGACACGACCACTTAATCTGCCGACGTCAAGAGCAAGGGACCGAGTGATACGAAATGCATCACTGATGGGTTTTTTGCAATATTTGACGCGCAATTCCTCTAAGAATATTCACTTCTTCAGCTTCTAGTTGAGTACGGGAAAATAACCGCCGTAGCCGTGGCATAAGTTTTTTAGGATTACCTGGATCAAGAAAGTCGATTGCTATTAGTGCTTTTTCGAGATGCGAATACATGGCATCTATCTGTGCAAGCCCTGCTGCTTCCCCATGAAATCCAATGGATTCCGGTACAACAATCTCTTCTGCACTGGCCAATCGTGCCTCATAAGCGAGTATCTGCACTGCTTGAGCAAGATTCAATGATGAATAGTCGGTATTAGTAGGGATGTTGATCAACGCATTGCATTTTTCGACGATCTCGTTTGGTAACCCATAGCGCTCACTGCCAAATACCAACGCCGCGTTCAGATTGTTGTCGGCAGCCAACAGCTCAGCAACCCCTCGCGGCGTCATAACCGGCGGGGAAAACTCCCGGAACCTAGCACTCAACGCAGCAGCAAAATTGCATCCATCAAGCGCCTCTGCAATCGAACCCACCATTTTTGCCGAAGCCAGCACATCTAATGCACCACTGGCAAACGCAATGGCATCAGCTTGCTGAAGCACGTCGGAGAAACGTGGATTGACTAGCACAAGCTGTGAAAATCCCATGGTTTTCATCGCGCGCGCAACGGCGCCGATATTACCGGGATGGCTAGTCTCAACCAGCACGAAGCGCAAGCGAGTAAAAAGAGGATTACTGGATTGATGCTGGTTCATTTAAAATAGCGACATTCGTGGTGGTTGGCTCATCGGCCGAAATTGCCGCATCGCTCATTAATTTAATTTCAATGTGGTTCCGGACGCGGTAGGCGGCGGCACCGCAATTTTAACGGAACCCATATGCATCCCATGCTGAATACGGCGATCAAGGCTGCTCGCCGCGGTGCTTCGATTATTAATCGCGCCTCCTTTGACCTCGACCGAATCAAGGTCACAGAGAAAAGACACAATGATTTTGTGACCGAAGTCGATCAAGCCGCAGAACAGGCCATTATCGATGTCCTGAAAACCGCCTACCCTGATCATGCGATCCTTGCTGAGGAGTCAGGTCCCTCCGCCAACTTGCACGACGAAAATGACAACGTGTGGATCATTGACCCACTCGATGGAACCACCAATTTTATTCATGGTTTCCCCCAGTATTGTGTATCAATTGCGTTGCAACAGCGCGGTCAAATTACGCAAGCAGTAGTATATGACCCAACCCGCAACGACCTGTTTACTGCGACCAAAGGCGCTGGCGCATATCTGAATGAAAAACGTATCCGGGTGAGTCGTCGCGACAAAATGGCTGACGCCTTGATCGGTACGGGCTTCCCATTTCGCGGACAGGAAGAT
>DATLIB010000095.1:0-5484 GCA_035539595.1 Noviherbaspirillum sp.
AACCGCATACCATTGTTGCCGCAATGCCGCACGAGAAGGCACGCTTTCTCGAACAGGATCTGATTCTTTCGAAACCGGCAATGACAATTGAACTGGATCGCCCGCTCTCGCTGTTCGATGATGAAAAAGGCGATTGACGCCAGAATGCATGTATTACTCTCATGCCCCCGTCACGTGAGCGGTTCAGGTGGCAGGGTGACCGGCTCCGGCGGTGGAAAATCTGTTCTGAGGATTTCGCCTGTTTGAGAGCTTGCTCTTTTCCCTCACTTTGCATGGAAAATTCTCCTCTGCGCATTCGCAACTCCATCGCTGCACATTGCGAATTGCGCGGCCACCAGCCTTGGCTTGACTCTGCGCAGAGTGCCCTCACCGGTCTCTTCTAACATTCAAGACAGCGTATCGAACACAATGGACCCTGCGTATGCAAAGATTGCAAATGATTAAGCGCTTATTGCGAGGAATGCTTTTCCTGGCGGGTCTTGGGTATGTTGCGTGCGTTGGCGCGCAGGGCTCCTCGGAATGGGAACAATCGCGCGGGGAATTGCTGTATTCAATCCATTGCATCGCGTGTCATACCTCGCAAGTACATTGGCGTGAACAGCGGCTGGCTACGGATTGGCAAAGCCTGACCAAACAAGTGAGGCGGTGGCAAAATAACACGCGACTTCGATGGAATGAAGAAGATGTTGCTGCAGTAGCGGAGTATCTAAATTCTCTCTACTATCACTTCCCCGCCGAAAAGAGCGACAGAACAACCTCACTGAGGGAACAAGAGCGTACCTTTCCTCACAAATGAATCATGCGACCTTCGGTACGTTTCAAGTCGCATACCGACATGCGCGAGGAGGAGTCATAGCGGGCTATGGCGACGACGAGCAACGCTGCAGCGCGCCCGCTACGGCAAGCAACATTGTGCAAGTTATTCCTGTGCGGTGCCTTAATCACACCAGCTTTCTCGATGCCATCGTACTCGCCGCCCTATTGCCTGCCGCTCCCGGATACACGTTCACCACCAGGCAGGAATTTTCCCTGCAAAGCCTGCTGTGCCCTCTTCTGAGGCGCGTTCATACCATTGAACTGAAGCGCCCAGGCGGAACACACCACAGCGGGAACGTGGACATCATGCAATCGGCCCTGGAGCGTGGAATTTCACTCTCCGAATGCTGGGTTTCGTTCCTCAACCCAGCCTACTTCTTTACTTATTCAGCGCTTGGTCATTGGGTGTGTCGTCGCGATTCAACAGATTGATGAAGGCGGGATTGATGAACAGTTTTTCCCTACCCGCTTTTACTTCCGTCAGCACGCCGATATCGCAAAGCTGTTTCAAATGGACGGAAGCGGTTTGGCGCTGTGCCAGTCCGGCTTCCACCACATTGGCGATGCGGCAATAGGGTTGTACAAAAATCAGTTCGGCCAGTTCGCGGCTGTAGATCGACGGCGCATTGGCGCGCATGCGCGTTGCGGTGTCTTCAATGAGCGAGCGGATCGCCCTGATCTTGGCGGTGGTCCATTGCGCGGTTTCCTTCACTGCCGCGAGCATGTAGAGAATCCAGTCTTCCCACTGCTCTTCGGTCGTGACGGCGAGCAGCAGGCGGTAGTAATCGGCCTTGTGCTGGATGATGTAGCGGCTGAGGTAAAGCACGGGGATGTCGAGCATGCCCTTTTCAACCAGGTAAAGCAGGTTCAGCACGCGCCCGGTACGGCCGTTGCCGTCGATGAAGGGATGAATCGCCTCGAATTGATAGTGCATGACTGCCATCCGCACCAGCGGGTCGATGTGCCGGGCGTTGTGAATGAATTGCTCCCAGTTGGCGAGCTTGTCGCGCAACAACGCCTCGCCTTGCGGTGGGGTGTAGATCACGCGGCCGGTGCTGTCGTTGATCAGGGTGGTGCCGGGGGTGCGGCGTATGCCGATGTCCGCGCCTTTGATGGTGCGGCAGATGCCGATGGCCGTGGCGGTGGCAAGCGGGCGATCAGCCAGTTGTTGATAGCCCTGGTACAAGGCAGTGCGGTATCGCAGGGTTTCCTTGGTGGCTGAATTGGCTTGGCTGCCTGTGTCGTTCGCCAGGCGAAAGAGCTGGTCGGTGGTGGTGACGATGTTTTCAATTTCGGAGCTGGCCTGCGCTTCCAGCAGCGGGATGCTGTTGATCAGCACAGCTTGATTGGGAATGAGTTCGCCTGCCTGTTTTAGTTCCGCCAGCGCAACGCGGGCGTCGATGCAGGCTTTCAAGATCGTTCGGCTCTCGATGTCCGCAGTAGGCGGCAGCAAAGGGAGCGCATCATAGGGCTGGCCTGGGTCGAATGGCATATGTTTAAATAATTTGATTATTTCGACACGTCCTCACCTTGTGTCGATCCGATCGACATATTCACGTCATATGTCGAAAAAATCAATAAATATCCACATATCGTTTTCCTTCTTGTTCGCCATTCAAGGACCGCTTTGAGACGGCGCAATCCGGTCACCGTTTTCACTGCTAACTTGAATTGGCCGCACCGCGCCTTTTCCGAGGAGAAAACGCCATGCAAACTTTTATCCTTCTGACACGCCTTTCACCCGAGGCATTAAAATCCCCTGCATCCATGGAAGACTTCGAGAAACGGGCAGTCCTGCACATCGAGCAAGAGTGTCCGGATGTGAAGTGGCTGCAAAGCTACGCGCTCCTGGGGCCGTATGATTATCTGGATATCTTCACGGCACCGGACATGAATGCGGCGCTCAAGGTGTCCGCGATCATTCGTACCTTCGGCCGCGCGCATTCTGAAGTATGGGGCGCAACCGACTGGAACAACTTCAAGACCATCCTTCACTCTCTTCCCGCGCAATGACCTCTAGTGGGTCACTAGTGGCGTGCCGCAATGCCTGCCGCGTTGTCTTCTGCCGTCAATGTCACGCTTGAATCCAAGGTCGCATTCCTGCGGCATCCGACCAGTTTCCCGGAACCGGCGTACCGCGTGGAAGCGATCGAAACCCATATGTCATGGGTTTTCCTGACCGACGGCTATGCGTACAAGCTGAAGAAGCCGGTATGCCATGAATTTTTTGACTTCCGCACCGTCGAGGCGAGACGCCATTACTGCGAGGAAGAGGTACGCCTGAATCGCCGCCTGGCTGCGGATATTTATATCGGCATCGTGGCGCTGTCGATCGACACACTGGGCCATTTGCAGCTGGACCGACACGGAGTCATCGTTGACTGGCTGATCAAGATGCGCCGCCTGCCGACACGGCATATGCTCGACTACGCGCTCAGGAATGGGACGGCAAGCGCGGAGGATATCCGCCGTGTAGCAATCCGGATGGCCGCCTTCTACCAGAGCGGCACTCCGATCGCGATCGACCCTGCCGCTTATCGAACTGCATTCCTGCGCGGTATCGACCGTAACCTGCGGGAACTGAGCCGGCCCGAGTACCGCCTTCCCACCGATCAGGTGCTTGGCCTGTGCCAGGCGCAACGCGCGGTTCTGGACAGCAAGCGGGACTGGCTCGACGCCCGGGTACGAACGGGAAAAATCGTGGAAGGCCATGGAGACTTGCGACCGGAGCACATCTGCCTGACGCCGCAGGTGGCCGTGATCGACTGCCTCGAATTCTCGCGCGACTTGCGCATTGTCGATCCGGCGGATGAGCTGGGCTTTCTCGCCCTGGAGTGTGAACGGCTGAAAGCGGCCGAATCAGGCGCTCTCCTGCTGCGTACCTACAGTGAAATTTCCGGCGATTGGCCAAGCGCCGCGCTCGTGCATTTCTATCAGAGCTTTCGCGCAAGCCTGCGCGCCAGGATCGCGATCCGGCACCTCGACGAGGAAAAATTCCGCTACTCAGCGGAATGGCGCCGGCGCGCCAGCGACTATTTGCAGCTGGCGGAAAAGCATCAGGCATCCATCAGCTCGACGATGGACCCGCCGCCATGAAGCCGTTGGATGGCTTTCGCAAACAGCCCGGTGCAACTCAAGGTACTCAGTTTCGCTTTCGCCCTGCCCTCATCCAGCCTGAAAGGCGATACCGTGTCGGTCACCACAATTCCTTGCAATGCGCTGTCCGCCAACACCGCGGAAGCATCGCCCATGAACAAGCTGTGCGTTGCCGCGGCAAACACCCTGACCGCGCAGCTTCCGCATGACAGGCTGCCTGCATTCATCGATGCTTTCGAGCAGGCCTGGCACATTTGAATACTTGCTGCGGTGTTGATCTGCCTCAGTCGATCCGCATCTCGCCGGTGCACACTGATTTGAATCCGCCCTTGCAGATGGAGTGACAATCATGGAATCGAGACTTGTATTGAAAAGATCCGCCGCCATTCTTGCACTGGCGCTTGCAGGCTGCGGTGGCGGCGATGCAGATATGGCAGCCGGTAGTAATACTGGTAGCAATACTGGTAGCGGCGCCAACGGCGCAACAAAGCTTCTTCCGACCCATATCACTGTCGATGGGCGTATAACCAATACCTGCGCGCTGAATCCTTTTTGCTCAGGCAATCCCTATGCCCCATTCACAGTATGGGACGACCCGGCCCCCCCGGATGGCGCAACCCTGGGCGGCATTCTTCGTCTGCAGGTGCGGGGGATCGAAATAGCGAACATCGAGCTGTTGCCGGGCGCCGGTTATCTGCCGCGCTACGGCACGTTCGGGCTCTCGCGCGACAAGTTCGTCGGCTGGCTCGATTTCGATACCCGTACCTTGCCCAACGGACCAGTCACGATCAGGACAAGTGCGTTCAATGTTCCGGCCGGCCAGCCCGGCGCGATCGACTGGGTCGCCATGTCGCCGCGCACCTGGATCATTAATAACCCGGCGATACCGGCCGGCTTTACTGCGAACCTCGCGTCGGCTCCGGCGAACGGTGCCAACGTTTCCGGTACCGTTCGCGTCGAGCTTCGGGGCACCGGCATCGCCAACGCGGAATTGCTGCCGGCTTCCGGCTACACGCCTCGGCATAGCCAGTTCAATGTATCGGCGGACAAGACGTATGCATGGATCGACTTCGACACACGCGCGCTGCCCGACGGCCCGGCGGACCTGCGGATCAGCGCCTTCAACGTCACGCCGGGGCAGGCCGATGCGCGCGAGATCATTGCGATGCCGACGCGCCGCTGGAATGTCAGCAATGGCAACAACGGGAGCTTCACCGCACGCGTCACAACCGCACCGATGCATGATGCACGCGTGACCGGCTGGATCACGATCGAGGTTCATGGCACGGGCATAAAAAATGTGGAACTGCTACCGGAAAACGGATACCTGCCGATTATCGGCAACTTCGTCGAGTCCTTTGACGGGACGTTCGCGTTTCTCGACCTCGACACGCGCACGCTGCCCAACGGCCTGCAGAACGTGCGCGTGAGCGCCTTCAACGTGCCACCCGGACAGGCCGGCGCGAAGGAGATCGTCGTGCTGCCAACGCGCCGCTGGAATGTCCAAAATTAGGGCTACGCTGAGTAAGGCGCCGCGCAGGAATAAGGTGTGCAATTTGGCGGTCGTAGCGG
>DATLIB010000096.1:0-10910 GCA_035539595.1 Noviherbaspirillum sp.
GTCGGTTTTATTCAGGATGTGCAATCTCGAGCAGATTTTACTTTGCTGGAGTTGTTGGTTTGATCGTCATCTTTTCTCTTCTTCTGTAAGCTCTCATGCTTCAGTTGCGCTTTTGCATGCAGAGATCAGCCATCGGCTGGCTGTCATATCCAGCGTTGAATGAGGGCGCGTTGGTGGCTATCGTCAACATGTAGTCCTGTTTCCAGCTGAGGTTCAGAGAACTCGCCGGGAGCGAGACCCACCACAGGGCATCCTTTTTTCGCTGGGCGGCTGACCAAACTGGAATGCTGTGTCAGCGGTGACAGCGATATCCCGTTGGACGCCCAAAGCCTTCAACTGCCCTCAACTTTCGGCGCGCGGCGTCGGTGCGTGTGATGATGAGATCCATCTTGTTGCAGACCCATCTGGTCAGGTGTTGATTCGGCTTGCTCATGCGCCCATCTTCATGACTTGCGCAGCATCACGGGTTTCATCCTCAATGAACGCCCGCACAAATTCACGAAGTCGCATGAGATCGAGCCAGTAGTTTTGCTGATGGCGCGCCGCGCCGCACGCATGAACGTTCTTCCGTTCGAAGGTCCGCGCATATTGAAAATAGGGAAGGTAATGCCGTAATCCACTGATGACGAGTGCGGACATCTGATCCAATGCCGTACTGCGTACTTCCGCAGCGCAGGTCAGACGGACACCCGTCATCGGCGAGATGCCAAAGAACAGATCGGCCAGGCTGACAGGCCGCTCGTTCGTCAGATGAAAAACATGCCCGGCACTTTTTGCGCCAGCAGCGATGACATCCACCATCTCAAGGACGACGAGATCAACCGGAATCAGGTTCAAACTAGCGCCATGCTTGACAGGAATTTCGATCGCAGCCGTGTGGGCAGGCCGCAAACGACTGACCTGACGCAGTGCTTCAACGACTTTATAAAATCCTGTTTTGGCAGAAACACGGAAGGTCTTCGAGTGTCCGATGATGGTGCTGGGCCGGAAGATGCGGATACCGACGCCTTGTTTTGCAGCAATGTCACGTACAACTTGTTCAGCCGCCCATTTGCTTTCTTCGTAGACGTTATTGAAGGAAGTCGGACGCTCGTCCTGGCTTTCGAGAATCGCCCCTTCCCTGTTACCCGCCACGTAGGCCGTACTGATGTAATTGAAGTACCTGAAGCTCGGAACGCCTTTCAAGGTACGGAAAAAATTGGTGGTGCCGGTGACGTTGGTATACCAAATTTGACTACGGTCCTCTTCGTGGAAGGACAGGTTGGCCGCGCCATGCACAACCTCGAAACCCTCACTGCGCGTGATCCAGTCGCAGAACTCGGGGTCGTTACGCCATTTCATGTCATTGAGATCCGCTTCAATCACCGTAATGCGGTCAAGCAGGTCACTCGCCCCAATATCGGAATCGCACTCATACGCGGCTTGGGCGAGCGCTTGGTTAACGCGCTCCCACGGAGATTCTTCCTGCGTTCCCCGAACCAGGCACAAAGCGCGGTCGTTGGGATGTTGGCGCAGCCACTCAAACAGAAAGTGGGAACCGAGAAACCCGGCCGCTCCTGTAATCAACAGATCCATTTTTGCCCTCTTTCTTTATAGATTTGCAATTGCGAAACGAGTGGTCAAGATGGCACGCATTATCTGTTAGGGAGGTAACAATTTTTAGATGAAAAAAGACAGGGGGTACAGGGTGGCAGCAGAAGAGGAATGCAGTAGCAAGCCGTCGTTCAAAATGTAAGGAATCGCAAATTAAATGCCGGAAGAGAAAGCGATTCGTCATTGCCACTCCCTGCTGATTACGCACTGCTCTTGATGCAAATGAAGAGCTTTCCGTAGAAAATGGGGGAGCACCGTCGCTTTGTGAAATGCCATCAACGCTAGGAAATTGCTTGCAAAAACGATTTATTTTGGGCTATCGGAAAGGCGCAGAGGCGGTTTTACACTTCAAGAATGTTTAAATATTGCCAACTTAAATCGCAGCCCATACAATGTTGACAAAAATACATTTTATGTGACTTTCTGTAACAAGCCTTATTTCGCTCAACCGATGTATGACGCGTGCTTCGATTCTCTTGCATGGAAGCACAATACACGTATCTAAAGGCACATTACCGCGCAGCCATCAGCATGCTGTAGCGCTGGCAGTTAATAGCTCTTCACCGGGGCGCGCAAAAACCAAGCACAAACGATAAAAGGATAAAAAATGCACTGCCTCATCGTTGATGACCACCCCGTTACCTTGTTGGGTCTGAACTTGATTGTGAAAAACCACTTCCCGGAGTGGACCGTTACCACGGCAACGACCATTCAAGAAGCGATGACCAGCATTCATGCACCTGGGCAGCCGGTCGATGTGCTGCTCATGGACTTGATGTTAAATGACCAGAACGGCATGACACTTCTCATGCATATCCAGCAAGCAAATCTACAACATCCGCTTGTCAGCATCGTTGTGTCTGGATCGGGCGATGCGAAGACGATCGAATTGTGCAAATCCTTTGGGGCTAGTGGATTCGTGACGAAAAATGACGCCCCTACTGTAGTCGCTCAAGCGATTCGAGATGTGATCTCAGGCAGGGAGTATTTTCCCGTTCATAAGCAGACTCCGTCAGAGGTACGGATTAACAATTTTGGCGGGTCCGTTAAATTAACCGAGCGGCAGCGCGACATTATCGATCTGGTCCTGGCCGGTTATTCCAACAAGAAAATTGCCGATACGCTGAATATTAGTTGTGGAACGGTGAAGAACTACATGTTTGATTTGATGAGACTTTTTTCTGTGCAGTCGCGTCTGGAACTCGCCATAAAGATCCAATCCAGCAACTACCAGTCTCGCAGCGCCGCACTGATGAAAGGTGTAGCCGTATAAAGGAGGGCCGGCCGCAGGAGCTTGGTGTTTGGCATACTTGTCGAGCTTGTTTATCTGCCCGGCTATTTAGCGAACACCAATTCTCTATGGGATAAAAAATGTCGCCAAATCTTGGTCCATGTTTTCCAGTTATGGCCGCCAGGAATCGAGAATACGTGGCTGGAGGGAATCACCTCTGCAAGGAGCCGATGCGCCGCCGCGAACCGGTCGCCTTTTCCGTATCCGAGGTACAGCGGAATCCTGGGTCTGCCGACGACTGCGTATTCATGTTTGATCCACGCCCACAAGCGCCGGGGATAGTTGCCTTCTTCCACATGCCCGGGGTTCCAATGCTTGACGCCGCCCGCGGCTGTAATTTCGCTAATCAGTTCGGCGCCACCCAGATAGGGCGCCAGCAGCAACAGACCGGCGATCTCTCCCGGCCGGTTCGCCGCATAGGTGGCCGCTCCGAATCCGCCCAGAGAAACGCCCACCATCCAAATCTGGTGGTAACCGTGCGAGCGGGCTTTGCCAACCACATCGTCGGTAATGGCGGAAAAAATCCGGCGAGAAGCGTAATAGCCGTAATGCGCATCGACCGCAATCGCGCCTTGTGCGAATCCATGATGCCGGGTGTCGGCAATGAAGCCGCGCCGCTCAAAATCTTCCGCCACATCATCAATGCCTGGCAGAAAAACCATGAGCCGATTGTTTTTGCTCTTTTCCCAATGATGTTCCCGGCGAGAAATCGTAGATGCTGTTGGCAATAACGCATGGAACCGGGAAGACAGCAGCGCCAGCTTGCTTGCCACGCCTCTGCTGAACCTTCGTGCCCGGTACTTGAACAACGACTGCATTAGTTGACCTTTCTTGCGAATAAACACGGCACAATAGAAAGCAGTCGTGCTCATAGTGAGGGAGTTGCGCCATTGACATGGTCAATCGCAAAGGCAGATAGCACCCCATCTCCCCGCACGAACTCTCCATGGGTCTGGCCGGACGGTATTACCGTCCCGGAGAAGGTACGGCGGGGAGTGCGTATACCTTACCGTCTTAGGTGTATCCCTTCCACCGTTTTATCAAGGGTCAAGTGCTGCTTCATACCGCACATACCGCACATACAGCAATCAGCGCTTACCAATGCAACAAGATCTGCTTGCGCGATGTATTCCTGACAAAGCCAGCCTGCATTCCTGCTGATCAATGCGGCAGCAGCACCGAATCGCGCAACCGGATGATCTGGCGCGTATCTTCATCGTCGATCACTTCCAGGCTTTTCAATTCAACGCCGACCTGTTCCACAAAAACAGTCTGAGGGTGCTGGATACGATGATCGAGTCCCTCCAGGAAGACTTCGAGTACATCATCCGCTGAATCGTAGGTGATTCCAAGCAACGGGATCCAACCTGCCTCGATCTGGTTGCCCAACATGAGGGAGCTGACCTCGATCTCCGCCTGCTTCGCCGTGAGCGCTTTGGACAAGCGGTCGAAGTACGGCCGCCATTCCGTTTTAGCTAATTGTTCAGTTGACATAACTTGCCTCCATACAGGTTGATGGGTCAATCAGATTGCCGGTGTTTGCGCCCTGCAACAAGGTTTCGTCGGAGAGCAAGGCGACTTCTTCTCTCGCGCTCTGGCGCAATCGTGCGAGATCAGCGGCGTTAGCGCTCTCCGCATGCAGAACGCGGCCGATGTTTAAAGTGATCTTTGTGCGTCGAGGCAGCCATGTCCCAAGCGGAAGCGCCGCGCGTGCACCGCACAAGCCCGCCACGACGATAGGCACCTTCGCTCTCTGCGCGGCGACGAAGGCGCCTGCGTGAAACGGATTCAGGCCCTCCTTGCGGCTGAACATACCTTCCGGAAAAACCACCAGTCTCTCTCCCTTCCTCAGAGCAGAAGCCATGACATTCACGTTTCGTCGATCGCGCCGATGCCGGTGGCCCATGAACACGATCGTGCCGAGCGAGCGAAGCAAAGGACAAAACAAACGTTGAATGGGGAGCTGCTGCCGCACGGTAAAGGCGTAGCCGGGGACGGGCGGTAGCAAGGCGGTCAGAACGATGGCATCGAGAAAACTGGTGTGATTCACCAGCAATATGTGCGGCTCCGGCGGCAGATTCTCCAGTCCCGTCACCCCGATTGGCCACTTCACGAGACGAAACAAGGTCCGTGCGCCAAAGCAAAGAAGACGTCTTGCCTGATGCGGATTGTTCAACAGGAGCGCCAAGCCACCGCAGGAAAGCACAAGCAAAACAAAGATGCTCCAGCAGTAAACGCCATAACCCCATGCAGTAATTCGTTGAATGGTCAGAGTCATGAAACCGTCGCCATTCCGCAGCCAGTGCGGCTCGTCACACTTCATGTCAATTCCACCCGATTGGATTGCGCATGTCCGTTCAAAGACTGCCTGAAACTACGACTACGTTAGGCCGCCACAAACAGAATTCGCCTGATGCAGATCAAGAAGGGCGCAGTGTTGTGGCATCCCTTTTCAAATAGTTGCAGAAGCTGACCAACATCAACCCAGTCACAACGCCCGCAGCATACGAATGACCACTCTGGAACTGAACAGAATGGTAGCGACTCACAGCTTGCTTTCATCGCACTACAGCGCTTGGAATCGGGCATATCGTCAATTGATTGGGGAAATGCGTTGGTCAAGTTGAAGACGAGAACCTGCCAATTTGCGATAGCGGCGCACCTCGTTCCTTAGCGAACATGCCCGGTGAAGCGCGGTCGCATTTTTTCCCGGAATAAAGGCCAGCAATCCAAAAACATGCCGCCCGCAGAGGACATGCCCCCTCCTTCCGACAGCACGCCGTCACGCGGCAAGGCCATCTTTACCTTGCAAGGGATAAGCAAGACTTACTCGACCGGTGAAGTCCAGGTACATGCGCTGCAACCAACCGACCTGGTTCTCTATGCATCGGAATTTGTAGTCCTGCTCGGCGCTTCCGGCAGCGGCAAATCGACCCTGTTGAATATTCTCGGCGGCCTGGACACCCCTACCACCGGTACTCTGCATTATCTCGACCACGATCTGACCCAGGCGGACGATGCTGCCCTGACGCGATTCCGGCGCGACCATGTCGGCTTTGTTTTTCAGTTCTACAACCTGATTCCGAGTCTGACCGCACTGGAAAATGTGCAGCTTGTGACGGAAATCAGCGCCAACCCCATGGATGCCACCGAGGCGTTGACGCTGGTGGGCTTGCAGGAACGCTTGCATCATTTTCCCGCGCAGCTATCGGGCGGGGAACAGCAGCGCGTGGCGATTGCGCGGGCCATCGTGAAACGCCCCGACCTGCTGTTATGCGATGAACCGACCGGCGCGCTGGACTATCGCACCGGGAAGCTGGTGCTGGAAGTGTTGGATCGGATCAATCAAGACCTGGGCACCACCATCGTGGTGATTACCCACAACGCCGCCATTGCCGGCATGGCGCACCGCGTCCTGTCTATCAGCAGCGGCCGGATTACGCGCATCGAGACCAATGCGGCACGATTGTCGCCGGAACAAATCACATGGTAATGGCACCCGCAATCCGCCCACTGGACCGCAAGCTGCTGCGCGACTTGTGGCGCATGCGCGGGCAGGCGTTGGCCATCGCCTTGGTTGCCATGTGCGGCATCGCCACCTTCGTGACGCTGCGCGGCTCTTACGAAGCCCTGCTTGTCTCGCAAACCCGTTATTACCAGCAATTCCGCTTCGCCGATGTTTTCGCTCCCGTCAAGCGTGCCCCCTTGAGCCTGCTGGAACGCATCCGCCATATCCCTGGCGTGAACGAGGTCGATGGCCGCGTCGTGTTCGATGCATCGCTCGACGTACCGGGTCTGGATGAGCCGGCCAGCGGACGGCTGGTGTCGTTGCCGCTACGCCATGTCAGCGGCTTGAACGGCGTCTATCTGCGCGCCGGGCGCCTGCCCCAGAGCGGCGACCGCAACGAAGTGTTGATCAGCGAAGCGTTTTCAGCAGCCAATAACTTGCGCCCCGGCGACAGTCTCCACGCCATCATCAATGGCCGCAAGGAGCGTCTGCGTATCGTCGGCATCGCGATTTCTCCGGAGTATGTCAACGAAATCAAGGGCAACAGTTTCCCTGACAACAGACGCTTTGGCGTGCTGTGGATGGAACGCGATGCGCTCGAAGCGGCACTGGACATGCGGGACGGCATGAACGACATCGCCGTCACGCTTGCACCGCATGCCAGCGAACAAAGCGTGATCGAGCAGCTCGACATTGCGCTCGCACCCTACGGGGCGCTCGGCGCCTATGGCCGGAAGGATCAGGTATCGCACAATTTCCTGTCCAACGAACTGGCACAAAACCGGGTCAGCGCCACCGTCATCCCGGCCATTTTTTTGGGCGTGGCGGCCTTTCTGATCCATAACGTGCTGTCGCGGATTACCGCCTTGCAGCGCGCGCAAATCGGATTGCTCAAGAGCTTCGGCTACACCCGCTTTGCGGTCGGCATCCATTATTTGAAGTTTGCCTTGCTGACCGTGATGGTCGGCGGCGTACTGGGCATCGCACTGGGTGCATGGCTGGGCCACGGCCTGGCTCAGCTGTATGCCCGGTTTTATCATTTCCCCCGGCTGGAATTTTCCTTATCCAGCTTTGCCGTGGTTACCTCGCTGCTGATCGCTGCACTGTCGGCCATCGGCGGCGCAGCGCTCGCCGTAGCACGCGTCCTGCGCCTGTCGCCGGCGGAATCGATGCGCCCGGAATCGCCCGCGCGCTTCCAGCCGGGATCGCTGGAACGGCTTGGGTTGCAACGCTTCATGCCGCTCTCGGTACGCATGATCATGCGCAACCTGGAACGCAATCCGGTCAAGGCCTTGCTGTCGATACTGGGCCTGTCCCTCGCGCTGTCGCTGGTAATCACCGGGCAATATAGCTTCGACGCTTTGAATGAAATCATCCGCGTCCAGTTTCGCGTTGCGCAGCGCGACGATGTGACCGTGTCCTTCAACGAGGTGCGCGATATCTCGGTCGCGCATCACCTGGCGTCTTTGCCGGGCGTCGTGCGGGTCGAGCCGTTCAAAAACACTGCGGTGGAATTACAGTTCCGGCACCGGATAAAGAAAACCGCCATCATCGGCATGACTCCCGCAAGAGAACTGCGCCTGATTCTCGACGAACAGGAGCGCCCCATCGAACTGCCGCAAGAAGGCATCGTGCTGACCAAAAAGCTGGCTGAAATACTCGGCATGGATGCCGGCGATATGCTCACTGTCTCCTTCCTGGAAGGTCAGCGAAAAACCGTCGTCACGCCGGTGACAAAAATCGTGGACGAACCGATCGGCACGTTCTCCTACATGGATGTGCGCGCCTTGGCGCGGCTGGCGTCGGAGCCGCTCACCGCCTCCGGCGCCTTTCTTTCTGTCGATCCGCAGCAGAAGAGCGCGCTGTATCGCACGCTGAAGAGCGTGCCGGCAGTAAGCAGCGTCAACCTGCGGGAAGCAACGCTGCAAAGCTTTCTCGACACCATCGCAGAAAACATGCGGATGAATACCATCGTGCTGGTGTCCTTCGCCTGCGTCATCGCGCTTGGTGTGATGTACAACTCGGCACGCATTGCGCTGTCGGAACATGCCATCGAACTGGCCAGCTTGCGTATTCTCGGCTTCACCAACGGCGAAGTCGGCGTCATGCTGCTCGGCCAGCAAGCCGTGCTGACACTGGCCGCCATTCCGGCGGGTTGCCTGCTGGGTTATGGACTGGCGGCATTGTTATCGATTTTATTGAGCCAGGAACTGTTCCGCATTCCGCTCGTTGTCAGCACCCGCACTTTTCTTCTGTCCATCGGCGTCGTGCTCCTTGCTGCCGCCGTGTCTGGCCTGCTGGTATGGCGCAAGGTGCGCAAACTGGACCTGATTGAAGTGGTCAAGAACCGTGAATAGGTCTAGCGCCATGGATACCCGCGCCCCAACCTCCACCGCGCCGATCGCCGCCACCCAGCGCCGTCCAGCGCGCAGACGCACCTTGATCAGCGCCATCCTCGGCGCGGCAATCGTCGCCATCATCAGCTGGGTCATCCTCGTTCCCGAACCGATCCCGGTGGAAGTCACCACAGTCACGCAAGGACCGATGCAAGTGACGATCAACAACCAGGGGCAAGTACGCGTGCAGGACAAATATATTGTGGCGGCGCCATTCGCCGCCGAACTGACGCGCATTGCCTTGGACGAAGGCGACCGTGTGCAGCGCGGCCAGGTGATGCTGAACCTGAATCCCCTGCCCCTGGATGCCAGACAGCGGCAGGAAGCCGTCGCCCGACTGGATGCAGCAAAAGCGCTGGCACGGGAAGCTGGCCTGCAGGTGCGCCGCGCCTACAGCGATATGCGGCTTGCCACGAACGAACGCGCGCGGATTGAACGTCTGGTCGCCGACAAGTTCATGTCGCAGCAGGCCATCGACAGAGCGGTCGCGGCCGAGCAGTCCAGCCGCGCCGCATGGCATGCTGCCAGGTCGGGCGAACAAGCCGCCATTGCCGATGTCAGGCTGGCAGAAGCGGCCTTGTCTTCCGCACCAGGACGGCAGGTGCCATTGACGGCGCCGGTGGACGGCTATGTGCTGAAAGTGCACGAAGAAAGCGCGCGCACCATCAATGCCGGCGCCCCGCTGATCTCCATCGGCGACCCGACGCAGTACGAAGTGGTGGTGGATGTGCTATCCACCGATGCGGTCAAGATCAAGCCGGGGGACACCATGTTGCTGGAGGACTGGGGCGGCGACAGGACGTTGCGCGCCCGAGTGCGCCTGATTGAGCCAGTTGCGTTTACGAAGATTTCAGCGCTGGGGGTGGAAGAACAGCGCGTGAACGTCATCGCCCATCCCATCGATCCGCTGGGACCGCTGGGCGACGGCTACCGGATCGAAGCCAGAATCGTCATCTGGTCGGACGACCAGGCTCTCAAGGTAGCCGGCAGCAGTCTGTTTCGGGTCGGCGACGCGTGGCATGTGTTTGTCATCGAGAACGGTCGGGCGCGGGAACGCACGGTCAAGCTCGGCCAACGCAATCAAAACGAAGCGCAAATACTGTCCGGCCTTGCTGCCGGAACGCGCGTGATTCGTTATCCCAACAATCAGTTGCAAGACAATGCCCGCGTTGTCTCAGCCGACAACGCAGGAAAATCGTAGCGAAGACCTTGCCGGAGCCACCATGGAACTGCCCGCCCCGGCGATACGCGTTCGCAGCAGTTCGCACGTTCGCTGGGTGCAGCCTGGGCCGGCGATTCCAACACCGCCGCCCCGGTCGAGCTGGATGCCGCCATCCTATTCGCGCCGGCCGGCGGACTGGCCCCGCAAGCGCTCACCGCGGTGCGCAAAGGTGGGGTCTCTGTTCTCTCGCATGTTGTTTCTCCTTGGTGAATGCGTTTTGCGCAGCCCCTTTTCATATATTGCCCAGGAACGCACAGACATAAATGCAAACGCAAACCATCGACATATGTGCTTTATCAAGAAGCGATGATGTTGTGCTGCTATGCGGATTTTTTAAAGATTCCGCGTGGACGTTGAATTGACTCAAGCGCCTCCTTGCACTCGCTAACCGGATTTTATGCTCGGTCCTTTTACGTTATCTCAAGCGGCGTGTGGAATGCACTCCTAGGATAAATAGGTAAGAAGTGCACAAGTAAAGCAGGTGACCGCTTGTTCAATTTCACAACCAGCAAGTATGTGAGGAACACGATGAATATGACATCACCTTGGTCCATAACACTGCGACGTCATGAAACAACGCATCGGTGGTTCATGAATTTATTGCTGATATTGCTGCTGGTCCTGCCTTTGTTTGCAGTGGCGGCGAACGGTACCCAAAACAGTACTCAAAACAGTACCCAAGCTCAGGTTCCGCAAGGTAGATTTGGCCTGGTCGACGAGCGGTGGTGTAGTTTTTACCCTCAGCTCCCATTTTGTCCGGACTCCGGCACCACCATCACTACCGGGCAAGGTGCCCCGGCGGGAATGGGCTTGGTACCCATAGACTGGTGCAAAATCATCTCAACGCTCCCATTTTGCCTCACGAATGGTGGAGGGGCGAATGGTGGCGGGCTATTAACG
>DATLIB010000097.1:0-4930 GCA_035539595.1 Noviherbaspirillum sp.
TCGCCTTCCTGACCGATTATCAACATGCCGCCTATGCACAGCAATACCGCGACTTTGTCGAGCAGGTGCGTATGGCGGAGAGCAATGCCGTGGGGCAGAAGCCGCTACGCGTGACGGAGACCGTGGCACGTTACTTGTTCAAGCTGATGGCATACAAGGATGAATATGAAGTTGCGCGCCTGCACGCACAAACGGCGTTCAAGGCCAAGATCGATGGGATGTTCGAAGGCGACTACAAGATCAAGTTCCATCTTGCACCGCCGCTGTTTGCCAAGCGCGATGCGGAAGGACGCCTGATCAAGCAGGAATTCGGCCCCTGGATGATGAAGGCCTTCGGCGTACTGGCGAAATTCAAATTTCTGCGCGGTAGCGCGCTCGATGTCTTCGGCTACACCGAAGAGCGCAGAACCGAGCGTGCGCTGATCGCCCAGTACCGGGAAACGGTCGCCGGACTGCTGCCGAAGCTGACAGAAGTCAACCAGGCCAAGGTCGTCGCCATCGCCAGTATTCCTGAAGACATCCGTGGCTTTGGCCATGTCAAGGAAAAGCACCTCAAGGCTGCCAAGGAAAAGGAAGCAGCATTGCTGAACGCGTTCGATGCACCGAATGCGCCAGTGACATCATCGCAGCACGCTGCCTAGCCCGCCGTTCATCGGGCCGCCGCCAGTTCCATGATTGGGCTGGCGGTTTTTTTTTGAGTTGATAAGAGACGCGTGAACAGGTGTGATTCACCTGCTTTCAGGTAGAGATACGGATGGAGCAGATGTCGCTACAGATCGCAAACGCGTAGGTTTCAAATGCAAACAGGTCGAGAGAAAACCTGGACGGGAAGGGGCAGGTACTACGGACTAGCTAATAACTGGCAAGTGGTGTTGATACGCAAGACGCATTCTGCGTGTCAATCCATCTGATACCGTAGAGCCGACAGTTCGATATGCGTCAGGATGACGGCGCTTTTCAGCTCGTAACTCATGCCATCCGTGGGATGAATCCTGCCTTGTGCCTGATTGCTGATGCGTGCCAAGTCATCGACACTTTGGCGTACGCCATGTTCGTCGGACGATTGCAAGGCGCGTTGGGCTTGGCAGGAGCGCTGACCGAGCTGTGTCACGTAATCCTTCATTTCATCCGGCACACTCGTATCCGAATGACAGGCGCGCATTGCATGGTCGATGGTGCGGTCGATGAAGCCGAGTCGTTGCCGGATTTCTTCATGTTGCACGTTCATTCGAGACTCCTGTGTGAACCTGTACATGGGGGGATTGGGCACTCTCACCAAGCCTTTACATCACGGTAATGAATGCTCATGAGTCGGATCAAGCGCATAGGTTTTATGAAACACGTTTTGACGGTGTGTCAATAACGAAGTTCCAACAACGAAACCTTATGCACTTGGGACCTTTTACGCAGTCACATGCGGCCTGGACTGTTTCGACATGAAGGGCCTGCACGTTTGCAGTGAAGCTATTCTGCGCCGAACAGTGGAGCGAAGCTATGCGCAGCGCACCATGCCACCTTGTCAAGCTGGCTGCGAGAAGCGGCGCTTCGCCACGGTGCGTTGCTGCACTGCGGCAGACAGAGGGCAAGCTACTCTATAGCTTATGTCGCGATAAATTGCCGATAGCCGCGTGCGCGCAATGCACAGGCGGGGCACTGGCCGCAACCATAGCCCCAGTCGTGCAGCACGCCGCGCTCGCCGAGGTAGCAAGTATGCGTGTCGGTGCGGATCAGATCGAGCAGCGCCTGGCCGCCGAGTTCGTGTGCCATCCGCCAGGTTGCTGCTTTATCGATCCACATCAATGGCGTCTCGACCTTGAGTCGGGTTGCCATCCCGAGGTTGAGCGTCACCTGCAATGCCTTCATCGTGTCATCGCGGCAATCCGGATAGCCGGAGAAGTCGGTTTCGCACATGCCGCCAACCAGTACGTCCAATCCGCGCCGATAAGCCAGGGTGGCGGCGACAGTCATGAACAGCAGATTGCGTCCGGGAACGAAGGTATTGGGCAAGCCGTTTTCCTGCATCGCAATTTCGACATCGCTCGTCAGGGCGGTATCGGAAATCTGTGCCAGCAGCGAAAGGTCGATCAGGTGGTCTTCACCCAGCTTGCTGTTCCAGTCGGGGGACAAGGCCCGCAGTTTTTGCAGCAGGGTGGGTCGGACGCTGAGTTCGATCGCATGGCGCTGGCCGTAATCGAAGCCGATGGTTTCCACTTTTGCATAGCGGGTCAGCGCCCATGCAAGGCAGGTGGTGGAATCTTGGCCGCCGCTGAACAGGACCAATGCGCCATTGGAAAGAGTCATGGGGACTTCGGGTGATGGATGGTTATTGTCAGGCATGGCGGTACGTTCAGGGATGGAGTCTGTTGACTTGCTGCAGCGTTTGCTCGACGAAGTCCCCGTTCGAATCGCTGAAACGCAGGCGCGCGGGATACCATTCGAGCGAAGGTGCCAGCCAGATGTCCAGTTGCTGTTCTTGCGAGTCGGGTGGCGGTGCCTTCGAGATGTGCAGCGTAGTCATTTCGCCCAGCTGGGTCTCGATCTTTTCCTGTCGCATAACCTTGAAAGCCCATGGTTCGGCATCGCGCTGTCCTGCCACAAAAAACCGCCAAACCGTGCCGGGCTTGAATCTGCCAGGTGCTGCTCGCGCCACCGAGATCAATTGCCATAGCGCGCTATTGCGTTCCTGTTCACCCCCATTGATCGGATAAGTGTGATCAGAACCACTAAAGCGAATCATCTTTCCACTGCGGTCGAAGGTCGTAATGGTAGCTTCCTTGCGAAAGCGTTTTTCCGTAAAGCTGTCTGGCGCCAAGCCATAGGCGTCGACTGACCCCTCGCTCCGTGCATCGAGGATTTTTCCAACCAGCATCGCGCGTGCCTCATTGGTCGCGGTGAAACGCTTTCCGGAGGCAGTCCAGCGCATGATTGCCTCGCCATTGACGGGAATGCCTTTCTGACGTGCCTTGATGACATACGCTAGTTCGGCCGAAGGTGGCAGATTGACCTTGCGTTTGACGGCCGCATTCACGGCGGCCTGCGCGTCCGGCAACATCGTTGCAAACCACAGACTGGATGTCAGCACGGCATAGGTGACAAGGCGAGAAATAAAGACGGTCATCGATTAAAAGTAGTTGGTTAGTGCAGCGCCGAGGGCGTCAGGTTTGACAAGGACATGTCGAGGTAGTCGCCGTTGGCATAGGTGTAGCGCAGTTTCGCCGGATACCATTCGTATTGCGGCGCCAGCCAAATGTCGAGCTGCTGATCATAGGAGCCGATGCGTGGCGCCCGCAACACATGCCAGGCGGTCATCCTGCCGTAAGCAGTCTCGATTTCTTCCATGCCGACGACTCGGATACGCCAGCTTTCGGCATCGCGTACGCCAGCGACCATCATGTCAAATTCTGTGCCCGCGGCAAACTGCGCGGCGTCGCCACGCCCGATACTGGCCAGTTGCCACATGATGCTTGCGCGGTCCTGCTCACCGCCTTGGTAAGGATAGGTGGCGGTCGATGCGGAAAAACTAATCGTCTTGTTCGCATGCTGAAAATGCGTGTTTGTCATCGACTTGCGCCACGGCGTTTCGCTGTACAACACTGGCGCAATACCGTGGGCATTGATCGCGCCCTCGCTGTTGAAATTCAGCACGGTAATCTTGAAGAGCAGCCTGACGCTTGCCTCGCCGCTGAGACGGTAGCTGTTTGCATTTGCCTCCCAACGGAATATGCCTGTGCCATGCCATTGTTTGCCGTCGCGCAGGGCTTGTACATCGTATGTCAGTTCTGCCGGCGGCGGTGGGTTGAACTTGTAGACTGGTGCAGCCTGTGGCATGGCGCTGTCGTCCTCATTCTCCAGTACGGCCGGTGTTTTGGCATCGACAGGAAATACCTCCTCAGATGCATTGGCGCTGGGCACACTTTCTTCCGCAGAGGCTTGAGGCGCCAGCGCGCTCGTTTCCGTCACTGCAGCAGGGAGAGGCGGGGGCGGTGCTAGTGGGCGGCGTGGTTTGGTTTTTCGTCGCGGCGGTGCGGTAGGTGCAGCGACAGGAGGCGCCAGCAGTGCGACGCTAACAACGTTTTGTGGCTTGGTGTGTAAGGAAGGAATACCAAGATTTCCCCCTGCCCAGTTGACGAGCATCACATGGAACAGCACGGAAGCGCCAAGCAGCGCAAGCCAGTGCGCGAATCGCCTGCGCCGATATTGCTGACCATGGGAGAAAAGAGAGGAAAACATGCGTGCAGTTTACCAATGTCTATCTGAATGACAGGGGGAATGTTGCAAAGTTTCGTTCAGGCATGCATCCTGCATGACCGATAACATCGGCATCAGTTTTGCGTTATCACAGCAAACCCGCTACACAGGCACGCATCCTGCCACTATCGTTTTGCGCGCTCTGGCGGGAGAATGTTACGCTGCCAATTATTTTTCATCCGGAGGTTTGCCATGATAAAGCCCAATATTCCCAACATGTCCTCTATCCCGGGAGTGGGGGCAATGACAGACAACCTGGAATTTCTCAAAAACCTGTGGGGCAATATGGGACTTTCCGGCATGCCAGGCATGAACATTCCCGGCATGGTGATGCCGACCTTGTCGGTCGAGGAAATCAACAAAAAAATCACCGATCTGAAAGCGGTTGAATCCTGGCTGGGCCTGAACATGAATATGTTGCGCGCCACTATCCAGGCGCTGGAAGTACAGGCCGCAACCCTCTCCACCTTGCAAACGATGGGTGAAAGCTTCACCGCCAGTATGAATGCAGCTACCGGCAGCACCGGCAAAGAGTCCGTTGCATCTGCAGACACCAGCGGCGCTAATGCGACTGGCACGGAAAAAGCGCAAGGTGCACCCGAGCCGACCAGTCAGGACCAGTCCGATGCTGCCAGCTTTACTGCGCCGCTGGTGCCTGCAGATGCAACGGACTCTTTGCCGG
>DATLIB010000098.1:0-5412 GCA_035539595.1 Noviherbaspirillum sp.
TGCACGTCGTGCAGGAGCGCGTGGCTGAGGTCGATTTTCATGGCGAACAAGTCGTCCAGATTGGCCTGCGCCAGATCGGCTTTGGGCCATACGGCAGAGATGGCATGCGCTTTGCGCAGGTCAGCACCGCCGAAACGGATGCCGATGCCATTGCTGGCGCACAGGTTGGCCTCGGCCAGCAGGGCGCCGGAAAAGTCGGTGCCGTCCAGGCGCGCGCCGCTCAGCACCGCAGCTTGCAGATTGGCGCCAACGAAACGGGCGCCAGACAGGTCAGCGCCTTCCAGCATGATCTCGCGCAGGTCGGCGCCGGAAAAATCGACGCCGCGCAAATCCGCACCGGCCAAGTCGCGTCCGGCCAGCGATATGCCGGCTTGCAGCCATTCACGTGCCTGCAAGCCCAAGTCCAATGCGGTCTGCGGCAGCAGCGGCAATCCCGCCGGCGTGGGCGTCGGCGATGCGCGGCGTGCCTTGCGGCGTAGCGCCGGACCTTGCAACACGGCTTGCCGCGCTTGTTCGTAGCTCGCCTGATCGGCGAACTGGCCGGCCTGCCAGGCGCGTTCCAGCCCCGACAGCAACACGCCGACCTGGGGATCGCGTCCGGTTTCCTGCGGCGGCAGCAGATCGTAAGCCGGGACCGCGGCGCGCTCCAGCGCAGCGGCGCGTTCCTGCTGCAGATCGACGGCGGGGATGGCGATCTTCTGCACTTCCGCCAGCTTGGCCGCGCCTTGCTTTTCCGCCTCCGCGGCCATCTCCTTGGCTTGGGCAATCGCTTTCACGAGATCGAAATCGCCTTCCGTGACCGCTTGCGAAGTGACCAGGCCGAAGGGCATCGGCTCGGCGCGTGGCGGCACATGATCGGGCGGCGCGCTGCGGCCGCTGTTGGCCCAGAACTCGGCATCCATCTCGTCGAGCACATGCTGGCGCTTGGCCAGTTCCGCCGCTTCGGCGGCGGCCAGTTCGGCCTGGCGTCGGGCCAGCGTTTCCTCGGAGCGTTCGGCGGCCAGTTGCGATTCGTTGAACGCGTGCAGGGCAGCGGTCTGCGGGTCCAGACGTACAGCCATGACCTGACGATAGTGGGCGGCCGATTTCGGCTGTCCCGCCTGTTCGTAACCGACCATCACGGCTTCTACATCGAGGGCGTCGCCGTCGGCGATGTCGGTTTCGCCGTGATAGACGACCAGGCCCAGTTCGTGTTCCGGCAGGAACCAGACGGTGTCGATCTTCAACGGCACTTCTGTGGCGGCATCGGCGGTCTGTCCGGTTTGCAGGATGAAAGCGCGTGCCTGCAGGGTCGGCAGTTGGCCTTCGATCACCGGCTTGGCCGGGTGCATGCCTTCGATGCGGTAATGTTCGCCGCCCTGGAAATGACCGTCGATCCACTGATCGGTGGGGGCGGTATTGAATACTGTCCAGTCGATGTCGGAGGCGAAACCCGGCGCTTCATGCTGGCGCCAGCGGCGGCCGTAGGTGCCGAACTTGCCCTTGCGCGGTTTCCAGCTCACGTTGATGGGCCCGAAGCCGGCGACGGCTGGCACTGGGCTGGGCTGGGTGTCCTGCGCATAGACCAGGTTGGGCAAGGCTCCCTGCCGGCGACGCAGCAATCCGGCGTGGCCGCGTCCGAGCGGATTGGCCGCATAGCCTGCGCCGCCATAGGCGCGCTCATACACCAGCGGCATGTCGGTAAAGGGCAGGGGTTCGGAAACGCGCGGCCACAGTCCGGCGACAAGCTCGCGTTGACGGTCGCCGACGATGCGCAGGCGCTTGTCCACGCCGCCCACACACAGGCGCACCTGCATGTCGGTCACGGGCTTTCCCTCCGGTGCGAAGGCTTTGCCCAGCAGCAGGAACTCGGCGTGCTGCTTGGGCATGACTTCGTCGAGCGGCTGACCGGTCGGCAGTGCCGGCACGACCAGCGGCCATTGCAGGCTTTCCGGCAGAAAGCGCTCGTTGTCCGCGCCCAGCCGGAAGAAGCCGAGTGCGGCAATCGCAAAGCGGTTGCGTCCCTGGTGGCGATAGGGCTTGTGCAAGATGCCGAGCGTGAGCGGTTTAGCAATTTTCATGGCGGCTCACAGATAGATTTGCAATATGTCGATCATGGTCAGCCGGATGTCGATCACTTCGACCTTCGGCTGGATCGCCTTGTTGGAATACTGGAAACCGGGCCCGATCATCTCAATGCTGTTGCTGTTGCCGATGAGGTTGACGCTGGTGCTGGAACCGATGGCGTTGACGCTGGCACTGGCGCCGATGGCGTTGAGGTCCAGCGAGGCGCCCATGATGGTGTTCTTGTTGCTCAGGCCGATGGCGGAATTGCTGTTGGTCACGCCGATGGCATCGTTGCTGTTGGTGGCGCCTACCGCGCTGGAGCTGCTTTGCGCGGCGGTGGTGGAAAAGTTGTGCACCACATTCATCGTGCTGTACGAGGTATTGGTGCCGTCGATGGTGTTGTGACTGGTCGAATCGCCCTTGATGGTGGTGGTCGAATCGACGTTGTCGTAATGCGTGGTGGTGGAAGTCACGTCACCGTGGTGATCGGTGGTGGAGACCACCGGCGCATTGTGCGTGGTGTTGGAGGTGACTTGTCCGCCGTAGGTCGAGGTGTTGTCCGAGGTGCCGGTCACCGCCGTGGTCGAGGTGACATTGCCGTTATTGATGTTGGTCGAGGTCGCGTTGCCGGTCAGCGTATTGCTGCTGGTGGTGTTGCCGGTCTGGGTCGAGGTATTGAACGAATCGGCATTGATGGTGGTGATCGACGTGATGTCGCCGCCATGCGTGTTCTCGGAGTAGCTGGTGCCGGTGATGGTCGAGTAGCTTTCCGTCTTGCCTATGGTCGATTTGCTGTAGGTAGTGCCGATATCGGAAAAGCTCGACGTCACTTGCGCGTACTGGCGGCTGTAGTTGGAGCCGAAGGACTCCGAGGCGCTCAGCAGGTCGGTAGCGCCGGCGTACGGCCCGAACAGTTCGCCCTGGTCCGGCGCGCGCGCCGATTCATTTTCCGAGCGGCCGTAGCTGTAGCTCGCGCCCTGCGAAAAACTGGTGTCGCGATACTTGCCGCTCTCGTAGGCCGTGCGGACGATGCCGACCGCCTTGGGCAGGTTGTAGGCGGAGGTCTTGCCGAAACGAATGCCCTGGCTGTCGCCGTAATTGGTCGAATAGCTGCTGCCGACATGCGTATTGGCGGTCCAGGTCGAGGGCATGATGACCATGCTGCCGTTGGCCTGGATGATGCTCTGGATTTCCGGCAGTTCCGACTCGTCCTGCGCCCGCGTGACCGTCACGGTGACGCCGATTTCCGGCACGGTCTGCATGGACGGCGCCAGTTTGACCCAGACCGGCGGGGTATCTTCGCTATCGGTCGAAAAGCGCACATAGACGCCGATGGCTTCGAGCTTGTGACCGGGATCGATGCCGTCGTTATCGACCAGCGTATTGGTTTCCGGATCGAAGTAATCGGGGGTGTAGTAACGCCAGTCCTGCGGCGGCGTAGTGCCGGCCTTGGCCACCACCTTGGCCAGCACCACGCCTTGCTGGGTTTCCTGCAGCGAGAAGGCGGCGAGGAAGCCGTCCGCTTCGGTGGACTGGAATTCATTCGAGTAGCCGCCGTCGGCGTTAGCCTGGTGCTTGACCTGGGTCAGCACGAAGCGCTGGCCCTCCAGCGACGGCCGCACCGCCTTTGGGTTGCTGTCGGCCATGACATCGCCCGTCACAGCGAACTGATGGCCGACGCGGAAATGCGCGCAGAAGCTGCTGCCGGCAAACTGGCTGCTGGCGGTTTCCATGGCTTGGCTGGTGGACTCGGCGAAATGGCGCACCTCTTCCTTGCTGCAACCGTACTGGTAAATCTTGTACTGGTTGAACGGCAGCTCGCCCGGATTCGGCGCGCTGTTGGCATGGAAAGATTGGAACTGCGCCACCGGGTCGGCTTCCCACGCCGCTTCCTGGCGGGTGAAGACGCTGCGCACGCTGCTCGATGTCAGCGAGCGCTGGTAGTTGTACTGCGAGATGACATCACTCTGCGCCAGCCCCAGCTCGTCTATGCCGGTATAGGTGTAACGCAGCGGCTTGCGGCTGGCAAACACATACGGATAGGGGTAGTTGGTCCGGTTGACGAAGACCATCTTGTGGCTGTTGCCGGTATGCGTGAAGTAGTAATACAGATGCGCCTTGCCCATCAGGCGGCGCAGCAGTTCGAAATCGCTTTCCCCGGCCTGCAGCCAGTCCTGGATGCGCGCCACGGCGAGGTTGTCGTCGCCGGAGACCGCGTCCATCGAATAGGAAATCCGGTGCGCTTCCAGCAGGTCGGCGATGGCGTCGCGGATGTTTTTCTGGCGATGAATCTGGTAGCGGTTGGTCAGCGTCAGCTTCCACAGGTCCGGCTTCATGGTGACCCGATAGACGCCGGGAATGTCCATGGTGAAGGTGGTGACGATGCCGTTGAACAGCGACAGCTCTTCGCCCGCCGCTTCGCCGACAAGGGCGCCCTGGAAGCGTGCGCTCATCTCCTGCGGCGAATAGGCGGACGGGTATTGAATGCCGACCGTGATGGGACGGCCGATCACATCGTCGAACTTGAGCGGCGTGCCGTGACGCGGGCTGGTGTTGCCATGCAGTTCAAGCTGGTATTCGAAGGGTTCGGACACGCTTTCCTGACCCTGGAAGCTGACCAGCCGGAAGGTTTCGTCGCTGATCAGGCGATTGCCCGCCGCGAAAATCCCGCAATGCAGGAACAGCGCCGGGGAGGGATCGCTGACCGCCGCAATCGCGCTTTCGCCGATAGAGTTCACACGCTCATTCATGCAGCCTCCGGTGTGTCGTAGGCAGGCACCACATAGCTGACCTTGCGCACCGCCTGCGGTGCGGACGACGCCTCTGCCGCGGCGCTCAGCCATGCGGTCTGGCCCAGGCGCAATCCGCGATAGCCGCCTTCGCCTTGCGGCCGCGCCGTCAAGTGCGAAGCAGGCACCGTGGCTGTGTTGACCTGCAGGTGTACTTCACAGTCGTGCAGGCGGTCGAGCAGCAAGCGCAGCAGCGCGAGGAAGCCGTCGAAATACGATGCGGTGGAGGGCGTGACTGCCTTGGCATGGCGCCGCGCCAGCCGCTCCAGCTTGTTCGGCGGCAGCAGCAGGCTGAATTGCGCATAATCGAGCGGCGCCACGTCCAGCCGCACCCGCGCCTGCTGGTCCCAGACCCGGCGGCCGAGCAGGCTTTGCCGTCCCAACTGGTGATTGCGGCGACCCAGCGCGATGCGGTCGTCCCGTTCGATGTTTTGCCAGGCGCCGACCAGTTGTGTGATCGTCACCTTCGCCCCGAGAAACAGCGTCAGCACCTGCACCACCACCGGCGCACTCCTGCGGCAGTTGGCCAGCAAGCCGGCCAGGCCGAGCCAGGCACGGCGCGGCAGCGGCACCTGCG
>DATLIB010000099.1:0-9570 GCA_035539595.1 Noviherbaspirillum sp.
TTTCGGCACCGGGTACTCCAGCCTGGCCTATCTGCAGCGCTTTCCGATAAACGCCCTCAAGATAGACCAGTCGTTTGTGCGCGGGATTGGCCAGAACGCGAACGACACCGCGCTGGTGACCGCCATCATTGCGATGGCGAACGGCCTGCATCTCAAAGTGCTGGCCGAAGGCGTTGAAACCCCGCAACAGGCCGCCTTCCTGCTCTCGCACGACTGCTTGGCCGCCCAAGGTTTTTATTACAGTAAAGCAGTACCGGCGGAGGTGTTTATCAACATACTGGAGAAGCAAGGCAGCCGGGTCTTGGAGGGGTAGCCCGAATAGAGCGGTTTTCAAAACCCTGTACGGGGGCGGTCTCGATCCTGCGATGCTCGTCGTACCTCACTGCAAGCGGCAGACAACGCCGCAGTGCGCCAGCGGCGAGCAGCACAAATTGTTCAACTTATTCTTGCGCGGCGACTATGCACATATCCTGCCCAGCCGCCGGATTTCATGGGCATAGCAGATCTCAATCAATTACCCTGCAATCCCGGCTCGGCTTGCCGCTGCCCACTCTATATTGATAGGAAAAGGGCTAGCGCCGGTTTCCAACGCACTTTGGAGGCAGGAAACGATGCAGTTGATCACCTGGAATATGCAATGGGGCCGGGGCGCTGACGGCCGGGTCGATCTCGACAGAATCGTTAACGATGCGCGCCGCTTTGCCGATTTCGACGTCTTGTGCGTGCAGGAAGTCTGTGCCGGTTTCGTCGAATTACCGGGAGCCGACGAGAGTGACCAGTTCAACGACCTGGCTGCACGCCTGTCCGGTTTTCATGCCGTACCGGGCATTGCCACCGACGTACCCGGACCGCAGGGCACGCGTCGTCGCTTTGGCAACATGATTCTGTCGCGCTATCCCGTCATGCAGACGTTTGTGCACCTGCTGCCATGGCCGGCCGAGAGCGGTGTGAAATGCATGCAGCGCGTGGCCGTGGAAGCCACCCTCGCCAGCCCGCTGGGACTGCTGCGCGTGACGACTACTCATCTGGAATACTATTCGGCACGTCAGCGGCATGCGCAGGTGGAACGTTTGCGGGACTTGCAGCGCGAGGGCTACGCCCATGCACACACAGCGTCGGTCGGATTGCCGGCCGACGGGCCTTTCTGTACTCCGGCGCGCGGCGCGCCGTCGATCCTGAGCGGCGACTTCAACTGCCTGCCCGATTCCCCGGATTACGCTCTATTGACCAGTCCGATCGATGCGGCGACACCGCGCTATGTGGATGCATGGAAGCTGCTGCACAACGGCAAGACACGGCCGCCTTCCGTCGGCTTGTACGATAAGGAACAGTGGCCGGACGAGCCGTTCACGTTCGATTTCATTTTCGTCTCGGAAGACCTGCGGCACAAGGTACGTGCCGTCCGGACCGATACGAACAGCGTTGCCTCTGATCACCAGCCGGTGCTGATCGAACTGGGAGAGCCTGACCAAGTGTCCTGAATTGCCCGCCATTCGGGTCGTTTCATTGCCTGAAAACAATGCACATCCTCTACGTTGCAACAATTACACACAACGTGTACAAAAATAAGCGCCTTTTTTGCCGCCCCGTGCACGATGGCGACTTTCGGGGCTGACTTCCCCCTCTCCTTCCCTTCATCTGCCTTGTTTCTGTGGTGCCCTACCTGTCTTGTGCGGACTTGGCACAGCGCTTGCTGAACCCGATTGCACAGCCATAAAAAGGCGCGGATGGCACGCGCGTCGTCATTTCAGTCTTTTTGCGATCTTGGCCGGACATGCATCCTGGCACTTTTCAGGGTCCGGCAAAGCGGACCGGCGCCGACATGACGACGGGTTTGCCTTCATCGTTTTTAAGTTGCGCTTATTCAACCTTCAACAAGGAGCAATTCATGGAAACAAATATCCCGCACACCGTCACCGGCAACGGCAGCGACAAGATCGGCGCCGCGACCACTTCTACCAGAGGCATTTATAACGAAGCCAAGAGTTCTGCTACACAGCGTAGTGCCGCGACCTTGCGCAGTGAACTGTCCAGCCTCAAGAACGAGCTCGACTCGCTGGTTAACCGCTCTCCTAGTCTGTCGGACGACGATTTGATGCAGGCCCATGCGCAACTGATGGCCAAATTCAGCTCGGTGCGCTACGCGGCCAAGGGCATCGCCAGCGAGGCCTCACGCCAACTCAACCGCAGTGTGGAAACCACCACCGAGTACGTCAAGGACAAGCCGATGCAGTCGGTCGCAGTGGCGGTCGGCACCGGCTTGCTACTCGGCATGCTGTTCAAGCGTCGCTGATCATAGGAAGGATTGCATTCGCCTGATTCCCCCGATCTTGCATGCAGAGGAACGATCATGATGTTCTCAGCCCTTCACAAATCCAAGCAGTTGTACCTCATCACGCTGGATCGGCTTGGCGATTACATGGACTTGCTGCGAGTGGAACTGAAAATCCGCGAGTATCAGCTTGCCATACGCATCGCGGGCTTTGCGGTCGCTATTCTGTTTGCCTTACTGGCCACGGTCTTCCTGGGACTGGCGATCATCGTCAGCTTCTGGGGGTCCGAGTACCGCACGCTTGCCGCGTGGTTCGTGGTCCTGCTCTACGGCGGGGTGGCGGGAATCAGTTTCAGCCTGTGCATGAAGTACTTTCGCTCGCCACCGATCACGGCGACTCTGCGCAACGAACTGCAGCGCGATATCGATGTCATCAAGGAAAACCTATGAGCGTTCACTCTCTTGAAATCGAAAGACAACAGATCCTGGAACGCATGCATGCGCGGCGCGACGACTACCGGCGCGCACTGCTCAGCGGCGGCGATATCGACGAAGTCGCTACCGGTCGCCACGCTGTACTGGAGTCGCATGTCACCAGCAGCCGTCGTCCGCTGCCGGTGCAGCGCATTCCCTATTCCACACCGCATGACAGCAGCATGCCGGGTAACCCGGTCATGCGGGCTATCAAGCAGCATCCGGTCCTGTGCGCCTTGGGCGTGGCGGCCGTGTTCGCGCTTGGTCCCAAACGCATCGCCCGTTCCGTCATGACCAGCGGCGCATCGCTGACTGCGTTGACGACACGCAATCTCTCGAACGTTGACATGCTTGGACGACTCTTAACCCTCGCAGGAACCTATGTGCAAGATCGCCAGCGTTAGGCGCAGCACCGGCGCTTTGTATTGGTGAACACTGCAAGCACCGGAAGGAGTTATTGTTTTACCCGTTTTAAAGCTGAAAGGAAAAAATCATGGAAAAAATTATCTCCGCCTTGGGCATCTTGATGGTCCTGGCCGGTTTGTCTGCCTGCAACACCATGTCGGGCGTGGGCAAGGATATCGAGCGTGGCGGCGAAAAAGTTCAGGGTGCTGCAGAAAAATCGAATCAGTAAAAGCAAGGCAGTAAACAGCAAGGCAGTTTTCAGCCGTCTGTGCTGACATCAATGCCGGGTATAAACGTGGGCCGAGCGCATAAGCGTCCGGCCCGATTTCTTTGTTCCTGTTTGTACTTTTTCTGCCGCTTGCCGGCCAGGACGTTGTTGTCGGCAATCTTATTTTCGTAGGTTGGTGGTGAGCGAAGCGAACCCCAACATTCACCCGCCCATATCATGGCAAGCGCCAATGTTGGGTTTCCTTCGTCAACCCAACCTACAGAAAAAATAAAAGAGGTTAGTAGTTCTCGCTGTCATCCTCCGCGCCGCTATCGCCGGTGCCACGCTCCATGCTGCGCTCCTCTTCCATGTCGCTGCTGCCGGAAGCGCCGCTGGTAGTTTCTGTGGGTGTGCTGGCCACTTGTTGCGGCCAGCTCAAGACAGTCGACGCCACACGCTGCCCTTTGCCGGCGGAAACCCGGACGGTGCTGTTCTGCTTATAACCTTCGGCATCGGCGCGAACCTGATAGTTGCCGCTGGTCGGCACTTCCACTAATAGGATCGGCGCATCGCAGGTGGTCTGCAAGACGGTATCGCCTTTGTTGTTGCGGATGTCCACGTCCACATTGGCCAGATAGTCGCCGTTGCGGGCGGCGAAGGTCAACATCATGTCGTAGTTCTTGGCCTGTTTCTTCATGTAGGAAACCTCCTCCTGGCCAACACCGCCACACAAATAAGTAACGCCATTTTGAGTCTGGGGTTGTAGCTGCGCTGTCGGCGACAGGTCGGCCTCCTGCCCCGTACCGGATTCCGACTGCATGTTGCCGGAAGCGGCCGATGCGCCAGATGTCTCTTCCTCTGAAGAGGATACGGTCTGCGCGGAAACGACTGTCGATACAAAACCAAGCGACGCGATGAGGGTGATCGGGATTTTTTTCATATCGTAAACCTCCTGTTTTTCAAATACCGGCGAAGTAGGCGCCGGTGGCGAAAGCGAGAGATGCATCATCCATGCCCAACACTTACAAAAAAATGGGGAGTGCCGTGGGCCTCCTCCTGCCGAAGACAGTGCGGACTTGCTCGTCCAATGTCCTCGCTGCCCTCTCCTTTTCCGTTATTCCTTGCCTTAGAAACTTTTACATGCCGCGTTTACTCAGTAACGCATTTATGCATGTGTTCCCCGCCTCTCGCCGGATGGCACTGAAAATGCTAGGAATCGTTCGTCGTGGCATCTCGGCCAGCCAACATGCTTAATGAAAATAACCGCAGCGCTTCTCCCAAACGCTCGCCCATGAGCCATCCCCTATTGCAGTTGCCCGTCAATATCCTGCCGCAGCCGGATGAAACCACCTGCGGGCCAACCTGCCTGCACGCGGTGTACCGCTACTGGGGCGAGGATGAGCCGCTCGATGCAACGATTTCTCGCACCGGACGGCTTGAGCATGGTGGCACTTTTGCCGTCTTTCTCGCCTGCGATGCCTTGCGCAAGGGTTACAAAGCAAGCATCTATACCTACAATCTGAATGTCTTCGACCCCACCTGGTTTGCCGATCCGCGTGTGGACATTGCCGACCGCTTGCGCCGGCAGAGTGACATCAAGAAGGATTACCGCCTGCAACACGCGACAGCCGGCTATCTGGAATTTCTCAGCCTCGGCGGACGTCTGCGCCTGCACGACCTGTCGCGTTACCTGATTCGCGGCATTCTGCGCCGCAGGATGCCCATCATTACCGGCCTCAGTTCCACCTACCTGTACCGCGTCGCGCGCGAGTACGGGCCGGAAGACCAGCCGGACGACGTGCTCGGATTGCCGTCCGGCCATTTCGTCGTGATCGCCGGTTATGACCAGGAGCGCCGCAAGGTGCGGGTGGTCGATCCCTATCAACAGAATCCCTATGCCAGCACGCAGGCGTACTGGCTCAGTGTCGACCGGGTTGTCAACGCAGTGCTGCTGGGCATTGTGACGCACGACGCCAACCTGCTTATCATCCATCCGCGGTGTCCGCCGCGACAGGAAGTACCATGAACATCCTTTTCGTGGTCAGTCAGCAACAGGATTGGCCCAGCGACATTCCGGGCGTCAGCGTGATACCCGCGCACACCTACCTGATGGACCCCGCCTACGGCGACACCGGCTCCACCAAAGTCTTCAACCTCTGCAGAACCTATCGCTATCAAAGCCAAGGCTATTACGTCTCGCTGCTGGCCGACGCCCGCGGCCACCAGCCCTTGCCCGATGCGCAAGCCATGAAGGACCTGCATTCCGACCAATTGGTCCAGGACACTGCCGAAAAACTCGGCAACCTGATCGACTGCTCGCTGGCACGTGAAACCGGCGAGGTGATCGACCTGAATATCTATTTCGGCCACGACCCCGACAATCGGCATCCTCATCTGAGCGAACAATTGTTTCAGCTGCTGCGCACGCCAGTGCTGCACGCCCGGTTTGAACGCGCGCACGGACGCTGGCACCTGTGCAGCATCTATCCCGGCAATATCCGCGATATCCCGCCGCATCACCAGGAGTTCGCCACCCAGGCGGCACTGATGCATTTGAAAGAGCAAAAGATTCGCAGCAGTACGCCGACCGGGGAAGCGACGCTGGCCATCCTGCATGATCCGCAGCGCGCTGAATCGCCGTCCAACGCCGCAGCGATGCACAAGTTTCGCGAAGCCGCCACGCTGCTGGGCATGCATGCCGAACTGGTAACGCCCAAGGATGCGCGCCGCCTGGGCGACTTCGACGCGCTCTTCATCCGCGACACCACCAATGTCGATCACTACACTTACCAGTGGTCGCGCCAGGCGGCGGATGCCGGCATGGTGGTGATCGACGACCCGGAAGCCATCCTGCGCTGCACCAACAAGATTTATCTCAACGAACTGCTGATGCGGCACCATATCCCGACCCCGAAAACCATGGTGCTGCATAAGGACAACGTCGAGCAAGTCGTCCCCACGCTCGGCCTGCCTTGCATCCTCAAACAGCCCGATGGCGCGTTTTCTCTGGGCGTGGTGAAAATCGAATCGGAGCACGAATTGCTGGCCGCGGTCGAGCGCTTGCTGCAGCAGTCGGACCTGGTGCTGGCGCAGGAATACCTGCCGACCGCCTTTGATTGGCGGGTGGCGGTACTCGACCGGCGCCCGTTATTCGTCTGCAAATACTATATGGCCCCCGGCCACTGGCAGATCATCAAGCATGAGCACCAATGCACCAGCGAAGGCCGCATCGAAACGCTGTCGGTGGGCGAGGCGCCGGACGAGGTGGTGAAGCTGGCGCTGCAAGCCGCCAATCTGATCGGCGACGGCTTTTACGGCGTCGATCTCAAGCAGGTCGGCTGCCAGTACTACGTGATCGAAATCAACGACAACCCGAATGTCGATGCCGGCAATGAAGATGCCGTCCTGCACGACGCGCTGTACCGCGAAGTGATGGGTGTGTTCCGCAAGCGCATCGACGCCCGCAAGGGGAACAGCGCACCATGAACGACGAGGACGCGCCGCCACCGCTACCTGCCTTCGCGGGCTACGGCATCGAGCTGGAATACATGATCGTGGATGAGCGCAGCCTGTCTGTGCTGCCGCTGGCGGATCGCTTGTTGCATCAAGCCTGCGACGGCAAAAGCAATGAAGCCAAGCGCGGCCTGCTCGACTGGTCGAATGAACTGGTATTGCACGTCATCGAAATCAAGAACCCCCGCCCCGCTGCCGCCCTCAGTCTGCTACCGGACCATTTTCAGTCCGAAATCCGGGCCATCAACCGCATGCTGCAAACGATGGGCGCGCGCCTCATGCCGGGCGCGATGCATCCGTGGATGACGCCGCGCAGCGAGACCCATCTATGGCCGCATGACAACCACGCCATCTACCACGCCTACGACCGCATCTTCGATACCAAAAGCCATGGCTGGGCCAACCTGCAAAGCATGCACATCAACCTGCCGTTCGCCGACGACGCCGAGTTCGCGCGCCTGCATGCGGCGATCCGCCTGGTGCTGCCGATCCTGCCGGCACTCGCTGCCAGCTCGCCGATTGCCGACGGCGGCGACACCGGCTGGCTGGATTACCGCATGCATGTGTATTGCGACAATGCGCAGGCGTTTCCCGCCATCGCCGGCAAGGTGGTACCCGAAACCGTAACCAGCCGCGCCGCCTACGAACAACGCATCCTGGCGCCCATGTACCGCGCCATTGCCCCGCACGATCCGGACGGCATCCTGCAGCAGGAATGGCTGAACTCGCGCGGCGCCATCGCCCGCTTCGACCGCAACGCCATCGAAATTCGCGTGGTCGATACGCAGGAATGCCCGCGCGCCGATCTCGCCATTGCCGCAGCGGCGACGGCCACGATACGCCGGCTGTACCGCCGTGGCGATGACGACCTCGCCGCACAACAGGCCCAACAAGAAATCCGCACCGATACGCTGGCGACGATCCTGCAAGACTGCATACGCAATGCAGAGCAAGCCACCATCGAACATGCGCCCTATCTGCAACTGCTCGGCTACCCGGAGCCGCGTTGCACGGCGGACGCCCTATGGCAGCACTTGGTCGCCGGCATGATGGATGACGATCCCGAACATGCGCTGCATTGGCGCGTCCCTTTGCAAACCATCCTGGAACAAGGCCCTCTGGCGCGCCGCATCCTGCGGGCACTCAATGGCAACTGCTCGCGGCAGCGCCTGCAGGTGGTGTACCGGGAGTTATGCAACTGCCTGGATGAAGGAAGGATGTTCAGCGCATGAAGCCGTCCAGAGACAGCGGCACAGACAACGGCATTGCCGTCCCGCCGGCAGCCATCCAAGCGGGCGCACAGCCGCTTGCACAACCAGACACAGCCAAACAATTCGGAACTGGCTGCCGGAATGCAGACGCTTATCCGATTCCCGATTTCTACCTCGTCACCTGCGAACATGGCGGCAACCGCATTCCATCCCGCTATCGGGATTTTTTCCGCGGCCACGAAGATCTGTTGCACACCCACCGCGGCTACGATCCCGGTGCGCTGCGCCTCGCGCGCGAACTGGCGCAGGCCTTGGATGCGCCCTTGCTGGTGTCCACCATCAGCCGTCTGCTGATCGACCTCAACCGCTCGCCCAGTCATCCCGAGTTGTACTCCGAAGCCACCCGCGCCGTGCCGCGCGACCTGCGCGAAGAAATTTTCCGGCGCTATTACCGTCCTTACCGCCTCAAGGCGGAAACGAACATCGCCCAAGCCATCGCCGACGGCGCGCGCGTCGTTCACATCTCTTGCCACAGCTTCACGCCGGAACTCCAGGGCAAGCCGCGCCATGCCGACGTCGGCTTGCTCTACGACCCCGCCCGCAGCGCCGAAACCCAACTGTGCCGCCGCTGGCAAACAGCCCTGAAAGCCTACGCAGCGGCGCTGAAGACGCGCATGAATTACCCGTACACCGGCACCGCCGACGGCTTCACCGTTTACCTGCGGCAGCGCTTTCCGCCGGACCGCTACCTGGGTATCGAACTGGAAATCAACCAGAAGCATGTGCGCGCGCGCACCAGCCATTGGCGCGTGGTGCGCCACGCCATCATCGAGGCCTTTCATGCTGCAGCCCCGCAGGAAAAACCGCCGGCAGACGAGCGCATGCCGGAAGCGAAATAGAATGCCGTCGCGGCCGGTTTGGCCCGTTTTTTTACTTATAGGACTTACTTTGCAGGAGCCCACCTATGCAAGCACGCATTACCGTTATCACCATCGGTGTCGATGATCTGGACAATTCGGTCCGCTTTTACCGCGACGGCCTTGGCTTGTCCACACAGGGAATCATCGGCAGGGAATTCGAACATGGCGCGGTGGCTTTCTTCGATCTGCAAGCGGGTGTGAAACTCGCACTATGGCCGCGCGCCAGCATTGCCCATGACACGGGCATTCCTTTAGCGTCGCCGAGCGCGACCGAGTTCACGCTGGGACATAACGTATCCTCGAAACAGGAAGTCGATGCGGTAATGGAGCAAGCCAAAAACGCCGGCGCAAGCATCGTCAAAGCCGCGCATGCGACCTTTTGGGGCGGCTATGCCGGCTATTTCGCCGACCCTGACCGGCATCTGTGGGAAGTCGTGTGGAATCCCCAATGGGAAGATCCGGCGTAACACCAATCTGCTCCCCTTTCAAGGTCATTAGAAGTTCAATGCATCGGCTGCCGAATGAAGATTTATCTCACATGTTCATTCAGCTGATGTTGTCAAAAGC
>DATLIB010000100.1:0-2919 GCA_035539595.1 Noviherbaspirillum sp.
TCGTGATGCAGTCCGAGCCAGTTCATGCCGTCAAGGATGGCCTGCACGGCTTCCGGGGTAGAACGTTCAAGATCGGTGTCTTCGATACGCAGGATGAAGGTGCCGCCGAAATGGCGCGCATACGCCCAGGAAAAAAGCGCGGTGCGTGCACCGCCGAGATGGAGATAGCCGGTCGGGCTGGGGGCAAAACGGGTACGAACTGTCATGGCAAATAAAAACGGCCTTGGGGTGCCAAAGCCGTGATGGATGAAGATGCGCTATTTTACCTTGTCGGCCATAGCGTGAGAACTTGCCTTAGTCGTTTTTGATGACAATGCTGGGAAACTTGCCGGTCATATCTTTTGCTTTCTCCGCCACCTTGACCGCTATCTTGCGGGCGATTTCCTTATAGATAGCAGCGACCGGGCCGTCTGGTTCGGCGACGACAGTCGGCTTGCCGGCGTCGGTCTGTTCACGAATCGATAGGGTCAACGGCAATGCACCGAGGAACTCGACGCCATACTCGGCGCACATTTTTTCCCCGCCACCCGAACCAAAAATGGACTCGGCGTGACCGCAATGTGAGCAGAGGTGCGTACTCATGTTCTCCACAACGCCAAGGATAGGAATGTCGACTTTTTCGAACATTTTCAGCCCCTTACGCGCATCGAGCAGAGCAATATCCTGCGGCGTGGTGACAATCACCGCGCCGGTCACCGGCACTTTCTGCGAAAGCGTCAACTGAATATCACCGGTGCCGGGCGGCATATCCACGATCAGATAGTCAAGGTCGCGCCAATTAGTCTGCTCCAGCAGTTGCTGCAATGCCTGCGTCACCATCGGACCGCGCCATACCATCGGTTGATCGGGATCGATCATGAAGCCAATGCTGGACACCTGCAGGCCGTAATTTTCCAGCGGCTCCATGGTTTTGCCGTCCAGCGACTCCGGCTGGCCGGAAATACCCATCATCATCGGCTGCGACGGACCATAGATATCGGCGTCGAGGATACCCACCTGCGCTCCCTCCGCAGCCAAGGCCAGCGCCAAGTTGACTGCAGTGGTCGATTTGCCAACCCCGCCTTTACCGGACGCGACGACAATGATGTTCTTCACGTTAGCCAGCAGCTTGATACCGCGCTGGACCGAATGGGCAACGATCTTCGAATAAACGTTTGCTCCGATATTGCCTACACCTGGAATGCCACGCACCGCTTGCGTCGCAGCATCACGGAGAGCGCCGATCTGACTCTTGGCCGGATAGCCCAGTTCGACATCAAAACTGATGTCGAGGCCATTCACCTGGATATTTTTTGCTGATTTTCCGGAAACCAGGTCTTTGCCGGTATTCGGATCGATGACTTGGGATAGCGCCGCTTTGACGGCTTCAACACTGATGCTCATTGCTTCTCCTGAAATTTGTTGCATAGTCTAAACCAAAGGCCCGATCGACTTGCCGCCATCCAGCACCAATCAAGGTTTGACACCGGATTGCGGCGATAAGCATCCCTGCGCTGCTAAAATGGCGATTTTATTTTGCAAGCATTGCCAAATGAGCTCCACACCGCACCGCAAGCTGTTCGTCACCACCGCCCTCCCCTATGCCAACGGCGCATTCCACATCGGCCACATCATGGAATATATCCAGGCCGACATCTGGGTACGGTTCCAGCGGATGCAAGGCAATGAGGTCCATTTCGTCGGCGCGGATGATGCGCACGGCGCGCCGATCATGATTGCGGCGGAAAAAGCCGGCGTAACGCCGCAGGAGTTCGTGTCACGGATTGCAGCTGGGCGCAAACAATACCTGGACGGCTTTCATATTAGTTTCGACAACTGGCATTCCACCGATGCACCGGAAAATCATGCGTTGTCACAAGATATCTATTGCCGCCTGCGCGATGACGCCAAGCTGATTACCAGCAAAACCATCGAGCAATTCTTCGATCCGGTCAAGAACATGTTCCTGCCGGACCGCTACATCAAAGGCGACTGCCCGAAATGCGGTGCAAAGGATCAATACGGCGACTCCTGCGAGGTGTGCAGCGCAGTGTACGCGCCGACCGACTTGAAGAACCCTTACTCCACTCTGTCGGGCGCGACGCCTGTACTCAAGTCCTCCGAACACTTTTTCTTCCAGTTGTCGGATCCGAAGTGCGTGTCCTTCCTGCGCGAATGGACCCAGGAACCGGGTCGCCTGCAGCCGGAAGTGGTCAACAAAGCCAAGGAGTGGCTGGAAGGGGAAGAAGGTCTGGGCGATTGGGATATCAGCCGGGACGCGCCCTATTTCGGTATCGAAATTCCGGATGCCCCGGGCAAGTATTTCTATGTTTGGCTGGATGCGCCGGTCGGTTACCTGGCGTCGCTGAAAAATTATTTCGACAAAACCGGGCGCGACTACCAGGCTTTCATGAACGATCCGACGACGGAGCAATACCACTTCATCGGCAAGGACATCATTTACTTCCACACGCTGTTCTGGCCTGCCATGCTGAAATTTTCAGGATTGAAAGTGCCGAATAATGTATTCGTGCATGGCTTCATCACGGTCAGTGGCGAAAAAATGTCGAAATCGCGCGGCACGGGCATATCGCCGCTGCGCTATCTCGACATCGGCATGAATCCGGAATGGCTGCGCTATTACATCGCCGCCAAGCTCAATGCGAAGGTGGAGGACGTTGACTTCAATCCGGACGATTTTGTCGCCAGGGTCAACTCGGATCTGATCGGAAAATATGTCAACATTGCCAGCCGCGCGGCTGGTTTCATCACCAAGCGTTTTGGCGGCCAGCTCAGTGCCGAGGCCACTTGGCAGCCGCATTTCAACCAGGAAGAAGCGGCCATCAAGGAATCGTTCGAGGCACGTGAATACGGCAAGGCAATCCGCCAGATCATGGCACTGGCGGATGAAATCAACCAGTATGTCGACACAAAAAAACC
>DATLIB010000101.1:0-3989 GCA_035539595.1 Noviherbaspirillum sp.
CGTCCCCGGATAATCGAAGATCTCGCTGTCGCACTGCTCGTGCTTGCGTTGCATCGCCGAGGCCACTTGCAGATTCACGCTGGGCCGCTGGAAGTCGTAATCGCTCAGCGCCACCTTGCCGGATTTGACCGCCCGCTTGAACTCCCACGCATGGACGTATTCATGCTCTGGCCGCACCAGACGCCCTTGCGGCACGAACGGCAATTGCTCATAACCCGAAAACGGCGAATGCGCACTCATGCTGTCCACCAACACCAGCGTGTTGTTGCGCTCGCCGTGGCGGAAATAATAATAGATGCCTTCCTCCTCCATCAGCCGCGACAGAAAGTCGAAATCGCTTTCCCGGTATTGCACGCAATAACCGCGCTTTCGATAAGCGCCGGCCAGCTCCAGCTTGAAGTCGGCGAGCGCATGTTCGCCGAACACCGCCTGGATGATCTCGGGAACGGTCTGGTTCTGAAAAATGCGGCAATCCATCGTGCGCGTGAGAAACCAGAACCACGGCCGCACATCGGCTTGGTAGTGATGGTAACGACCCAGCATGCCCACATGCGCGAAGCTCGTGACGTAGCCGGTGAAACGCCGCTCGTGCTGACCCGGCAGCTCGGCGCGGATCGACACGCGCTGGCCGAGGATCTCGTCGGGATCGATGTCCTCGTTCGGGGACAGCATGTCGAGCGTGAATTCGCTCAGTTGCGACAACGCCTCCGTGATCAGCGCGCGGTGGAGCAACAGCGCGCCGGGGGCGAGCGGGGTGAAGAGTTCGAAGGTTCGCGGCGGGCGATCGAGGACTTGCGTCTGTTCTGATTTCATAAGATGGCGGCCCCGGAGGATGCGGCTTCTTGTTCGTTATGCGAAAAAGGCGCTTACAGTACAGCACGGCCGGCGGGTCGGGCAAGTCCCGCCTTTTGAGGCGGGAAGCCGGGATCGAGCGTCGCCAAGCGACCGTTTTATTCGCACAACACCGTAAAGCGGTGTCGCTTTTCGCGCCGCCTTGCCGTAGAGTTCTAGCATCGGCAACCGTAAGATAATGTCGCACGAACAAGGAGATGAAGGATGAACGCACGAGAGGCTGAAGGCGACATGCTTGCGCGATGCGCGGTGGCTGCGCGCGGCTCAATGTCTGTCGCCCACGATCAGCGAGAGGCCAACGTCTTCCGTTTGGCCGCAATGGTTGTTCAGTCTCGGTTTCCTCGCGAATCGGCAAGTTTGATGCAGGCGAGCGAACGCTATTTTGCGCGCCATCCTAATGACAAACTGGCTCCCGCCGATGTGGTGCGAAATGGTTGGGTGTTCAGTCTGCCTCGTCTGCGCGACATGCTGAGCCTACAACTTCATAGGCAGTAGGTTGAAATGTCCGACAGCAAAATCTTCCATACACAAACAGCGCTGGCTGATGGTCTAAGGAAGCTGTTTAAGCAACTTGAAGAACGGCTATCCCTCCGTAAACCTTTGAATGTGTATTTGGCTGGCGGCATGGCGGTCTACCTTTATACGGCCAGCCGCGTCACCACCGATGTAGACGCTGAATTTGGCGGTCGTGTGCTTCTTCCAAATGACTTGATGGTTGAGGTCACCCTGGAGGACGGCTCGCCGCAGGTTATCTATCTGGACACGAACTACAACTCGACATTTGCGCTGATGCACGAGGACTACTTGGATGACGCCATTCCGGTTGATCTCGGTGTGGACTACATCCGGGTTCATGTCCTTTCACCAGTTGACCTCGCGGTTAGCAAGATCGCTCGATTTGCCGATAACGACCGCGAGGATATTCAAGCCCTGGTGCGACTCGGTTTGACGACGGCGGATGAAATTGAGCGGCGTGCAACGAGCGCTTTGACTGGGTATATCGGCGGGCAGGCAATGCTGCTTCCGAATCTGCGTGACGCCGTCGCCTTGGCGCGCGATGCGGTGACAAGTGGCAATCGTCCAGATACGCCGATTACCGATGATCCGTGACGATTTTGAATGATCGGTGAGCGTGAGGACTTCGGAGACGGGCGGGATGGCGCCATGTGCCTCAGCCGCCATCCGCCCGCTGAACTAACAATTGTCTGCACTGAACGACGAAGCAGGCACCCGACGAAGTTGTTGTGGCGGCAGCACATCGACCTGAACAGACATTGAGCGCGCGCTACTTGAGCGACAGCTCCACTTCTTCGCATTGCCGCCGTTTGGCCGTACCACGCGAAAACGCCTGGCCCAATCAATTCGGGTGGCAGCTTATCGAAAAGCGCTACTTACCCTATGTGCCCATAGCCGCCGTTCGATTTTCTCAAAAGCGGCCGCTCAACATTCGAGTTGACCACCGACCGTAGTCCCCCGGTGCAACGAGTACTTATGCGTCTTCAGAGAGCTTCTAAAAGCTTTCTAAGAACCTGTTCGAGATCTTTTCCCCTCAAATCCGTCTCAGCAGGATGACGAGGAAAGCCAAATTCATGAACTGCAAGCTGGTGTTGAGTTGTCGTTCGCAGTTTTTCCACAGGCGATGACATTTTTCCAACCAGGCAAAGGATCGCTCCACGATCCATCGCTGCGGCAGGACAACGAATTTATGCAGCTCATGGCGCTTGGCGATTTGCACGGCGGCGCCCAGAATCTCATGGACGCCATCCGCAAAAAGCTGGCCGGTATACCCGCTGTCGGTCAGCATGCTGACAACCATCGATAACGATGGCTTGTGCTGCGCGAAAGCCGCCAAGGCGCCCTTTCTATCGGTGACATCCGCCGTCGTCACGCCAAGCGCATGCGGCAATCCTTGCGTATCCACCGCGATATGCAGCTTGATCCCCGACACTTTCTTGCCGGCGTCATAGCCCTTCTGTTTCGCCGTGCCCGTATTTTTGACGCTCTGCGCATCAACGATTAAAAAGGTGGTTTGCGCGCTCCGACCAAGTCTCATACGGGCATCAATAACCTGATTTTTTTAACGCCCGCTCCAGCAGGCTTATCCCATCTTCCTGAGGCTTTTCTTTCCACTGCTTGAAGTACGTGTACACCGTACTCTTCGGCGGAAAGTCGCTCGGCGACATATCCCACTGGCAGCCGCTTTTCAGCAAATAGAGCAAAAGCGCCGCAACTTTCCGGGTGACGACTCGAATGACGACAGTTTTTCCTGTCCTCTGATCCAACGGAAATGCTCGCGCAGCACTCCCGCGGTTGTCGCAAAAGCGGCGGCATGCGCCTTTCTGCAAGTCCGGCAATGGCAATGACCGATCGGCTTGTCCAGCCTATCGATTTCGTATTCCACCGCTTTGCACAAACAGCTTCCCTTCATTATTGCTCCTTGTTGATCCAGGCTATCGGTTAGCCGGGGCCCACCTATTCGGACGGCGGAGCATAGAGTGCAAAGACTTCCGCGCCTGTCATGTTTTTTGTCGGATTTGAAAAGCAGTAAAAGGAGGGCTTTTCGTCAATGAATATCTGGTGATCGAAAACCAACTCTTTACCGTCATCAAATAGACCAACCGGAACAGCGTACTGATTTTTCTGCTTCAATCTGTAATACAAATGGCTTCCACATTTGTTGCAAAACCCCCGCTCCGCCCAGTCGGACGAATCAAAGGATGAAATGTTTTCCTTCCCCTCAAAGGAAACCTCGCTACCGCAATCGACGGTCAATAAGGGGCCGCCAGTCCATTTCCTGCACATGCATGCAATGGCATGCGCCGACATTTTTGTTCATCGTCTTGGCGGTGAAGTGAACCGCACCGCAAAGGCAGCTTCCTTTTTCTTCTCTGACAACCGACATCTCTCACTCCTCGGATTGATTGAAAAATGCCTGCATGGAACCGGACCCGCTCCATGTAAGCTTAACTAGTCGTTGCCTCGAACTCGACGATACGCGCCGTCACCGTGTTGCCCATCACCAGCAACTCCGCTACCGAGATTGGAAGTTTGAAGCGGCGCGGCCCTGCGCTGCCTGGGTTGACGTACAGCACACCATCCCGTTCTTCGATCTTCGGCTTGTGCGAGTGACCCGACAC
>DATLIB010000102.1:0-9734 GCA_035539595.1 Noviherbaspirillum sp.
TCATCCGCGTCTTGTCCAGGGACGCCTGGTTGACGCGCCCGCAACAGCATGACTTCGGCGCGAACCAGGGCGCGGTGGGTCCGATAATAGGGCAACACCTTCAACCCCTGATAGTCGCCGGTGATTTCCAGATAACGATTCAACAGCCTTGCCGCAAGATCGCCCCGCCGCTGGAACGCCAGATCCATATGGATAAACGCGAGATCGTTCATGACATCGATCCAGCGAAGCTGGTCGTTAAACTCGATGCAATCGAAGACCTGTACCTCCCCGTTTACCGTCAAGACATTGCCGCAATGCAGATCGCCATGGCATTCCCTGACCATGCCTTGCGCCTTTCTGTCTTTGAACGTGCCGGCAAGCTTGCACTGTTGTTCGGCCTCCCAACGCTGCAAGGCAATCAAATGATCCCGGACATCCTCCTCCGCAACAAGTCTTGAAAGTTCGGAAAGCGTTTCGGAAGACGTCGCGGCAATCGTTTGCAGCGTTCCCCATGGGGCGTCGAACGGCGCTGCTGCCAAGTCCAGATGGAAGCGCGCGAGCTTTGGCGCCAGATCGTCGACGTCCTTGATAGTGAGAAGACCATGGCTCGCAAGATAGCTCCATAGTGCCTGCTGCTCAAAAGCATGCATCCGGACTGCATACTCAATCGCCTCCCCTGCTTTGCCAATAGCCGGATGCTCGGCACTTCCTGTCACAGGCACCACGTCAATATAGATTTCAGGAGCCAACCGCTGATTCAGCCTGTACTCCTCCAAGCAATAGAAGCGGCGTGCTTCCAGTGTGGAGAAATCGAGAAACGGGAGCCGAACAGCCTTCTTGAACTTGAACGCATATTTCCCTGCGACCAGTACCCGCGAAATATGCGTTTCGAACTGACTGACTTCACCCTCCGTGACTTCCAGGATATGGGCCAGGCGGTCGATGAGCTTGTTCTGGTTTGTCAGGGCATCCATGATTTGCCATCCTTGCATGCGATTCCTCTCAGAATAAGAATAGCTGCAGGAGGTCCCATTGAGACCACACAAGCCCTTGCAATGCAACGCTGCTAACTTGGCTTGATAGTTCGCTCCAGCGCGAGGAGAACGTCATGCGGTACCGGAAAATTTTTATCCCTACCGATGGCTCCGATCTTTCCAATGCCGCAGCGCATGCCGGCATCGACTTTGCCAAGGATCATCAAGCGGAAGTCATCGGCATCTATGTCGCGCCGGAATATACCTATCCAATCCATGTTGACCCGATACCGAGCAGTTACCCTGTAAAGCACTGCAGGAGATACACATAAAGGAGTATTCCATGTCTTATAAAACCATACTCGTTCACATAGACGAATCTCAATCTCTGGACGTCACTGTTGCCATTGCGTGCAAGCTTGCCGAAATGGAAAGTGCGCATCTGATCGGATCCACTGTGACAGGCGTATCCCGCTTTCTTTATCAGGTGGCCGAGGGCAACCCGCAAGATCCTGTCGTCGGTCCGCATCTGGAAGCGATGCGGCAGCGCGCCAATGCATCGCTACAGAGATTCGAGACGAAAGCCCGTCAGTTTGACATCAAGTCGCTGGAGACACGGCATGTCGATGACGATGCCGCAGGCGGATTGACGCTACAGGCGCCGTATTGCGATCTGGTCGTCCTGGGCCAGTACGATCCAGAAGTATTCCCGTCTTCCGTTCTCGGTCAAGACTTGCCGGCGCATATCGTGATGAACACCCATTGCCCAATCCTGCTGGTTCCTTATGCGGGGTCGTTCAGCACGGTAGGCGATCGAGTACTGGTTGCCTGGAATGGCAGCCCGGAAGCCAGCAGGGCGGTGCGCGATGCGATCCCGCTGCTCAAACGGGCGAAGATCGTGGAGGTCGTACTGTTCAATCCGCAGTCGCAACCGGATGCTTTTTCCCCGGAACCAGGCGCCGATATTGCGCTCTATCTGGCGCGTCACGGCATTGAAGTCAATGTGACGCTGCAGACGACCGAGATAGACATCGGCAATGCACTCTTGTCGCTTGCTTCCGATTTGAACTCCGATTTGCTGGTCATGGGCTGTTACGGACGTTCCCGGTTCCGCGAGATGATGCTCGGCGGAGCAAGCCGCACCATCTTGCAAGACGCGACCATCCCGGTTTTCATGTCGCATTGAAATGAGATTGCTGCGCTTTGCGGAAAGGCGCTAGTTGCGCGACTGGTTTTGACCGATGACGAAATCCATCACAACCGTTACCAGGAAAAGATCGGCATGTTTACCAGAGGAACGACGCCGGCACCCGGATAACCGAATTGAAGACCAAAGGAGATTCAACATGGACAAATCAACCGAACAGTTCATACTCGATATCATCGATCACGGAAAAGACCTGACGATTGCGACGATCAGGCCGGATGGTTATCCGCAAGCCACCACTGTCAGCTATGCCAACGACGGAATGACAATCTATGTGGGGATGGGAAAAGACAGCCAGAAGGCAAACAATATCCGGCACAACAACAAGGTATCGCTGACCATTAATGCGGACTATCAGGACTGGAACCATATCAAAGGCATCTCGATGGGCGCTACCGCCGAAATACTTGATGATCTGGAGCAGGTAAAGCATGCGGCTGACTGCATGGTCAAGCGGTTTCCGCAATTGCTTCAGTGGACCGGTTACGAGGCGCGCGACGAGGTGGCATTCCTGAAGATCCAGCCGCAGGTTGTCTCCGTGCTTGATTACCAAAAGGGTTTTGGACACACAGAATTGGTCACGCTCTGACTCCTCAGCGTGCACGATACACAGGAGTTCCGATGATATTCCGCCAGTTATTTGAACCGCTATCCAGCACTTATACCTACTTGTTAGGTTGTGAAGAGACTGGTCAGGCGATCTTGGTCGACCCGGTGGTCGTGTCGATGGATCGTGACCTTGGCGAGATAAAACGTCATGGCCTGACACTCGCCTACAGCGTGGACACCCATATCCATGCCGATCACATCACCGCGGCGCTGCACCTGAAGCAACAGGTGGGAAGCAAGATCGCGGCACCGGCTTGCGAACGCCAGCCTTGCGTCGACGTCGGCATCGAAGAAGGAGCACCGTTTCAGGTAGGCGGCATCATCCTTGAACCTCTGCATACACCTGGTCACACCGACGGACATTTCGCCTACCTGTTCGGAGACAGGGTATTGACCGGCGATGCGCTGCTTATCGACGGATGCGGCCGCACCGACTTTCAGAACGGTGATGCGAACGCCTTGTATCAGAGCGTCAGGAAGAAGCTGTTTTCTCTGCCGGATGACTACCTGGTCTATCCAGCGCATGACTACAATGACCGGAGGGTGTCGTCGATCGGTCAGGAAAAAAAGCGCAATCCACGGCTCGGAGAAAACCGCAGTCTTGATGAGTTCAAGAACATCATGGCGAACCTGAATCTTCCTTATCCAAAGTTTATTGATTACGCTGTTCCCGGCAATAAACAATGTGGCGTATGCCCCAGCGATTTGCCGGAAAACCTTGAAAAATATTGCAGGCAGATGACAGAGAGCCAACAGGGTTAGGCACCGCGCAGGAATCTCGACTTGAAGCAGGTTGGGAAAGATTTTCTGACAGTGGCGCGGACCTCCGTACCACCTCTACCAACTCCACTAAACGGTCCTGAGACGAGTCCCGGAAAGTAGCGATTTCAGCATTTCAAGCGATCGCGTATTGAGCACATCCTTCTTTTCAAGCAGATCGGCAATCTGTCGAAGTTCCTGCACGAACGAATCGTAGAGAAAAGACTTTATCGGCAATATTGAAGACGGACGCCATGACATGCCGGAGTCACTCCGGCCGACGCCATAGCCGAACGAACGCTTGCCTGGAACTTGTCGATGCGATGCCGAATGATTGTCGCTGCACCGTCTTCGACGGGCTGCTAATCCGCGCGAAGCCTATGCGACTCAAGCGCAGCCGTTCCTGGAACCTGCACAAACTCCAGAAAGGTATTCGTCAGGCGCTGCGCTCGCCGCTCTTCGGTTGAGTCCCGGAACACGGTTCCGTTGAGCAGTTCGGACAAATTGAGTGAAACCCCGGCATAAACATTACGCGACCGCTGGTCGTTGCCAACGGCTGCAGCGCCCGAGTAGCCGCGCGTCCCGTAACCTACCGCCACTTCAGCATAGCGCAACCAGGGGTGATTGCTCAAAGCGGAAATGCCGCTGGCCTTGACAACAAACAGATAGGTTTGACCGGAATAATCGCCGAAGGGATCAAAGCCGCCGTCATTCGCACGCGAAGGGCGATAGAGAAGACGCAAATCCAGAACACGGTCGAGTGCGGGGTTGCGTTCCAGCAGAAAGGCCGTGCCGACGCCAGCCGCATTCATGATCACGTCCTCCTTGCTGAAACGCCATTTCTTCGAGAATCCGTCAAGAATTTCCACGGCGGTGAATGTGCCGAACGTCAGCCAGGCAGCGAGCCGAAGCGATTGGTCGGCATCATTGCCGCTCCATTCGAATGCGCGGGAGAACAAACGGGTGCTGGCGTAGTTCATGAAAAAATGCCCGAGCTTATCGGCCCCTCCGCTATAGGTTTGTTGGCCGAACCATCCCTCGTTGACCGCGCGAAGACGCGAGTTGAATCCGTCTTGCCACCAGTTTTGTTTGCCGTAGAGAGCAACCGCCAGGGAATTGCCGATCATAATGCCCAGAGTGCGTTGCCGCACAAGGAAGTCGCCCTGCGCTTCAGCGTGCTGCCGACCGCTCCGCCGCTGGGAATCCATGGCCGGCACTGCAAATGCGTGACTTTCCCCGATCAGAGCTTGCGGTCCAGCCAGCTCTGAAGGAAGTTCTTGCGCGTGCCCGAGCTGAATGCAAAACAATGCGGCAGCAATGCCGATGCGCGCATGTAACCAGTGCCGGTGCGCGATAGCGGCACGGCAAGACGCCTTGCCGTCCGCCACCGTCTTGCGCGGCAACGCCGGATGCATCATTCAACTCTGTGCGGCGCGCTTTCCGCGCTCCGCATCCACCGCCACCAGCAGCAACAAGCCGGCGACGAAATAACTGCCGGTAATCAGCATCGCCAGCCGATGGTCACCCTGCGACAGCCAGTTGACCAGCCCATAGGTCAGTGGTCCGACAATCGACGCCAGCCGCACGGCCATGCCCCACAAGCCAAAGAATTCGGCACGTCGTGTTGCCGGACTGAGAACACCGACAAACGCACGCGCGGCAGACTGGCTCGCGCCAAGACAGAATCCGGCGATGTTGGCCGCAATCCAGAACAGCAAGGGGCCGCGCGCCAGCCATGCCAGCGCGATCATCACGATCCAGCCCGCGAGGGTGGCCGCGATCGTGGCGACATGACCGATGCGGTCCTGAATGTAGCCGAACGCGAATGCACCGACCGCTGCGGTGATGTTGACCACGATGATCAGCAGTACCGTGTCTTGCGTCGTAAAGCCCATCGCCTGCTGCGCATAGATTGCGGCCAGCGCAATCACGGTCTGGATACCCGCCTGATACACCACGACGCAGAGCAGGAAGCGGCGCAGGTCAAGGTAATGACGCGCCCGCCGCAACGTCTGCCACAGACGCGCCGCGGTCTGTCCGGCCATGCCGGCGCCGCTTGCTTGCGGTTGCGCGCGTTCGCGCAGCAACAGGAATGTCGGCACACTCGCCGTGCCGAACATGGCCGCCGTGATCAGCATCGTGACAGGGACGAATTGCCGTGCCTGCTGCCCACGCGAAACAGCCCAGTCGACATAGAAAAGACAGATTCCCAGTGAGAGCAATCCGCCGAGGTAGCCCAGGCTCCACCCCCATCCGGAGAGCTTGCCTTGATTATCACCGGTGGCGAGTTCGGGCAGGAAAGCGGCGGTCAGATTCTCGCCGATGCCGAAGAACATGCTGGACAGAATCAGCAACACCATCGTCTGCCACAGCGTTTCCGGACCGGCCAGAGCAAGTGCGGCGGTGGTGGCAACACACCCCACGGTGGATGCCAGCAAGAGTCGTTTCTTGTTTCCGCGCAAGTCGGCATAAGCGCCGAGCACCGGACCAATTGCCATCAGCAACAGATTGGAAACGGCCAGCGTGGCAGTCCATGCCAGCGTTGCCCATGCCTGTGCGCCGGCCACGACCGCCACGAAGTAGGCGCTGAAGATCGCGGTAATCACGACGGTCGTGTAACTGGAGTTGGCGAAGTCGTACATGGCCCAACCCCACGCCTCCCGCCGGGAAACGCCGGGCGCCAGGACGCGCTCTGCAGCAGGAACGGCGGTGCTTGTTATCCGGACCATTGGAGGGGCATATCGACTTCGGGAAAGGAATTAGGACGTAAGTCCTAGGAATGAAACAGGACCACATTAAGCGAGGGGCCGGTGCGCAAGCTTGATTCGCGACAAAGATGTACGCATGCGAAGCATTATGGTGAAGCGACCCCTTGCAGCAGGAACCGCCATGAACGACGCCATCGCCACCTCCGGCGTACCCGCCGAGCAGCAATTGCTGGCCATCGTTCAGCAGCTCGCAGGCGAAACCCACCCCGGCCATTCGTATGCGATCACGCTGCACACTTCATTCGAGCGTGACTTGGGGCTGGACAGTCTGGCGCGCGTGGAATTGATGCAGCGGGTGGGAAACGCTTTTGGCGTCGAATTTCCCGGCGAAGCGCTGTCGCAGGCCGACACGCCGCTTGAACTGCTGCGCTTTCTCGGACAGGCGTCGCAAACGCCAGCGACGGAGACACTGGCAAACTTGCCCGGCACGCAAGCCACTGGCCTGCCCGACGACGCCCAAACCCTGGTGGATGTTCTCGCATGGCACGTCGCGCATCAGCCGGACCGCATCCATATCCTGCTGCATGACGAACAGCATCAGGAACACCCGATCCGCTATCGCGACCTGCTCGATATGGCGCGGAGCATCGCCGGCGGCCTGGCCGCACAAGGACTCCAGCCCCGGCAAACCGTGGCGCTGATGCTGCCTACCGGGCAGGATTATCTCGCGTGCTTTTTCGGCGTGATGCTTGCCGGCGGCATTCCGGTACCGATCTATCCACCGGCACGGATGGCCCAGATCGAAGACCATTTGAAACGGCATGCACGCATCCTGTCCAACGCCGAAGCGGCATTCATCATCACCGTGGAGCAAGCCAGGCCGGTCGCCGTCATGCTGCAGGCCGCGGTGCCGAGTCTTGCGGCGATCATCACGCCGTCCGAGTTGCACGTGTCGCCTGCATCGCCAGCATCACCCGTGTCGCCGCGCTATCGCTCGCAGGGCAGCGACATCGCGTTTCTTCAATACACCTCGGGCAGCACCGGCGATCCCAAGGGCGTGGTGCTGACCCACGCCAACCTGCTCGCCAACATCCGCGCGCTGGGACAGGCGTCGCGGGCGACATCGGACGACCTCTTCGTGTCGTGGCTACCGCTCTACCACGACATGGGCCTGATCGGCGCCTGGTTCGGCTCGCTGTACCATGGCATTCCGCTGGTGCTCATGTCGCCGCTTGCCTTTCTCGCCCGCCCTGCCCTCTGGCTGCAAACCATTGCGCGCCACCGCGGCACCATTTCCGCCGCACCGAACTTTGCTTACGAACTATGTGTGCGGCATGTCAGCGATGACGCGCTGGCCGGGCTGGACCTGTCGAGCTGGCGGCTGGCGCTCAACGGCGCGGAGCCGGTCAGTCCCGCCACCCTGGACGCATTCGCCGCCCGCTTTGCGCGCTGCGGCTTGCGCCGGCAAGCGATCACGCCGGTATACGGGCTGGCGGAATCCTCGGTCGGGCTCGCGTTTCCTCCGCTGGGACGCGCACCGCGGATCGATGCCATCCGGCGCGAACCGTTTTCCCGCAACGGTAAAGCGGAGCCTGCAACGGCCAGCGATGCCGACACCTTGGCCATTCCGTCTTGCGGACGGGCGCTGGCGGGTCACGAGATCCGGATCGTCGACGACGCCGGCGTCGAACTGCCGGAGCGCCGCGTCGGCCGCCTGGAATTCCGCGGGCCTTCCGCGACCACAGGCTACTATCGCAACCCCGATGCCACGCGCCGGCTGTTGCGCGATGGATGGCTCGATTCGGGCGACCATGCGTACATGGCGGAAGGCGAAGTCTATGTGACCGGCCGCGTGAAGGACCTGATCAAGCGCGGCGGCCGCAACCTGTATCCATACGACCTGGAAGAAGCCATCGGCAAGCTGCCGGGCATCCGCAAAGGCTGCGTCGCGGTGTTTGCGAGCCCCGATCCCGCCACCGGCAGCGAGCGGCTGGTGATTATGGCCGAGACCCGTGAACGCGATGAATCGGCGCACGCGCGGCTGCGCCGCACGCTCAACCAGACCGCCATCGACGTGATCGGCATGCCGGCGGACGACATCGTTCTGGCGCCGCCACATGCGGTGCTCAAGACGTCCAGCGGAAAGATCCGTCGTCTCGCCAGCAGGGAAGCGTACGAACATGGCACGGCGGCAAAGCCTGCCGCCATGCCGTGGCTGCACACCGCACGTTTTGCGGCGGGCGTCTTGCTGTCCCGCACGGTAGTCGCCGCGCGGCACATTGCCGGTTGGGCATACGGCTGCTATGCATGGGCCGTCTTTACCGCGCTTTTACTCCCCTGCGGCGGGCTGGTCATCCTGCTGCAGCGGCCGGCACTGGGACGCCGCATTGCCCGTTTCGGGGCGCGCCTGTTATTCCGACTCACAGGCGTGCCAATCTCGGCCGAAGGCATCGACCGCCTGCCACGCCAGCCTCACATGCTGTTGGTCAATCACGCCAGTTACCTGGATGCGATCGTGCTCACAGCACTGTTGCCGGCGGTGCCGGGATACGCCTATGCGGCCAAGCACGAATTTTCGCAACAACCGGCGATGCGGCGCTTGCTGAGCGGTCTGGGCGCGCTCTTTATCGAGCGCTTCGATGTCAGGCGCAGCGCGGAGGATATGGAGCGGATGGCTGCGGCCTTACGGCGCGGCGAGAATGTCATCGTCTTTCCCGAAGGAGGCTTCAGCCGCGAGGCTGGGCTGAAACCCTTTCATTCAGGCGCGTTCATGGCTGCCGCCAAGGCTGCGGCGCCGATCGCTGTCGCCGGCCTGCGCGGCACGCGCGCCGCCTTGCGTGCCGGGATGTGGTGGCCGCACCGTTCCCCCATCGAGTTCGAGGTTGGCCAAACGCTCATCGCGTCCGGCTCCGACTGGAGCACCACAGTCCGATTGAACGCCGCGGCCCGTGCAACGATGGCAACGCTGTGCGGCGAGTTTGCCTCTCCCGAGTAAAACAATGGCTAGGTACAGCAATAGAGAAAATTTGCGTGGAAGTACCGCAGCCGATTTTCTAAAGCCAGAACACTGAGCGCAGTCAAACGCGCCAAAGCGACATTTGAAATCCATCCGGCGATCGGTAAAGATGAAATACGAACTCATCCCTCACAGCTGCCCATACTGAACGATAAGACCAGGGCATTCCCGATGTCTGGCGCATTGAAAGGAAACTGCCATGCCATTAATCAAGCATGGTCCCGAAAAGGGGCGTTACATTATTCGATCGGAAGATGCGAATCAGCTTAACGGGCTCATCAACAGGATCAAGCAGGATCCCGGCGTGGAACTGTTGGACGTCATCGGCCCTGCCGGCCAACCGCATACCATTGTTGCCGCAATGCCGCACGAGAAGGCACGCTTTCTCGAACAGGATCTGATTCTTTCGAAACCGGCAATGACAATTGAACTGGATCGCCCGCTCTCGCTGTTCGATGATGAAAAAGGCGATTGACGCC
>DATLIB010000103.1:0-3681 GCA_035539595.1 Noviherbaspirillum sp.
TCTTGTGTTCGGTATCAGCATGGGCTGTCGAGCCGGCGGTGTCCTTGCCCGGTGTCCAGGTCCGACTGGCCGGTGGGAGCAGTGCGACAGGCGAAATATCTTCTGCCATCAAGATTCTGATCGGTCTCACGATCCTGAGTCTTGCTCCGGCGATTCTGATGTCGATGACGGCGTTCATCCGCATTGTGATCGTCTTGTCCATGCTGCGCCACGCAATGGGCATGCCGGAGACGCCACCCAACACCGTCATCATCAGCCTGGCTTTGTTCCTTACTTTGTTTACGATGTCGTCGCCTCTGACGGAAGTGAACACTAACGCACTGCAACCCTTTATGAGCGGTAAGTTGTCAGCGGAGAAGGCAGCGGAGGCCGCGATAAAACCGATGCGCGAGTTCATGGTACGGCAAACCAGGGAGCAGGACCTCGCCTTGATGGTCGAGATGTCGAAAGCGGAACAACCGCAGACGATTGACGACATCAACATGCTTCAGCTCATTCCGGCCTTCATGCTGTCCGAGTTGCGTTCGGCGTTCCAGATCGGTTTCGTCATCTTTCTGCCGTTCTTGCTGATCGACCTGATCGTTTCGAGCGCATTGATGGCGCTTGGGATGATGATGGTGCCGCCTGCCTCGATCGCCCTGCCGCTGAAGATACTGATGTTCGTGCTCATCGACGGCTGGAACATTGTGGTGCGTGCGTTGCTGGGGACTTTTTCCTAAGCGCGGGCGCCGGACTGTGGAATTTTCTCCAACAGCATCTGTCTCGGTTGAAGCCTCGGCCGACCTGGCGCCGCTCTGGGCGTCGCTGGTCAAGGAGGCAGACCCGTCGTCGCGCGAACGACTCATCGAATTTTATTTTCCGTTTGCTCGCATACTTGCCGGAAAACTGTATGCAAAGCGAACGTATCCCGAGCTGGAATTTTCAGACTATTTGCAATACGCATCGATTGGATTGATTGAAGCGGTTGACCGGTTTGATCCTGAGCGAGGGGTGAAATTCGAGACCTTCGCCGCCATGCGAATTAATGGCGCCGTGCTGAACGGCGTCGGTTCCTTGAGTGAAAAACAGGAACAGGTCAGCGCGCGGCAACGCCTTGTTTCGGAACGCATGAAATCCTTGAAAGCCGAGGAGACGGAGAAAGAGGACCCCGCTCTCCTTTTCGGGTATCTGGCAGAACTTGCCATTGGTTTGGCAGTAGGATTCGCGCTGGAAGATTCTGGAATGTATCAGGAGGGGAATGTCGCCTATCCTGACAATACGTATCAGCACGTGGAATTGAAGCAGCTGCATCAGCAGATCCGGCAAATGCTGGAGAAGCTACCGGGTAACGAAAGGCGGGTCATCAAGTACCACTATTTACAGCAACTGCCATTTGAGGAAGTTGCCCGGATCTTGAACTTGACCAAAGGGCGGGTTTCCCAGATTCACAAGGAGGCGCTCAACAGGTTACGGAACGGCGTGCGCCGAACGGGCAGCGTTGACCTACGGTTTTAAGGCGCTTAAGTCGTCGTGCAACTTGTGTTTCGATCGTCAACTTATCGACTTTTATATTTTCTTGAACTATGCAATCCAATCAAACTAACGCAACAGAGATGCCGGCAAAGCTGGCACGCATCGAAGCCTATCTGGCCCAGGATGCGGGCAATGCCGAGCTGCTGGCAACGGCGATCGATTTAAATCTGACGTTGGGTCGGACTGTCACGGCGCGCAAGCATGTCGATGCGGCGCTCGCGCTTTATCCGAACGATCATTTCTTTCAGCATCGAAGCGGAAGCGTATATATCGCCGAAGGAAAGCTGAGCGAAGCGGAAGAAGTGCTCACTTTGCTGGACAAGGAGTTGACCGATCCTGGCATCGTTTACAACCTGGCCTATGTCTATTACCTCCAAGGTAGAAATGCAGAGGCGCACAAAAAATTGTTGCCGTATGTCGACCGACCGGAGGCTACTCCCGAGCTTGTCATGTTGTTCCTGCGTACTTTGCATCACATGGGTGAGGTGAAACAAGCGCTGGAAGTCGTGGAGCGGCAGATGGAGACATATGGCGCGCGCGCGGACTTTCTTGGGCTTGCCAGCTTGTTATATCTGGATGACGGACAGATGACCCAGGCAGAAAACCTGAGCGCGGCGGCGTTACGCACCGGCGCTGCACCGATCGAAGCCTTGATCGCCAGTGGCACGGTCAGTCTTGGACTCGGAAAGATTGACGTCGCGAAGGGATGCTTCAAGCAGGCACTGGACATCAATCCGTCCGAAGGACGTGGCTGGTCAGGACTGGGGCTGGCCAGCCTCTTGAGTCGGGACTTGGCGACAGCAACAGTAGAGCTGCAGCGCGCTGTGGAAACATTGCCGACGCATATCGGCACATGGCATAGCCTTGCATGGTGCCAATTGATGAATCGCGACCTGTTAGGGGCCAAAGCCAGTTTTAACAAGGCATTGGCGCTGGATCGCAACCTTGGTGAAACGCATGGGGGGCTTGCTGTTATCGCGGCGTTTGAAGGCGACCAGGCATTTGCAGAGGAATCGATTAACCGTGCGCTTAATCTGGATGCTCAGGGTTTGTCCGCGAGGTATGCGCAATTGGTTCTTTCGGGGAACATCAAGGACCCGGTAAAGTTCCAGAACATGGCGATGCAACTTCTTGCGGCGCGGCAGGGACCTTTTGGCAAGAATCTCGCCGAGATAATAGAGAAGAACTTCAAGCCATCTTGAACGGCAGAGATTTGAGGACGGCTATTGGTTTTTCCATTCTCAACACTCTTCAATTGAGTTGAGTAGGTCTACCAATTACGCCCACATAACAAAAAGCGTTATCCCGGCTGATGTTGCCTGGATAACGCTTTTTTTCATCCCGCTTTGGTGTCAAAAACGGGATTTACAGAAAAGTACCAGTCAGGTTCTGGTCCTATGGCAGTAACGGTTTCTTCGCCGCCTGCTTCGCCTTGATATCGGCCACCGTCTTCTGCATGATCGTCACGCGATATGCCGTCGCCGGATGCAGGGCGGTATAAGCCGTCAGTACCGTGGCCGGATACTGGCTGGCCATCCGCTGCCAGAACGGTACTACCTGATCGATGTTGTAGCCGGCGCGTGCCAGCATGTAGAGCGAGAGCTTGTCGGCCATGGCGTCCAGGTCGCGCGGCATCGGTTTGACGCCGCCTAGTCCCGCCATCGTGCTCATATCCGGGCGAACCCGCGTCAGGTTGTCGATAATTCCGCCGATGGTGGCGCTTACGCGCAGTCTGGCGGCATGCGACAGGGCGTTATGCGCCATTTCCTTGGCGATCACGTAGGCCAGTTCTTCATCCGACTGTGCGAAATTCATCATGCCATGCGTGATCAGCACCCGATGGCCATCGGCATAGGCCGTTACGTTGCCGGTATTGCCCAGTTCCAGTCCGAAGGCGCATGCGTAGGTCAGCGGTACGATCAAGGCATTTTCGCTGCCGCTGCGCTCGACGGTGAGTTTGACGCTGGTGCGGCCTGTGACTAGCGGCGCCAGCAGCGCCGACGCCTGGCGCTCGGCATTCTCCCCGGTAGGCATGGGCTTACTTTCCACGGCGATCAGCTTGTCGCCATGCTGGAGCCCGGCGCGTGCCGCACCGCTGCCTGTCAGTACGCCCATGACTTGCAGGCGCTCATTCAACTGCAGTGCGTTTTGTGCGGCGTTGACGAATTC
>DATLIB010000104.1:0-6412 GCA_035539595.1 Noviherbaspirillum sp.
GTGTGCCGTCCGCTTCCTCGGTCGTCAGCATCGCAAACCTGATGGCTTCCACCAATCTTGCAACCTGCTCGAAGTCTTCATCATGCTGTTCTTGCGCATTCATCGCCTTCTCCTTTTCTGACGGGCAGGCGCAGGCGCGCCTACATCAGCAAGGAGAAGCTGGCGAAAATAAAGTTCCAGCGTAATGAAAAGAAGTGACAGCAGAAATGGTGTCTGTGTCTATGTGATGATGAGACAGGCCGGCTAGTTGGCCTTGGAAAAACAAAGGATGACGCGTGGCAGAGGTTGGCACCGGCGCTTGCCGGCACCATGAACCTCATCTCAGAACAAGGCCACACCTTGCAGGCCGGCAAAGATGAAAACACCGCCTGCCACCAAGGGAATCACGGTATAGGCACCGAAATGAATCAGGTTACCGATCTTGTCGCCGAACAGGTCTTTCAGCGCTTCCAGCTTGGCCATTTTCTGCGGCTGCAAGCGGCGGGAGACGGCAATGTATACGCCGAACAACAGCGCCATGACGCCGATTGCAACAGTAAAAATATTCATTGATTGCCTTTACCAAGCCAAGAGAGAAGCGCCCCATCTTGCCATGAACAAAGTAGGCCCACAATAAAAGACGGGATTTCATGTCATGTTTTAGGTGCAGCTTGGTATTAGCTGCGCGCTCCTTCGCAAACCGCGTCCTCCTGCTGCTTGGGCCGCATTGCCAGCAGCACCACCGCAGCCAGCACCATCGTCCCGCCGACCAGTTGGCCGGCACTCACGGTTTCATTCAGCAACGCAACACCGAGACAAAGCGTAATCACCGGCTCCAGCGTCGAAATGATGGAAGCCTGGGCAGCACCAATGTATTTAATACCGATCAGGAAAGCGGCAACGGCGATTACGGTCGAGAACAAGGCAATAGCGCCCATCGCCAGCCACGACGCAGCATCGCCCGGCAGCGTAGAGTCGCCCACGAGCGCAAAGCTGCCATTGCCGAGTGCCGCCGCGCTCATGATCACCAGCGTGCCGACCAAAGGATCAGTGCCTTGAGTCAATCTGCCGCCGATCACGATATACACTGCATAGATCACGGCCGCCAGCAAGCCAAGCGCAATACCGAAGGGCGATCCTTGCAAGTCGCCGCCCAGCATAATCGCCATGCCGGTAATGGCGATCAATAGCAGCACGAAGGTGCGGCGATCCAGCTTTTCCCAGCCAAGCGCCACCGCCAGCATCGTGACGAGCACCGGATAGACATACAGCAGCAAACCGACCAGCCCACTGCTTGCATGCATGAGCGCCGTGAAATAGCTTTGCGACTGCCCGGTGTATAACGCCCCCATCAGCGCAAAGCCGGCCAGCGCCTTGCCGCGCGGCAGTGTCTGCCGCCTTAGCCAAACCACCGGCGCCAGCATGGCTGCCGCCAACAAAAATCGCAATGTCAGCAGCATGCTTGGGCTGATGCCCGATGCGTAGGCGATCTTGGCAAAGAGCGCGATGCTGCCGAAACCGACGGCGGACAGCAGAACGAGAGCAATAGCATATTGACGGCGCATGACGGCAGCTTCCAGAGCAAATATTATTAGGGGTATTGATCGCCGCTTTCGGCGATGACCCAGTGTATGACGCTGCCCCATACGAAACAAACGAATATTCTTGCTGTACAGACCTAATATTATTGAGGCTTTTTCACACCATGGATTCCCGTCTTCCTCCCCTCTTTGCCATTCGCGCCTTCGAAGCCGCCGCCCGGCACGGCGGGTTCCAGAGCGCTGCTGCGGAACTGCATGTATCTGCCGGCGCGGTCGCACATCAGGTAAAGCAGTTGGAAAGCTGGTTGGGCATCACACTTTTTCAGCGGCAGGCGCGCGGCGTAGCGCTGACGGCAGCCGGTCGGCAATACGCGGAAGCGCTACGGCCTCTGCTGAACGGTCTGGCGGAAGCCTCGGAAGCCGTCAAACGCTTGAGCGACGAACATGTGGTCACTGTCACCTCGGTGCCATCCTTGGTGACGCGCTGGCTGATGCCGCGCCTCGGACGATTGCGACAGCAGCACCCGGAGATCGACATGCGAGTATTGGCCTCGCTGCATCCGGTCGATTTCGCACGTGAGGGAGTCGATGTCGCCATCAGGCTCGGGGCCGGCCCCTATCCCGGCTTGCAAGCCGACCTCTTGATGGAAGAATTGTTTTCCGCGGTATGCAGCCCTGCATTCAAGGCCGCAGCACCCGACTTGCGCACGCCCGCGGACCTGTTGCGCTATCCGCTGCTGCATGACGAATTCGAAATGCGCATCCCGGATGAAGTCTCCTGGAAACAGTGGCTGCAAGCCGTAGGCGTCACTTACAAAGGCGGGACGCGGCCAAGTTTTTCGCATACTTATCTGACGCTGGAAGCGGCGGCCAACGGTCAAGGCGTCGCACTCGCTCCTGACCTATTTACTGTGGAAGACTTGCGCTCCGGGAAATTGGTCCGGCTGTTCCCGCAACGCTTGCGCGGCCCCTACTGCTTTCACCTATTGCGTCCTCCGGCAGCGGAAGCACGACCGGCGGTCAAGGCATTCTGCGACTGGATCAAGAACGAAGTGCAGACGGATAACCCACCTTAAAGGGCTAGTCCGTGGATACACTGCCGACGGACATGTCAGCAACCACAGAGAATTTCACTCTTGCCCTGCGTTCCCTGCTCGCCGGAAGTCGGGTAGCCGTCACGCTTCCACCAATCCAGGCCGCCCATCAGTTCCTTGACCTTGAAGCCCAGCCTGGTCATATTGAGCGCGCCCTTGGTCGATGCGTTGCAGCCGATGCCGTCACAATAGGTGACGATGAGCGCATTGCGATCGATATGGGAAGTGCTCTCTTGTGACATGGTCCGGTGCGGCAGACTCACCGCGCCGGGAATATGTTCGATCGCATACGCCTCGCCGGAACGCGCATCGATGACGACGATGTTTTCGCTTTCCTTCAACGCCCGGTTCAGGTCCGACGGATCGGTTTCGTACGCGAGCTTGTCGAGATAGTGCTGGAGTTGGGTCTGCATGATGTTCCTTTTGTTGATGAAACTGGCAGCAATAATGGTATCGTCAATTGGTTTGCGAACGCAGCCCAATTGACGATACCAAGCAAAGCAAGGTGGATTCATGATGGGGTTCAGTGCGCTTCTCCAAGGGAAATCCGGGAGGGGGTAAAACGGCTGGCAGCATTGCGGGGGCACTGACACGGCGACCCTCCATTGAACGCGGACGTTGCAATGAATGGCAAAACTTCCATCGCAGTCGATGAACAACCGATCACTCCGTATACTTACCCAAGGTGATCAGTCTCAAGATACCCTTGTACAGCATGTAGGCAGCGCCATACCATGCACGCTCGTACCACGGAATGTTCGCATAGTCCTCCAAGCGCACAGCCACTCCCTCCTGCACCGCGCGCTCGATGTGTGCACGCAAGGCCTGTGCGAATTCCGGTTCCCGGACCACCACATTTGCCTCGTGGTTCACCAATAAGCTCAAGCCATCCCAGTTGCTGGAACCAACCGTCGTCCACTCGTCATCGATCACCGCGACCTTTCCGTGCAACTGCGTCTTGCGGTATTCGACCACCTTCACACCGCTCTTCAACAGTTTGGGATAGAACGAGTGCGCGACCGCATCCTGCATGCGGAACTGGCCGACGCCGATCAACAAGGTCACCTCGACACCGCGCATCGCCGCCGATGCCAAGCCGTCGCGCAACTTACGCCCCGGGGCAAAATACGGATTGGCCAGCATGGCGCTCTTGCGTGCGCTACCCAAGGCTTTCAGGTAAGTCTTCTGAATCGTGCGACGGTTACGCAGATTGTCGCGTATCACCAGCGCGGCCAGTGCAGGACCATCCTCGATAATCCGGTCAGTTTTGCGTCTCTCGCGAAACCGTTCCCAACGGTATTTCAGACTCAATCCATTCAAGAGCCGCCAATGCGCCTGCATCTCACGATAGATGGCTGCCACCAGGGGGCCATTGATCCTGATCGCGAAATCCCAGCGCGGTGCCGGCAACGGTTCGTTGAAACCATCATCCGACACATAGTCGTCATTGATGTTGAGCCCACCGAGAAACGCCACCTGCCGGTCGACCACGCACATCTTGCGATGGGTGCGGGTAATGCCGCGCTTGAACCAGGAGTTGAACACGCGGTGATTGACGCGCCCGTCACGCAAGGCTTGGTTGAGCGCAACCGATTGCCGATGGCCAGTACCGAGCCAGTCAGTGATTACGTTGACCGTAACACCGCGGCCGGCTGCGCGGATCAACGCATCCTTGATCTGTTCGCCGACGGCATCCAGCGTGAAAATATACGTTTCGAGGTAAATTTCGTAGCGCGCCGCATCAAACGCGGCGATCAATGCCGGAAAGTACTCGGCACCGCAAAAAAGAAGCGTGACTTTGTTGTGAGCGGTAAACTCTACCGGACGCATAAGGGAGACATGGACGAGACGCCTGATTCCATGAAGAGGATGTGAACGGCCATTCTACCTTGCCATGCAGCCTGCAATTTATTTCAGCGCCAATGTCGCCACAATGGGCGCATGGTCGGACAGTTTGGCCCACAAAGCCCCGTGCAATACCTGTGCCGATTCGATGCTGCAACCGCGCACGTAGATGCGGTCCAGTCGCAACCACGGCATGGCCGCCGGAAAGGTACGTGCCGGTTTCATCTGCGGCCCGCGTCCGCTCAGCGTCCGCAAATACGCACCGAAACCGCGCGTAGGAAGGTTGTTGTCGAACACTTCAGTAACGCCGAGCCGCTTGCGCAGCGTATCGCTCAATTGGTTAGTCCAATCATTGAAATCGCCGGCAATGATCAGCGGCGCATCAGACGGCGACGACGCATCGACGGCTTCGATCAAGGCTTCGGTCTGCCGCTTCCTGCTACCGGCGAACAAACCGAGATGGATTACATAACAGTGCAAATCGCATGGTGGCGCCTGCACCACGCAATGCAATATGCCGCGCGCTTCATACGCGTGATCGGACACATCACGATTGCTAAAGGACAGCACAGGATAGCGGCTCAGCAAGGCATTACCATGATGGCCATGGTCGTACACCGCATTCATCCCGTACACCGCCTGATGTGAATCTCCAGCCAGGAACTGATGCTGCGCCTGCTCCGGCCATAAAGCCGCATGCCGGGTCGCGTACTTATCGTGGCGCCCCTGTACTTCTTGCAGGAACAGGATGTCCGCCTCCATCGAAGTAAGGGCCTGCTTCAGCGCATGGATACGAGGCATACTGCGCAGCGAGCTGACGCCTTTATGGATGTTATACGTCGCGATCCGAAGTTTCATGAAGTTATTTTAGACATTGTGCAACAAATCGATAGCCTGCTTTGCCGAGAATCGCCGACGATGCGCCCCCCCCAATAGAAGGGCACTCAGTGCACAGGCACATACTTCGGCAGTTGCAGAATCGCTTCTGCATTGGAAGGCGAAAAACATCTGTCCGCCGCTTCGCGATACGGTAGCCACACGGAATTTACATGTTCACGCGGCGCCAATGTGATCGGAATATCCCGCGGCACCAGCAAACCGAATACATGTTCGACATTTTTAGTCACGCCTGGCGCATAACGATGGCGCCATATCGGATAAATCTCGTAGATATTGGAAAGTTGCCAATCGATTAAATTACGTATGGAAACACTATTTGATTGCCGGACGGCCTCGGAAGTTTCATCATGGATGCAGATTCCGGTCTCCTCGCCTACCTCGCGCATTGCCGTCTGCAGCAGCGGTTCGTCGGGTAGATCCTTCGACCCGGTTACCGATTGCCAGTATCCCAACTTGTCGGCACGCTCTATCAGTAGCACATCGAGGTCCACGGTGTAGATGACAACAAGGACAGATTCAGGAATTTTGTAAGAGCTGCTCATGCCTCAGAGAAGAAATCAATATCGATTTTCTTTCGTTCTTTCGTTCATATGTCGCCGCAACTGGCCTTCATCATGACGCCATCAACCTCACCATCACCGGACTGCGAATGCGCGATTGCTTCTTGGATTGAATGTTCTTTCTTATCAAAGGCAAATCTCAACCATACCAATCCAAGTTTCTAAAGGCCTGGAATTTCCACAGCAGTCCCATAAAAAAAGGCGCGGAATCCCGCGCCTTTGATTATGCCTTAACAAACAGCATCTATGCCTTCACCGCCGGCTCCACGTTGCGCAAACGGATATGCAATTCGCGCAACTGTTTTTCGTCCACTTCCGACGGAGCTTGCGTTAACAGGCACTGCGCCCGCTGCGTTTTCGGAAACGCGATCACGTCACGAATCGATTCAGCGCCTGTCATCATCGTAACGATGCGGTCGAGGCCAAATGCCAGACCGCCATGCGGCGGCGCACCGTATTGCAAGGCATCGAGCAAGAAACCGAACTTGAGTTG
>DATLIB010000105.1:0-52704 GCA_035539595.1 Noviherbaspirillum sp.
TTTCAAAGTCCTCTTTGCGAGCACCGCATTCCGGACATGTCCAGTTGATTGGAACGTCTTCCCAACGTGTACCAGCCGCTATTCCTTCGTCCGGCAATCCAGCGGCCTCGTCGTACACCCAACCGCAGATGAGGCACATCCAAGTTTTGAATTCCTCGTTCGATGTTTCGGTATTACTCACAGTTGACAACCCTTCTATCAAGTAAAATGGAAAGTCGGATATCTTAATCTAGCAGCCGTGCAAAACCAAACTTCTCCTCTGATATTGACTTTCGGCGCCTCCGATCCAATTGGGGCCATAGGCCTTCAGGCGGACTTGGCATCATTTGCCGCGATGGGATGCCATGGCCTGTCTGTCGTCACATCGATTTTGATCGCAGACACGGCCCGGATCGAGGACGTCCAGGTCATTGACGCCGACTGGGTAGCGGACCAAGCCCGCGTTGTCCTTGAAGACATGCCGGTCGCCGCCTTTAAAGTAGGCGCGGTTGGCAGCATTGAAAACGTTTCCGTGATTGCGGAAATTGTTTCCGACTACCCCGACATTCCATTAATCCTCGACCCTTTTATTACTGCGATGCCAGATCAAGGGCAAGACAGTGAGGATATGCTGATCGCCACTCGCGAATTATTAATCCCACAAACAACGCTCTTTCTTGCGTCCGCTGTAGAGTTGGCACGTTTAGCCGAAACGTGGCGCGAACCTTCAACGAATGACACCATGGCGGTGGACGCGATGCGCATTATCGACATGGGCTGTGAGTACCTGCTCGTGACAGGAACGCCGTGCGATGTACACGATGTGGCCAATACACTATTCGGCGAGTCGGGGAGCTTGCGTCATGACACATGGCCAAGATTGCCTGGTTCTTTTAGCGGCGCGGGTAGTACCATTTCTGCGACTATTGCAGCCATGCTAGCCAATGGCATGGACGTACCGGAGGCGGTCTTTGAAGCGCAGGAATTCACGCATGCCGCACTTGCAAATGCGCACCGCCTTGGCATGGGAAAACTCACTCCGGACCGGTATTTCTGGACCAAGGAAACCGATACCGCCTCTGGACAATAAATTTTTCTGTTCTTTCGATGACTTCCAATAACGATTCTCTCTTTGCTCGTGCACAAGCCAGTACCCCGGGCGGTGTCAACTCGCCTGTCCGTGCATTTCGCTCGGTTGGCGGCACGCCGCGTTTTATTACCCGTGCCGAAGGCCCTTATTTCTGGGATGCGGACGACAAACGCTATATTGATTACATTGGCTCTTGGGGACCAGCCATCGTCGGTCACGCACATCCGACTGTCATCCAGGCAGTACAGGAAGCCGCTGCACGAGGCTTGAGCTTTGGTGCGCCCACCAAGGGGGAAATCGAGATGGCAGAAGAAATCTGCCGCCTCCTACCTTCGGTCGAGCAGGTGCGACTGGTGTCGAGCGGCACGGAAGCAGCAATGAGCGCACTGCGACTGGCAAGAGGCGCAACCGGCCGCGACAAGGTTGTCAAATTCGAGGGGTGCTATCACGGACATGCAGATTCGCTGCTGGTTAAAGCGGGCAGCGGCTTGCTTACGTTCGGCAATCCTACTTCGGCGGGCGTACCCGAGGATTTTGCCAAGCATACGTTGGTGCTCGACTATAACAATCCGCAACAACTAGAAGATGTATTCCGTCAAATGGGAGACCAGATTGCCTGTGTGATCGTTGAACCGATTGCCGGTAACATGAATCTGGTGCGGGCGACTCCGGAATTTCTGCAAACCATGCGTCGTCTTTGCAGCCAACATGGGGCCGTACTCATTTTTGATGAAGTCATGTCAGGTTTCCGCGTCGCACTCGGTGGCGCGCAATCCCTTTATAACGTTGTTCCTGACCTTACGGTGCTCGGCAAGGTCATTGGAGGCGGATTGCCAGTGGCCGCATTCGGAGGTCGGCAGGATTTGATGCAGTATTTGGCACCGCTTGGACCTGTGTACCAAGCGGGCACGCTCTCCGGCAATCCGGTTGCCGTCGCTGCTGGCTTGACTACCCTCAAGCTCATTCAGGCGCCTGGCTTCTACGAAAATCTGACGGGGCAGACCACGAAACTGGCAAAGGGCTTAATGGATGCAGCCCAGGCGGCGCGCCTTTCCTTCTGTGCCGATTCGGTCGGCGGCATGTTCGGTATGTATTTCGCACCACGGATTCCAAACAGTTACGCTGAAATGATGGCGTGCGACAAAGCCAAATTCAATATCTTCTTTCATGAAATGTTGGATTTAGGGGTGTATTTGGCTCCCTCCGCATTTGAAGCAGGATTCGTATCCGCCCAGCATGATGATGCAGTAATTGATGCAACCGTGGCTGCCGCCCGTAAGGCATTTACCAAATTGGCGTGAATCGAAAACGACTGCTATCCAAGGGCTTGCGCTCTGGATGGCAACATTACTTCAGCCAGCCACGTTTGCGGAAATAAAGAAATGGCGTGATGGCGCTGGCCAGCATGAGGCTCAGCGCAAACGGGTAACCGAAATTCCAGCTCAATTCGGGCAAAAGCCGGAAGTTCATCCCGTAAATACTTGCAATTAATGTGGGTGGCAAGAAGGCAACCGACGCTACCGAGAAGATCTTGATGATCTTATTCTGATTGATGTTGATGAAACCCACGGTGGCATCCATCAGAAAGTTAATCTTGTCGAACAGGAAGGCAGTATGGCCGTCCAGCGATTCGATATCCCGCAGAATCTGACGCGCCTCTTCAAATTGTTCCGAATTCAGCAGTCGGCCGCGCATCAGGAAGCTGACCGCGCGGCGTGTATCCATCATGTTGCGGCGAATCCGGCCATTCAAATCCTCTTCCTGCGCAATCGCATTCAGTGCGGAAGCCGCATCCTCGTCGGTTAACTGCTTTTGCAATACGCTGCGACTGACATCTTCCAGACTTTGGTAAATGCCTTCGAGCGAATCGGCCGAATACTCGGCGTCGGTCGCATACAGATCAAGTAACACATCTTTGTAGTCACCAATAGAGCCAGGGCGCGACCGCGCCCGCATGCGCACTAGACGAAACACAGGAAGGTCATCGGTATGCACGGAAAACAACATATTCCTGGCAAGGATAAATGCGACGGTGATCACTCGGGCTGGGCCGTCGTCTTCCTCCAATAGAAAATCGGTGCGCAGGTGAAGATCACCATTTTCCGCTTCATAGTAACGGGCCGACGCCTCGATGTCCTTTACTTCGTCTTCGCCTGGCAGGGTGACGCCATAGATGCTTTTTACCCATGCGCGTTCCTCGTCGTTCGGATCGGTCAAATCGACCCAGACGGGGGCGGCTTTTTCCAGGTCATTCCTGCTTTCGATATTGACCTGATTCAACCGCCCATTCTGCAAGACGAATACATTAATCATGTGTTCTCCCGGCTGCGTTGTTTTTTCACGCGTAGCCATCCCGCGAAGATCATCCGCAGGTCAGTTAAATACGGGGAACGCAGCCTCGAGATCTGGGCACGCCCACCCACCAGTTGCTGGCGAGAGGCGCTTAGAGCTAGGCTGTCAAAGCACTATCTCGCCGATCGACCGTCGATTGACGGTTGACTATGTGTACTAGGACTACCCAAGTTGGGTCTCCGGGAACAAAAACAGCGCAAGTGTACTTATATCGCCAACAGCAGGCAAGCGCAGAACAATGCCGCATTACCGTGGTTCGACGACCATTTCCTGCCACACCGGCAAAGGCCCGATTGGCCAATTCCTATGCTCATCTCCTCGCCGTCCGACATTGCACTTCATGAAGCGCTCAGGGCAGGTCTGCCCCCCCCATGCGCCGTAGAATCAGATCGGAACGTCGCGCCAGATAAGCCGAACCTCTATTTTTGTCGTAGAACCGTGGGCGCGGTAACATCACTGCGAGTCGTGCCGCCTGTCCCGCACTCAGATTGGCGGCCGAAACGCCATAGTAATGTCGCGCCGCCGCTTCTGCCCCGAACACACCAACGCCCCACTCGACCACATTCAGGTAAATTTCGAAAATCCGTTCTTTATCCATCAAGAACTCAAGCATATAAGTGATGATGACCTCCTGCCCCTTGCGCAGATAGCTGCGCTCGCCAGACAGAAAAAGATTCTTTGCAAGTTGCTGGGTAATAGTCGAACCGCCTGCGACAACCTTGCCCTTCTTAAGATTTTTCTCGTAGGCTTTTTGCATTGCCTCCCAGTCCACACCTTCATGGGCTGAAAACTGGGCATCTTCAGCAGCGATGATGGCACGCTTGAGATTGTAGGAAATGCGGCTGTAGGGAACCCATTTGTGCTTGAGCTGCGCCTTTGGATTTTTTTCACGCAGTACCGCCAACTGGCGATCCATGAAACTGGTCGATTCAGGGTTGTGGCCAACCCACCACCATATCTGGGCAAAGAAATACGACTGCACCAGTAAGATAATGGTAAGCGGCGCCACCACCAACCATAGCAATAACTTACGCAGGAGTCTCATTGCGCTTATAGTTTTGCACGTAGATCAGCGAACACCATGGCCGTCTCAGGCCGTACGCCACGCCAGACAAAAAAAGCTTCTGCTGCCTGCTCCACCAGCATTCCCAGCCCGTCGCGCACTGCCGCGCCGTGCTGAGTGGCGAACTGCATGAAGGCTGTCGGCTCTTTCCCGTACATCATGTCGTAGGCGAACGTCACGGTCGAGAACAGCGATGGCGAAACTGGTGGCACATCATCCGCCAAGCTGGCCGAAGTCGCGTTGATGACAATGTCGAATGGCGTCCGCAATGTACCGAAGTCACTTGCCGATATCGCTCCTCGGCCAACGAAATGCTCCGCTAACGCCACCGCTTTCGCCATGGTTCGGTTAGCGACAACCAGTTGAGCCGGGCGTTGATCCAAGATAGGCAAGACGACGCCACGTGCCGCACCGCCTGCACCCAACAGCAATATCTTTTTGTCCACCATGCTGATGCCGGCATTGTGCACGATGTCGGTCACCATACCGACGCCATCCGTGTTGTCGCCGAAGATGACACCGTCATCGAATCTCAGGGTGTTCACCGCGCCGGCCGCTTGCGCTCGTTCGGTAAGTGTCGTTGCCAATGCATAGGCTTCCAGCTTGAACGGTACGGTGACATTGACGCCTTTTCCGCCTTGCCGCATGAAGTCCTGCACGCTTTGCGCGAACCCATCGAGCGGTGCGAGCAAACGCTCATAAGTCACACAGTGCCCCGTCTGCGCCGCAAAGCGGGCATGAATTTCAGGCGACTTGCTATGCGCGATCGGATTACCGATGACCGCATAACGGTCGGTAGCGGCAGTCAACTGCGCCTCCCTTGCATTGCGGTTTCCAGTCCGTCCTCTCGGGTAAACCGGAACCGGGTCGTCATCACCCACACGTCATCTTTACCACTGGAACGCATGTTCTTGGCAAAGGCCCCAAACGGGGCAGCTCGCTGCACGATGCGCTTGGCGGCTTCATCCAACGCTGGATTACCGGATGAACGTTCGATGGTAATACCGCGGTCGCGGTCCGTGGCATAAATTGTCCCATCCTGGAAGACAGAAATCGATAGGGTCAACTCGCCATAGAGTCTCTTTCCATCCTTTTGCGGAAAATTCAAGGTGCCGTACTTCTCAATACGCTGGCGCATGCTGTCGAAATACATGGCGTAACCGACTTCCCGCGTGCTTGGGGAAATGAAGGTTTTTTTCGGGCGCTTGTTTTCATCCTCGATGCGCTTGGCAATTTCCGCCTCACGCCGCAGTATTTCCGTCATGCTTTCAGTGGCATCTCTACCATCCGCCCGTGGCTGCGTTTCCCTGGGCTTGGTGTCGTCCTTGGTCGACGAGGTCGAGAACACCGATTTCTTGTTGAGCTGGGCGAGCATGCGCTGCTGCTTCTCAAGTTCTTCGATGCGACGTTGAACGGCTTTCATGTCTTGACCGTCTTCGCTCTTGCGCATATCTGGCAGAGGCGATTTGGCACGGCCGGCATCAGCGTTGCCACCTCCATCCAGATTAGCTTGCGCCAGCGCCTCGGCTTTCAGCGGCTTTCGGTCATGCTTGGCATTGACAAGAATGACTTCCAGGCCAGTGTCCATCGGCTTGAATTGGAAGGTATCTGGCGCGGCGAAGCGCAATGCCAGCAAAGCGCCATGCACGAGTACCGACGCTGCGACAGCGATGGATAATGTACGATTTTCAAGAAGTAGCTTCACGCGTAAGAGCAGGAACCGGCAATTGCAGAAGCCTTGGATTTTACGATAAAGCCTGCATTTCCAAGACGAACTTTTTACTCCTGCACCGATTCAGCCCCAGCTTCTGTTTCCGTTGTGGGGATTTCGTCATCCGCAATGACGGTGGGATCGATATCCGCAGCCACCGTGGTCATTTCCAACAAACGCGCTTCGATGGTGAGATCAACCTCATCCCAACGAATCAGGTCCAGTCTGACTTGTGTTCCGCGCGGAACTTGTGGCATGCCTGACAAGCGAATAATTAGCGGAATATCAACTAACCGTAACACATCATCCTTCAGTACGACCGCATCCACATGTTTCGCATTTTCCTGTGCCAGCCAGCGTAGGCACCAGTAACGCTCCATGCCGTTCTGAAAATCGGCATAGGCAGAATAAGCCGCGTCAAATGCCGACACCACGGCAAACAAGTCGGCATCCTTCGGCTTGAAGGGCGCCACCAACGGCGCGGTGACCCCATGTTCTGCGCATGCGAGGATTTGCCATTGGTTGACCAAATCCGTATAGCGCCGCAGCGGCGAGGTGCTCCATGCATACTGATCTACGCCGAGCCCTTGATGTGGCGCCGCATGCGTTACCATGCGCACCTGCATCTTGGCAGCCCAACCACCGCCACCGCCTCCCTGGCTCCGATAGATACCAGGCACGCCGTGGTCATGCATCAACTTGCCCCAAGTACTATTGGCAAAGATCATCAATTCAGCAACGATCTTGTCGAGCGGTGCGCCGCGCTTGCGGCGAACAATACTGACAACATCGTCTTCCACGTAAAAATTGAAGTCGATGCGATTAGTTTGCTCCGGTTTCAGGCCGAAGCTTTCGCGCTTGGCCATACGCCCCTTTTCCAGCACCTGCGCCCATTGCCATAACAATGCGATATCAGCCTTGTGTGGATAATCGCCTGCACCGCTGGCGAGATTCTCTTCCGTCACCAGCTCATCGAGATCGTTGTGTCGCAAATTGCTGGCAATCGGCACGGCTTCGGCCCTGGTCTCGGTCGCCAGTACCGACCAGTCGGATGGATCGAGCGTTGCATACAGCGATACCGCTGGACAGGTCCTGCCTTCGCCAAGCGTGAATACTTCCACCAGTTCGTCCGGCAGCATGGTGATTTTGTCGCCGGGCATATAGACGGTGGAAAGACGTTGGCGCGCAATCGTATCAATCGCATCATCGCGTTTGATCCCGAGTGCAGGGGCGGCAATGTGTATGCCCACGCGCAACTTACCATCATCGAGTTGGACGAGAGAAAACGCATCGTCTATCTCGGTGGTGGTGACATCGTCGATCGAAAAGGCCCGGACATCGGCAACCGGTAAGGGCGGCACCTGCGGCAGCGCAAGCGGCGGGAACCCGATCCCTTTCGGGAAATACTCATACAGGAACTTGGCCAAATGCAATTGCTTTGGCGAGTCGATACCACCAGCAGCAAGCATCAGACGTTGCGGCGTCATTTGCAATTGGTTGCAGGCCGCATCCAGCGCTTTGTATTCAATGCTGTTCTTGTCAGGCTTGAACAACAGCTGCATGGCCAGCGGTTTGACTGCCTCCGGCAGGCGGTGAGCCAGCAGTTGCTCCACATACTGAGCCTGAATGGCGGCCTGCTGCTTTTTCTTTTCGACTCCTGCCAAGGCCGCCTTGAGCGATACTTCCGGCGCAGCCTTGTAGCGGCCTTTTCCTTTTTTATAAAAGTAAATGGGAGCGCGATGCAATCTGAATAACAGGCCGGCGGCTTCATGCGGTTTAGGGTCATGGCCGAAATATTCGACGCCAAGATCGGCGAATCCAAATTCCTCTTCGCCCGCGACTTCCCAGAGGAAGTCGAGATCAATGTCATCCGCGACCGATTGTGCGTCGGCTAACAGTTGCGTTGGCTCGGGCGATGCGAATTGCAGCAGCACGTCGCGTGCCTTCACTTTTGTGCGCTTGCCAGTCTGAAGTTCGACCTGGTAAGCCTCGCCTTGCTGCGACAGAACTGTACCGGCCTTGAAATCGCCGGATTCCTCAAAAAATAGATTCATTGATTACTTTGCTTTTCAGCGAGTTAATTCGTTTTAATCGGAATGCCCTATTAGCGGAGCCGACCAGCATCCTGTGATGCCAATGTCGCGATCGCCGGCAAAAATAGTTCGGTGACCAACAATACGCCTTTTTTGCGTCGGTACAGGCAACGGCGCGCGAACACAGGTATGCGAAACACAACGCCGCCAAGCGCGGCACTGGCACGGCGCACCAGCGGATGCTGCGCCCTCAACCGGGCATATTGCAGCCGGCCTTGCACAACACGCGGATCACCGAACAGCGTCGTACCGAGTGATCTTTCACCCAATCGGCTGAAGAACGGCCAGTCGGATGTCGTTGCAGTCAAAGGCACGATAGTATGTGCGTAGACTACCGGCCGGCCGTCGCATTCCAGCAAAACCTCGCGTTGCTCTACACAAATACGACGCGGCAAAACAACCGTTTCGAATTCGTCCGCCAGACATAATGCTCTTTCCTGCCGTAGGCGTCGCACACGGAAGTGATTGCTTCGTGCCATCAGCTTGCGTGTCAGAGAAGCATTATCGACGAGCCAGTCACGCATGACGCGGGGCGGATTGACGCCGTTCGCATGCGCCCGCCATTGCGCATATCCGACCGAACGAGGGGTCACTGCCGGGCCTCAGGCGCAATGCCGCAAAACGTCAATACTTGATCAACATACTGACCAAAGTCGGATATGCCATGGTCACTACCCTGAATAATGTGATGAAGGGCGCCAGGGTAATGCGCAATCATTTCACGCCAGTCCAAGACTTCATCACCCGTCGCAGCGACCAGAAAATAGCGCTCCGGTCGCGTAATTTCCTCTACCGCAATCTCTTGCAATTGCCCAATATATTCGTGCTTGAATTCAAACGGCTCGTCCGAATGGTAGGCCGTTGTTACGCCCACGTACTTTTCCAAGTCACGTGGCGGCTTGATCGCCGGATTCAGTAGCACCGCCCGGCATCCGAGGCGTTCCGCCAGGCAGGTTGCGTAATACCCGCCAAGCGAAGAACCCACCAGACTCAGCTCGTCCGACCCGACCTTGGCTGCGATGTCGAGCGCCAATGTCATCGCCTCACGTGGCGAGGCCGGCAATTGCGGACAATAGTAATCGGTGCTACGACCCAAAGCTTGCATGCGTTCTGCGATTAGGCGTGCCTTGAACGACTGTGGCGAGGACCGAAAACCGTGCAAATAAAGAATCATTGCGTCAATGCGTCCAGAATCTTTTGATGCACACCACCAAAACCGCCGTTGCTCATCACCAGCACATGGTCGCCTGCTTGCGCCACTTTAGTGATTGCCTGCACCAATCCATCCAGTTGGTCGAAGGCTGCGGCCTTCGACCCGAGCGGCGCAAGGGCTTCACTCAAGTTCCAGCCAAGCACATCTTTACCGGTTTGAGCTCCATAACCGAATACCAAATCGGCGTCAGTCAAGCTACCGGGCAAAGCGTCTTTCATTGTGCCCAGTTTCATGGTGTTGGAGCGCGGTTCCAACACGGCCAGGATGCGTGCATTGCCGATCTTTTTCCGCAAGCCTGCCACCGTGGTCGCAATCGCGGTCGGATGGTGGGCGAAATCATCGTACACAGTAATATTGTTGACTATGCCACGCACTTCCATGCGGCGCCTGACGTTTTCAAATTTCGACAGGGCTGCAATCGCCAAGGCCGGCGCCACTCCCACATGGCGAGCAGCTGCAATCGCTGCCAAGGCGTTCAGTCGATTATGTTCACCGCTTAGTGCCCAGTTGACTGTTCCCTGCGCTTCGCCGTTGAAGCGCACAGTGAAACCACCATCCGCATGTTCAGTAAGAGCCCAACCATTATTACCGTCGACGCCGAACCACTCCTGGCCGCTCCAGCAACCGCGTGAAATCACGCGGCGCAGAGACTCTTCCCGGCCGTTCAAAATCAGACGACCGACACTAGGAACCGTGCGTACCAAATGGTGGAACTGGGTTTCGATCGCATTCAGGTCAGGAAAAATATCCGCATGATCGTATTCCAGATTATTTAAAATCGCCGTTTTTGTACGGTAATGCACAAACTTACTGCGCTTATCAAAGAAGGCGGTGTCATATTCATCCGCTTCGATCACAAAAAAAGCCGAGTCGGAAACTTGACCTGACAAACGGGCGGAAATACCGAAATTCATGGGTACGCCACCAATCAGAAAACCCGGGTGGTAGCCAGCATCTTCTAGAATCCAGGCCAGCATGGACGCCGTGGTGGTCTTGCCATGTGTGCCTGCAACCGACAACACCCACTTATTCCGCAAGATATGCTCGCCTATCCATTGCGGCCCGGACATAAAGGGCAAGCCGCGATTCAGGATTTCTTCCATCAGGGGGTTACCGCGCGACACCACATTGCCAATTACAAACAAATCTGGCTGCAAGGCGATCTGATTCGGATCAAAGCCTTCGATCAATTCGATCCCTTGAGCCTGCAACTGCGTACTCATTGGGGGATAGACGTTGGCGTCGCACCCGGTGACCTTGTGCCCTGCTTCCTTGGCCAACACAGCCAGTCCGCCCATAAAGGTGCCGCAAATGCCGAGAATGTGAATGTGCATTGTGCTGTTCAAATGAAGTGGGAAAATCTGATTGAAATACGCGGCAGAAGGTCCAATACCTTGCCGCCTTCTGCAAACCCTGAATTTTACCTGACCCGCGACATTCGACCTTAGGAGTATCATCCGCGCCATGAGCAACTTCACGTCTAACACAGAGATGCTGCGTGCCGAGATCGCCGCCGCTGCGGCCAGGATCATCGCCGAAGATGGAGCAGATTACGGCACCGCAAAGAAAAAGGCAGCCAAGCAAATCCTTGGCAATATCAGAATACGTGGAGATATCCTGCCAGATAATGCACAAATCGAAGAAGAAGTGCGCACCTACAATGAACTCTTTTTTAGCGATAGCCAGCCGGCGCGCTTACTACAGCTGCGCAAATTGGCAGTCCAGCTGATGCAAGAGCTTTCCTCATTTTCACCTTTTCTGACTGGTGCGGTGCTAAATGGTACGGCAAGCGAGCACTCTGACATTCATCTGCAACTATTTGCAGACAGCCCTAAGGATGTTGAAATTTTCCTAATCAACAAGAACGTTAATTTTGAAGTCTCTGAAAGCGCACATTTCAATGGACGAAACGGTCCCGTAGAAACCGTCAGTTTCATGTGGAAAACCGAGGGAGTGCACTTAGCCTTGTACGAAAAGGATGATTTACGTGGGGCGATTAAAAACGCCACAGATGGAAAGGTACTCCGTGCTGACATCAACGCAGTCCGCGCATTAATTTCAGAAACAGAGCAGATATGAAAAAAAACCTCCTGGCTTTTGCCATTGTTGCCGTGCTTTTTGCTGGGTTAGGCATTTTTCTAGGCGATAAGCAAACCGTCCCGGCACCACCGGAAATCTCTGCGGTATCTCAACTATTCGCCCAATCCATGCCAGATACCTCCGGGCAACAACAGCCATTATCCAAGTGGAAAGGAACAGCACTAGTCGTTAATTTTTGGGCCACATGGTGTGCTCCGTGCGTCGAAGAAATGCCCGAACTATCAGCGCTGCAGGCGGAGATCACCCCATTGAAAATACAAATCCTCGGGATCGGCATTGATTCTCTTGCGAATATCAATGAATTTTCGTCAAAGTACAAGATTGCCTATCCCTTGTATAGCGGTGGGATCAGTGGAACAAACATTGCACGCCAGCTCGGCAATCAAGCCGGGGGTTTACCGTTTACCGTTCTCATCGACCGTGATGGCCAAGTCAAAAAAACTTATCTAGGCCGCCTGAAAATGGAAGACCTGCGCAGAGACCTCCGGGCACTCTAATCACCGCAATATCTTTGCTCTTGCCAATCAGCATCATTTGGCGGCAAAATGCGGCATCCTCGTCAAACGGAGTCATATCTCCATGGCAACAAAGCTCCTTCTGCTCAACGGCCCAAACCTTAATTTACTGGGCACTCGCGAGCCAGAAGTTTATGGATCGACAACCTTAGTCGATGTTGAGCGCGCCGCCAGCGCGCAAGCCGCATCTGCAGGCGCAACTCTCGACAGTTTTCAAAGTAACCACGAAGGCGCACTGATCGACCGTATTCACGTAGCCAGAAAAGAGAACGTAGACGCGATTGTCATCAACCCCGGAGGATTGACACATACCAGCGTGGCCTTGCGTGACGCTTTGGCGGGGGTGGCAATCCCATTTGTTGAAGTGCATATCTCTAATATTCACGCACGCGAAAGCTTCAGACATCACTCTTATCTATCAGCACTCGCAACCGGTGTCATTTGCGGGCTGGGAGTCGACGGATATCGAGCAGCAATCGATTTCGCTCTCAAAAAGCTGTAATTTTCCTTATCTCGCCACGAGCCACTTATAATTGGCGGCGATCTCAATTGCAAAAAATACATAATTCCAAGGGATTTCATATGGATCTACGAAAACTTAAAACGCTGATCGACCTTGTCGCCGAGTCGGACATCGCCGAGCTGGAAGTCACCGAAGGCGAAAGCAAAGTCCGTATCGTCAAGTCCTCCGGGGCGCCGCAAAACCAAGTCGTGATGATGCCGCAACACTCCGCACCATATACCGTAGCGACTCCGACAGCATCACCACAAACCCCAACCGCACCAGCAGCCCCAATCGCGGTAGAGCCGGAAGGCCATATTGTGAAGTCACCAATGGTCGGTACTTTCTACCGCTCCTCGGCACCTGGCAACCCGCCGTTTGTTGAAGTCGGTGCTACCGTGAAGGAAGGTGACACACTGTGCATCATCGAAGCAATGAAGTTGCTCAATGAAATCGACGCTGACGTTTCCGGTGTCATCAAGAAAATCATGGTGGAGAATGGCCAGCCGGTGGAATTCGGCCAGCCGCTATTTGTGATCGGTTAAGAGTTGCGCAACCGGCACTTATACCAATAACGTGCCGCGCATTTTTACGCCGCCCCTTAACGTCACATAAGCTTCACACTTTCCTCATGTTTGAAAAAATCCTCATTGCCAACCGTGGTGAAATCGCGCTGCGCATTCAGCGCGCCTGCCGGGAAATGGGCATCAAAACCGTGGTCGTCCATTCCGAGGCGGACCGCGAGGCAAAATACGTCAAGCTCGCCGATGAATCAGTATGTATCGGGCCAGCACCGTCGTCGCAAAGCTATCTCAATATGCCGGCGATCATCAGCGCTGCGGAAGTGACCGATGCGGAGGCGATCCATCCCGGCTATGGCTTCCTCTCAGAAAATGCCGACTTTGCCGAACGCGTGGAAAAATCCGGCTTTGTCTTCATTGGTCCGCGTCCCGAATCCATCCGCATGATGGGTGACAAGGTATCGGCAAAGCACGCCATGATCAAGGCTGGTGTACCCTGTGTACCGGGTTCCGATGGTGCATTACCGGACGACCCGAAAGAAATCATTCGCATCGCCCGCAAGGTCGGCTACCCGGTAATTATTAAAGCGGCTGGCGGCGGTGGCGGACGCGGCATGCGCGTAGTGCATACTGAAGCGGCGCTGCTCAATGCGGTGACGATGACCAAGACGGAAGCCGGCTCTGCTTTTGGCAACCCGGAAGTCTATATGGAGAAGTACCTGGAAAATCCGCGCCACGTGGAAATCCAGATACTGGCCGATGAATTCAAGAATGCGATTTGGCTGGGCGAACGCGACTGCTCAATGCAGCGCCGCCACCAAAAGGTGATCGAAGAAGCCCCCGCGCCAGGCATCCCACGCAAGCTGATTGAACGCATCGGAGACCGTTGCGCGGAAGCTTGCCGCAAGATCGGTTATCGTGGTGCGGGCACATTTGAATTCCTGTATGAAAATGGCGAGTTCTATTTCATTGAGATGAACACCCGTATCCAGGTGGAGCATCCGGTAACGGAAATGATTACTGGCGTCGATCTTGTGCAGGAACAGATCCGCGTGGCCGCTGGCGAAAAGCTGCGCTTCCGTCAGCGTGACATCGAATTGTCCGGCCATGCAATCGAATGCCGCATCAATGCAGAAGACCCCTTCAAGTTCACGCCCTCGCCTGGGCGCATCGTTGCGTGGCATGCACCGGGAGGGCCGGGCATCCGGGTCGATTCGCATGCCTATGCGGGCTACTTTGTGCCGCCGACTTACGACTCGATGGTCGGTAAAGTCATCTCTTACGGTGCCACGCGCGAACAAGCCATTCGTCGTATGCAAATAGCACTATCGGAAATGGTAGTCGAGGGCATCCAGACCAACATCCCGCTGCATCGCGAGCTAATGGTGGACGCGCGCTTCATTGAAGGGGGCACCAATATCCATTACCTTGAGCAAAAACTGGCAGACAAGCCGGATTTGCCTAAAGGCTCCGGCAAGCCAAGCAAGTAACTGAGGTATTTCCATGAGTTGGACTGAAATCGTCATCGAAGTGGCGCGCGACCATGCGGAAGCACTGTCAGATGCGTTGATGGACGCAGGCGCACTTTCGGTGTCGGTGGAAGATGCGGACGAAGGTACCGAAGCAGAGCGGCCGCTGTTTGGCGAGCCTGGTATGGAACCGACAGAAGCCGCATGGGAACGTAGCCGAGTCGTTGCGCTCGCTGCCGATGATGCCGACCATGCAGCAATTGTTGCGGAAGCGGCCACGGCCTGCGGCATTGCAACAAGGCCGGCTTACGCACTGCGCTCCGTAGCGGAACAGGACTGGGTGCGGCTTACCCAGTCCCAGTTCGAACCGATTCATATCGGCAAAAACATCTGGGTAGTGCCGAGCTGGCACGATGTGCCGGACCCTAACGGACTGGTGCTCGAACTCGATCCCGGCCTTGCGTTCGGCACCGGCAGCCACCCCACCACGCGGCTTTGCATGGAATGGCTTGAAGCCCACCCACCGCTCGGCAAGTCGGTACTCGACTACGGTTGCGGATCCGGCATTCTGGCGATGGTCGCCAAGAAGCTCGGTGCAGGGGCCGTGTATGGTGTTGATATTGATCCGCAAGCGATTGCCTCGGCACGGGATAACAGTGAACGCAATCACTGCGACATCGACTATTATTTACCGGGAGAATTCTCCGCTTCCGCTCACCCGCAAACCTTCGATGTCGTGGTCGCCAATATCCTGTCCAGCCCGCTGAAACTGATGGCGCCGATGCTCTCATCGCGCGTCGCAGTGGATGGCATGCTAGTCCTTTCCGGCATTCTTGCTCGGCAAGCGGATGAAGTCGCTGCCGCATATGCCCCTTTTATCAAGATGACAGTCTGGGCCGAACATGAAGGCTGGCTTGTCCTTGCCGGTCAATCCTCTCAGGCGCAATAACTGCGATGGCGCTCGCTACCCAATGTCCGCACTGCCATACGACATTCCGGGTCGCGCACGACCAGCTCAAACTGCGCGCCGGCCTGGTTCGCTGCGGCGCATGCAAACAGATTTTCAACGGTATCGAAAACCTTCTGCGACCGGAGGAGCTGGAACAGGTAAGCAGGACCGGGCCTGCGACACGGACTGTGCTGGAACAGGCAATACCACAGACAGTACCACGCAACGTCATCTCGGAAAACTCCCCTGCCGAGACCAAAACTGATGCGGCCTCCCCCCTTGCTTTGCAAACGGAAACGCCAGCGGAAGAAACCACCACACCCGAACCTACCTTGCCATCGGAGCCGCCCCCTGAACAGGAGGCAAGCTCCGATCCCTTGCTGCGCATGACACTGATGGACTTCGCCCATGAGCGTCATACGTCAAGCAATGCCGAGAACACCGCCCCCTTGGTCGATGCCGTCGATCCTCTGGAGAAAACAATCGACGCGCTCCAGAGCAAGCCATGGCGCAATGAAGCCGACGAGGATGCCGCAGATAATACCGATGAACTGGATCGGGCAGAATCCGCCGAGTATGAAGAGCCGGCTTTCGTCAAACAAGGACGGCGACGTCAGCGTCTCAGAAGAAGTCTGCTCCTCCTGATGGCGTTCGGGTCAGTCGTGTTGCTAATAGGCTTGGCCGCCCAAGGCGGCTACGTCTTCCGCAACGAACTTGCCGCATGGCTTCCTCAGGCAAAGCCCATCCTGACGCGAGCGTGTACTTACATAGCTTGTCAAGTTGGATTGCCGGAGCAAATCGATACGGTTTCGCTCGAATCGAGCGAGCTCCAAGCGATTGCCACGGACGCCAACACATTTACATTGACGGCCTTGCTGCGCAATCACGGCGCGACGGTGCAAGCTTGGCCGCATATTGAACTCACGCTGAATGACACCAACGGAAAACCACTTGCACGTCGGGTATTCCTGCCACAGAACTATGTGGGCTCGGTGCAGGATGCGCAAAACGGATTCGCTCCACAGTCCGAACAGCCGATCAAGCTGCATTTCGAACTCGCGCAGCTAAAAGCATCAGGATACCGAGTCTATCTGTTTTATCCCTAAGGAATCCAGACTCAGACTATCTCGATTCGTACACCCAAGTTCCCTTTAAAATTCGCTTTTATAAAGGCAGGCATCCATGACCTCTCTCATCTGCGGCTCGCTCGCCTTCGATACCATCATGTTGTTCGGCGGTCGATTTTCCGAAGCGCTATTAGCCGACCAGCTGCATAAGATTAATGTAGCCTTTCTCGTCCCCGAACTCCGGCGTGAATTTGGCGGCTGCGCTGGGAATATCGCGTATAACCTGAAACTGTTGAACGGCGACCCATTGATCATGGCGACTGTCGGTCAGGACAGTTCTCCCTATCTTGAGCGTCTCGACAACCTGCAAATTTCGCGGCGCTGTGTGCGACCTATCGAGACCGCCTATACCGCCCAAGCATTCATCACAACCGATGCGAACGGCAACCAGATCACGGCATTCCATCCGGGTGCCATGACCTTCTCGCACCAAAACAAGGTTGCCGACGCTGGAGCGGTAAAACTGGCGATTGTTGCTCCCGATGGACGCGAAGGTATGCAACAACATGCCAGAGATTGCGCCGAGCGAAGCATTCCCTTCATTTTCGATCCAGGTCAAGGATTGCCGATGTTCAATGGAGCAGAATTGACTGACTTTATTGAACTGGCAACTTATGTTGCAGTCAATGACTATGAAGCGGAACTGTTAACAGAACGTACAAAACTATCCTTGGATGCGATTGCTGCTCGTGTGTCGGCTTTGATCGTTACCCGAGGGGAACAAGGTGCGGAGATTTTCACCGACGGTAAACAAATCGATATTCCATGCGTACAAGCAGATAAGGTGATCGATCCTACCGGTTGCGGGGATGCATTCCGTGCAGGTCTGTTGTATGGTTTGACCGAAGGCATGGACTGGGCCACCATTGGCCGCTTGGCCAGCTTAATGGGCGCGATCAAGATTGCACATCAAGGCGGCCAAAACCATGCACCTTCGCGCATGGAAATCGAAGATCGTTTCCACGGTGCATTTGGATATCGTTTTTAAGAGGTCTCCCCGGATTTTTATCAGGAGGCTGCATGTATTCCGGTTTGCCGGTATCAATCGCGCTGCTAACAATCGTGTTACTGATGGGATGTACTTCAGCTCCTTCTCAGGAGCCTTCAGCGTCTACTCAAGGCACAACGCTGGTACAGGTAGCAACGGTTATGGAGGTGCGGGATGTCACCATACATGGAGGCGAAAGCTCAGGAATTGGTTCGTTTGTCGGCACCGTGCTCGGCGCCTTTGCGGGTAGTCGCATCGGCAGCGGACACGGCAGTACTGCGGCAAGCATCGGTGGTGCAGTAGCTGGCGGTATGGCAGGCCAACATATGGCGCAATCCCGCTCCAGAAGTGTTACTGAATTGTCGGTACGTCTGGATACCGGTGAAGTCCGTACTTATCAGATAGAGCCAGGAGAACGCTTCGGTATCGGCGATACCGTCAAGGTGGTCACCAGCAGAGGTGTCACACGTGTGACTCACTAGTTTAGGCATTTGCTGGCGATCGGAAAGCAGGATGAGGTTGGCAATAACTGGACCAAGTGCCTTGCCAACGATCTGCTCACGATATTGGCGGAGGCAGAAATCCTTGTATTACTGCCTCGACCGTCAAACCCGGGACGCCAATCACGATCATCTTGCGCTTGCTAGTGTGCCCGTGCGTAATGCTCACTGTGCTCTTCGCTACTTTCAGCACGTCGGCGACATAACGAATCAAGGCATCATTGGCTTTGCCTTCAATCGGCTGCGCCTGCAGACGTAGCTTCAGTGCATCGTTCAACACGCCGATTACCTCGTTCCTTTTTGCGTTTGGCGTGATTTGCACTGTCATCCTGACACCCTGGGCAACGGCACAGCACCAGCCTATGGAACTCATGCGAGAGAACTAATCAGTGAACTGACCACCAGTAAAGCGATACGCAACAAAACCAGAGCGACCAACGGTGTCAAATCAATGCCGCCAAATAAAGGAATCACGCGACGCAGCGGTCGCAGCAATGGCTCATTCAATGCACGGACGAACGGCGCCAAGGGCGCATGCGGATTGACCCAACTGAAAATAGCCTCAATGATGATCAGCGCCATGAAGCCATAAATCACCCATTCACATAACCGTATCAGTGATAACAGGACGAGATATTGGAGGAAGAACTGCGACCGTAACGCAAGCTCAATCGCCACCGCCAGGAGAATGACAAGGCAGGTACCAATCAGGCTGGCCCAGTCATAACCACCGACGCCCGGTAGTAAACGGCGCAACGGTCGCACCAGCCAATCAGTAAGAGTGAATGTAAACTGCCCAAGCGTATTTGGCGGTCGAACACGAACAACTTGCATCCAAAATCGCAACAGCAACACACCGCCTAATACAACAGCAATGGTATCGATAATCAACGTAAGAATACTAATCAGCACTGTCTGCTCTCCAAATAAAAAACCCGTCGTGCGGCACAAGCCATACAACGGGCATTTTGCCCGAACTTAATCAGGCATCCAAGCAAGCTTGGTGTTAAGGACGCGTACCGGTCGGAAACGGCCAAGCTGCCGCCGGGTTCAGTACGGTCTTGACAGCAGGCGCTGCAGCGGCAGGTTTGGCTGCAGGCTTCTTGGCAACCGCCTTTTTCGGTGCTGCTACCTTTTTCGGTGCTGCCGCTTTCTTCGCTACCGGCTTCTTGGCTGCTGCCTTTTTCGGTGCTGCTGCTTTTTTCGCTACCGGCTTCTTGGCTGCTGCCTTTTTCGGTGCTGCTGCTTTCTTCGCTACCGGCTTCTTGGCTGCTACCTTTTTCGGTGCTGCTGCTTTTTTCGCTACCGGCTTCTTGGCTGCTGCCTTTTTCGGTGCTGCCGCTTTTTTCGCTACCGGCTTCTTGGCTATCGCGGCCTTCTTGGCTGCGGCCGGTTTCTTAGCCGGGGCTTTCTTTGCAGCGGGCTTCTTCGCTGCAGCTTTCTTTGCTGTTGCCATTTGTTTCTCCTTCACGTGATGGAAAAATTCAAACTACGAGGTTGGAAACCCGCACGTCCCATCGCGATGGTCCAGGCGGATTATTCATCGGCGCAAGCAAGCATCTGTTTGCGCTAATGAATCCGGCACCAGCTGAACTGCTGCATCACCTCATTTATGCAGCACTTCAGCCTCATTTGGCTACGCCTCTCTTTTGCAAGTCACCGTCGCACGTCGGCGGTGATGGAGGTGCAGATCACGCGCTCAAAGTGCGCTGCAACCGCTGTAGCCAAAAAAAACGCCGGCAACAAAGCCGGCGTCGGAATGCAGTTTCTGAAAAACCAACAGGTTTTTCAAAGTAAAAGCCGCCTTTCCCGACTTTTTCGGGATCAGCGGCGATAACAGAGATGACCGATACGTTCGTCTACTGTCCATTAAATTTTATTATTGCCCTTCGGTTTTACAACCGTTCACAGACTTATACATGTCGTGTCCACCGGCTGCAGTCTCTCCACCAACCTCGTCAATCGCTACCAAATTTTTTCTGGCTCATTCCCAATTCAATGCACCACCCGTCTGGTATTCGATCACACGTGTCTCGAAGAAGTTGCGTTCTTTTTTCAGATCGATCATCTCGCTCATCCACGGGAAGGGATTCTCTTCCTGCGGGAACATCGGATCGAGACCGATCTGCTGCGCTCTCCGGTTTGCGATGAATCGCAGGTACCCTTTGAACATCGGCGCATTCAAACCCAGCACTCCTCGCGGCATTGTATCTTCTGCGTAGCGATATTCCAACTCTACCGCACGTAAAAACAACGCTTTAATCTCGTCGCGAAACTCAGCAGTCCACAAGTGAGGATTTTCAAGCTTGATTGTATTGATCAGATCGATCCCGAAATTGCAGTGCATCGACTCATCGCGCAGGATGTATTGATACTGCTCAGCTGCACCCATCATCTTATTCTGACGACCGAGCGCAAGAATCTGCGTGAAGCCGACATAGAAGAACAAGCCCTCCATCAAGCAGGCGAAGACGATCAATGAACGTAACAGCGTCTGGTCAGCTTCCAGCGTACCTGTCTTGAATTCCGGATTAGTCAACACATCAATGAAGGGGATCAGGAATTCATCTTTGTCGCGAATAGAGGCGACCTCATGGTACGCATTGAAGATTTCCGCCTCGTCCAGGCCGAGCGACTCCACGATGTATTGGTATGCATGGGTGTGGATAGCCTCCTCGAACGCTTGGCGTAGCAGGTACTGGCGGCATTCTGGCGCCGTGATATGGCGGTAGGTACCGAGCACGATGTTATTGGCTGCCAGCGAATCCGCCGTCACGAAGAAACCTAGATTGCGCTTGACAAGGCGGCGCTCGTCTTCGGTCAGGCCGTTCGGATTTTTCCACAGTTCGATGTCGCGCTGCATGTTGATTTCCTGCGGCATCCAATGATTGGCGCAGCCAGCAAGGTATTTGTCCCATGCCCACTTATATTTGAAGGGCACCAGTTGGTTGACATCGGTCTGACCATTGATGATGCGCTTGTCGGCGGCATTGACGCGGCGCGACTCGGCACCGGCGGCATCCTGCGATTTGGCAACCAGGGCCGGATTCAACGCGGTATTGGTCAGTTGCGCGTTGAGCTGCGCATGAGGAGACATGGGATGCGAGGCCGATGTTACGGACGCCAGCGCGGATTGCGGCTGAGGCGCTTGGGTAGGCTTCGCGGCTGGGGTTACTTCGTCATCCCAACTTAGCATGATTAATATTCCTTACAAGTATTGTAGTTGTCGCTTCGTGATGTTCAAGCCGGCCCTGTGTCACCTGGCGCAGCAAACGCTGCGCCAGGGTACCGTCGTGTTTACTGGCAGGCTTCGCACTCTTCAAAGCCGGGGTCTCCCGGGCGCAGCATGCAAGCCGGACCGGCAACATCATCGGCTGCCGCAGCGGCCATGCCACCGCCAAGACCGCCGGTAGCCGATACCGCATTCAAGGCACCAGCCTTGGTGGTGGATTTCTCGGCATGAGTGGCGCCGATGGTGCGTAGATAATAAGTAGTCTTCAGGCCGCGTAGCCAAGCCAGTTTGTAGGTTTCGTCCAGCTTCTTGCCGGACGCACCTGCCATATAAATGTTCAGTGATTGCGCCTGATCAATCCACTTCTGACGACGCGATGCTGCTTCCACCAACCATTTTGGCTCGACCTCGAATGCGGTTGCGTAAATGTCGCGCAGGTCTTGCGGAATACGGTCGATCTTGGCCAAGCTGCCATCGAAATACTTGAGGTCGGCGATCATCACTTCGTCCCACAAGCCACGCGCCTTCAGGTCGCGCACCAAGTGTTCGTTGATCTCGGTAAATTCGCCGGAGAGGTTCGACTTGACGTACAAGTTTTGATACGTCGGCTCGATGCAGGCGGATACGTCAATGATGTTGGAAATGGTCGCCGTCGGCGCGATCGCCACACAATTTGAATTGCGCATGCCGTGTTGCTTGATACGGTCACGCAGCACAGTCCAATCCATGGTTTCCGAGGAATCCACTTCGAGATAACCACCGCGCTCTTCCGCCAGCAGCTTTAGCGAATCCTGCGGCAGGATGCCGCGATCCCACAGCGAACCGCGATAAGAGCTGTAACGGCCGCGCTCTTCCGCCAGTTCGGTCGATGCCCAATAGGCGTAGTAGCACACTGCCTCCATCGAACGGTCGGCAAATTCGACCGCATCCATTGATGCATACGGAATGCGCATCATGTGCAGGCAGTCCTGAAAGCCCATGATGCCCATGCCGACCGGACGATGACGCAAATTGGAGTCGCGCGCTTTCTTGACCGCGTAATAGTTGATGTCAATCACGTTATCCAGCATGCGCATCGCGGTACGTACTGTCTTCTGCAATTTGGCATGATCCAGCTTGCCATCCTGCATATGCGCCGGCAAATTGACCGAACCCAGGTTGCAGACCGCGATTTCGGAGTCGTTGGTGTTGAGGGTGATTTCGGTACACAAATTGGAACTGTGAACGACGCCGACGTGCTGCTGCGGGGAACGGATATTGCATGGATCCTTGAATGTGATCCACGGATGACCGGTCTCGAACAGCATTGACAGCATCTTGCGCCACAGGTCCAGCGCCTGCACTTTCTTGAACAGTTTCAGTTCGCCGCGCGCAGCTTTCGCTTCGTAGCCGGTATAGGCTTCCTCGAAGGCGCGGCCGAACTTCTCGTGCAGGTCCGGCACATCGCTTGGGGAGAACAGCGTCCACTCGCCCTTTTCCATCACGCGTTTCATGAACAGGTCGGGAATCCAGTTCGCGGTGTTCATGTCGTGTGTGCGGCGGCGGTCGTCGCCGGTGTTCTTGCGCAGGTCGAGGAATTCCTCGATGTCCATGTGCCAGGTTTCCAGATAGGCACAGACCGCACCTTTGCGCTTGCCGCCTTGATTCACCGCGACGGCGGTGTCGTTGACCACTTTCAGGAACGGCACGACGCCTTGCGATTTGCCGTTAGTGCCCTTGATATGCGCGCCAAGCGCACGCACCGGTGTCCAATCGTTGCCCAAGCCACCGGCGAATTTCGCCAGCAAGGCGTTTTCCTTGATTGCCTCATAAATGCCGTCGAGGTCGTCCGATACGGTAGTCAAGTAGCAGGAAGACAATTGTGAGCGCTGCGTGCCGGAGTTGAACAAGGTCGGCGTCGAACTCATAAAGTCAAACGAGGACAGCAAATTGTAGAACTCGATGGTGCGCGCTTCGCGGTTAATCTCGTTGAGCGCCAAACCCATCGCAACGCGCATATAAAACGCCTGCGGCATTTCGATACGAGTGCCGTCGATATGCAGGAAGTAGCGGTCGTACAGCGTTTGCAAGCCGAGATAGCCGAACTGCAAATCGCGCTCCGGCTGCAAGGCGTCAGCCAGCATCTTTAAGTCGAATTGCGCTAGCTTGTCGTCCAGCAGGCCGGCAGCGATACCCTTTTTGATATATTTCGGGAAGTAATCAAGATAGTGCGCAGCAGCATCGGCCTGCGCCACTTCTTGGCCGAACACCTCCTTGCGAATCGTGTGCATCAGCAGACGCGCAGTGACCTTGCTGTATGCAGGATCTTTTTCCATCAGCGCACGTGCAGCCAGAATGGCGGACTTGTGCAGTTCTTCGACCGGCACGCCGTCATACAGGTTTTTGAGCGTTTCGGCCAGAATCGCCTCGGCATCGACATGCTTTTCCAAGTCAACGCAGGCAGCCGTGATCAGGTCGCGCACCTGATTAATGTCCAGTGGACGACGCTGCCCGTTTTCGACGACATGCAATTGAGGGGCGTCGGATGGGCTCACTGATTGTTGCAGCGCGCGCTCTTCCATGCGTTTGGCGCGATACAGCACATAAGCACGCGCAACATCATGTTCGCCGGAGCGCATCAATGCCAGTTCAACCTGATCTTGTACATCTTCAATGTGGAAAGTGCCGCCCGTCGGCTGACGGCGGACCAACGCATTCACGACATTGTCCGTCAATTGCTCAACCAATTCGCGTACCCGCGCGGAGGCGGCACCCTGCCCGCCGTTCACTGCGAGAAAAGCCTTGGTCATCGCAATGGAAATCTTGGAGGGCTCAAAACCCACAACTGCGCCATTACGGCGGATAACCTTATAGTCGCCGAAGCTGACTGACAAATTTGACGTAGCAGATGAGGCTGTGCCGGTATTGGAAGAAACCAGACCGAATTCGCCATGGGATTTGAGGGAAACTTCTTGAGTGGAATGCATCTAGCCTCCTAAGACTGTCGCTGACAGCATGCAGCTGCTTACGGTTACTAATTAGAACACCCGATCCAGCCAGGGTTCACGTCGACAAATCGCGCCTTGCCCGCGCATATCAGCATCTGCCGACATACCGAGCGTTACGCTGCACAATCTGCACTTGAAAGGGAGAGCTGTTCGCGGCTCGCCCACCATCACGATTTTTTACGCTGAGGAACCACTTGAACAGCCCAAAATGGGAAATCGCAACAACACTATATGTAGTACACAACCTTGCGATTGGCACTAATTCTAGTGCCGCACCGAAGCAGATGCAATAGTTTTTTTATGGGGCTTACAACAAATTTGATGATGCGGCGCGGTTGACTTTTATCGATGATCATGAAGGGAAACGCAGCGAATCAGGCGCATCACCAAGCGTTGCGTTGTGAATCAAGGACTTGCGGTAATGCTCCCAATCGAAGCAGGGTCCAGGATCGGTTTTGCGCCCTGGAGCGATATGTTCATGTCCCGCGACATCCGCAAGCGGATAGCGGGATTGCAATGCCTGGGTCAACATCGCCAGCGCATCGTACTGACGCAACTCGAACGGCGAGCAGTCAGTGCCCTCCAGTTCGATACCGATCGAAAAATCGTTGCAGCGTTCACGCCCGCAAAAAACCGATGCACCGGCATGCCAGGCACGGTCATTGGCTGACACAAACTGGACCACCTCCCCGCCACGCCGGATCAAAAAATGGGCGGACACCCGCAAAGCGCGCAAGCCGTCAAAGTAGGGATGCGCGTCGCAGTCGAGCCGGTTGCCGAATAAATCGGCAATAAACGGTCCGCCAAACTGCCCGGGCGGCAGGCTGATGTTGTGGATCACCAGCAGATCGATATTTGCGTCGGCGGGACGGGGATCAAAATTCGGCGATGGCTGGCGCAACACCCCCCTGCTCCAGCCATCGCTCTCTATATAGAAAGGACTCATGAATCCGACTCGTGAATAAGCAACCGTTGCATGCGATAGCGCAACTGGCGAAAACTGATACCCAGCAGTTCGGCGGCCTGGGTGCGGTTAAAGCGTGTTTTGGCCAAAGCGCGCCGAATAATCTCGCGTTCGACGTTATCGAGGTATTCGGGCAGCGATTTCGGCAAGTCATCCTCCGCTGGCTGCGACGTTGGAGCCGGTATATCCGCAGAGGCCGGCATGGAGTCAGCAGCGTGCAATACAGGTGCTGCATCAGTTGCTGACAATACCCCCATTTTCAGGGCCAAATCGGCGACTTCAATGAGGCCATCGTCACCGACAAAAGCGAGCGCGCGTTCCAATATGTTCTCAAGTTCCCGCACATTGCCCGGAAAGGCGTATGTCCGCAACGCGGCCAGGGCCAAGGGTGAAAGATGAGCCTTGCTACTCGTCCCGTTCAGGCGCCCGAGAATCGCTTCTGCCAACATGCCAATATCGTCAAGCCGCTCGCGCAAAGGAGGAAGATGCAGTTCAATCACGTTCAACCGGTAATACAGATCTTGCCGGAAACGCCCGCGCTCGACGCATTCAGCCAGGTTCTGATGCGTGGCACTAATCAGGCGCACGTCAACGACCTCTTCGACTGTCGCGCCGACTTTGCGTACTCGTCGCTCCTGGATCGCACGCAGAAGTTTCACCTGCATTGCCAGCGGCAGGTCAGCGACTTCGTCCAACATCAAGGTGCCGCCATTCGCGGCCTGGAAGAAGCCATCCCTGTCATTGTTGGCCCCGGTAAAAGCGCCTTTGCGGTAGCCGAAGAATTCGGCTTCCATGAGTGCTTCCGGGATTGCACCACAATTGACCGCGACAAACGGTTTGTCCGCTCGTGCGCTGTGGGCATGAATATCGCGCGCTGCCAACTCCTTTCCGCTACCGGACTCGCCGGTGATGGCAACCGGCGCCATGCTACGCGCCAGCCGCACGATTTGCGCTCGCAGCGCCTGTATCGCGGCGGATTGACCTAACAGACGCGAAACAGGGTCAGCTGAAGAGCCAGCGCAACCCGGGCTGTCATCGGCTTTTTGTATGCGCAATGCGGATTGCACCATCATGCGCAACTGATCGAGACCGACCGGCTTCGATAGATAATCGAAAGCGCCGGCCTTGAGGGCCGCTACGGCATTATCGGCACTGCCGAAGGCGGTAATCACGGCGACCGGGGTATTTTTGTAGTTGTTCGCAACTTCGCGCACGAGTTTGATACCTGAACCGTCAGGCAAACGCATGTCGGCCAACACAAGTGCATATTCGCGCTGCGCCAGACAAGCGCTGGCAGTAGCCAAGTTTTCTGCACAGTCGACATCCAACCCCATTTTGACGAGGGTGATCTCGAACAATTCGCGCAGATCTGCCTCATCATCGACAACCAGGATACGGGGTGCACTCATAACAGCGATTCTGTTTTTGGACTTATTTAGTGTAGTACGGAAAAGGTGATGACGAACCTGCCGCTCGGTCCGCCCATCCCATCGTTCAATATATCCATCCGGTATTCATAATCCAGCATGGCGCCGTTATTCAAACACAGTTCGCGGGCCAGGTAGAGTCCCAGCCCGGTACCCTTGCTGGAGGTGGTGTAAAACGGCTCGAAGAGATGCGCACGTACATCGGGCGAAATTGCGGATCCGTCGTCCTGCACATGCAGTTCGAGCCAACCGGCCTTTGGCGCCGACGCACGGATACGAATGCTGCCATCGTTGCCGCTGGCGTAGCGTATTGCATTCGATAACAGATTGACCACCACTTCGCGCAGGTGCAGCGGATCAAACCGCACCCGATAACCCACCATATCGCCCAACGTGATCATTTCCGGCGCAACCGCATGGCTCTCCGTGAACTCTGCCAGTACTTCGGCCAGATACGGAGCCAAGGCCAGCGGTTCGTCATGCGGATGCGCCTTACGTGACAGTTTCAGGATATCTTCGATCATGCGGTTCAGCCGCACCACATTGTCGCCAACAATATTCAGCAGTCTGGCCTGTGCAGAATCGACAATGTCTTCGCGCAACAGCGATGCGGCATGCGAGATGGCAGAGAGCGGATTGCGAACTTCATGCGCAATACTGGCGGTCAGGCGCCCCATCGAGGCCAGCTTCAATTGTTGGGCCTGATTCTCAATTTCGGTGACATTCTGCAAAAAAATAACGGTACGATCTTCCGTCAGATCGCTTGTTTCCACGGTCGCGAAGCGCAGTTTCAAGTGGGTGAACAACTCGCGGCGCGGCCCTCGCATCATTCCTCTACCTTGCAGCGCAGCGATATCGTCGCCTAGTTTAATCAGTACATAAGTCGACCAGGAAGAATTGGTCGGAGCACTCTCGCAATGCGCTCGCCAAGCGAAAAATGCGTCGGCGATTGGGATCATCGAAGGAATGTCGGTCAGTGTGCAGCATGGCTGGCCTGGCGGCAGTGATAAATCGAGCATACGTTCCACGGCCGGATTGCCAGCAAACACTTCCGTATTATGTCCGACCACCAGAATGCCGTCGTCCATGTCCGCAATAACAAGGCGATTAATCGCTTCCTGCAGACGCAGCTCACGTCCGCGCTGTGCGGCCAAATCTTCCTGCTTGATCAGCTTGGCCGCCAAGCGGTTGATCAAGTAACTCGCCGCAAAAAAAGCCGCCCCGTACAGTCCCGCATGCGACCACGACGAGCCGGCGACCGCATGCAACATCTGATAACCGCTTTCAGCCAGCAAGATCAGCGTAACGACGGAAACACTAAACAGGGCCAGCAACAACGGAGCCAGGATGGCACACCCAGCCAGCGGAAATAGGTACAGAATCGCCAGCCCGCTCTTTGCTCCGCCCGCTGCGACATATAGAAACGAAATCGCAACAATATCGACCGACAACTGTGCCACCAACTGCAACATGAAGCGCCGTTGCCAGTACGTGGCCAGAACCGCGAAACCAGTCGCTGGCAATAGGTAGGCCGCACAGTTTGTCCAGCCGATAGCGTCCGTCAGGTTGGTAGCCCCCTTGATCGCGTTCAGACCAAAATAAACCATTAGCACAATCACGATGACAATCCGTGTCACGCTGAATGTCTGTAACGTGCGCCAGAGGGTTTCTCTCGTTTTCCTGGTGAGCAGGCGTGAGAAGGGCATGACCGGCTTCTTTCCTGCTAACGCAGTGCTAGCCAGATCAGGAGCTGACATGTTGCAGGCGGTGTTCTTCGCTGCAAAACACCGCACCGGAAGAGGAGACCACCGATTCGGAAGAGGGGACATGCACACCGCAATGACGGCATTGCACCATCGGTTCCATGTCTCTGGCGGTAGTAACCGCTTTGCCATTGTCGCTGCCGGATATCCCCCCGGAAACCGGCTTCTTGCTGCGCGTCAGCCACATGACAACAACTACACCGATCAGCGCCCAGAGCAACAGTTTCATGTAAGCCCCCGGTGCAACACGACTTCCATGACAAAGCGGCTGCCGACATAGGCCAGTAGCAAGGTGGCGAAACCCGTGAGCGTGAAGCGCAGTGCAGTTTTTCCGCGCCAGCCGCGCCATACGTGTCCGGCCAACAGTGCACCGAACAGAGTCCACGACATCATCGTAAAGATGGTTTTATGATCCCATTTGAAGGCAGTGCCGAATAACTGCTCCGAGAACACTACGCCAGACAACACCGTCAATGTCAGCAAGGCGAAACCAAAACCGATCAAACGAAACAGCAACCGCTCCATCGTCAGCAATGCGGGCAACCGGTCAATTGCGAGCGCCAACCAGCGTCCATGCGCTGCGCCGGGACTGCTATGCAAGTGCGATTCCTGCAAGGCCATCAACACAGCATGAAAAGCGGCGATGGTGAGCGTACTGTAGGCCAGGATGGCGATCGCGACATGCCAAGGGAACAATACGGACTTTCCTTCCAGTAGCACCAAACTACCCGGAAACAGGACAGGCAGAATCACAGCAACGGCAGCGCTAGGCAGTACCAGAACACGCAATCCGTCGAGGGAGAAGTTGCGGTTTTCCAGCCAATACGTTGCAACGGATATCCACAAGGTGGCCGACAACATGATCGCGAAACCGATTCGCAAAGCGCCGGGGGTTACCATGTCCGCCCATAATGCCCCACCGTGCAGCAGCCAGCCGGCCGCCGTGCCGACGGCAATGACAACGCGCTGCCGCGATGGCAAGAGCGCACAAGTTGCATACAGCAGCGCTGCCATGACGAAAAAATAGGTGTGCATCGCGAGAGGTAATGATGAACAGGTTTCTGAGTTTACACCATGTCCGTCCACCGCCGATGTCATCAAGCCCCCCTGCCCTGTCGCGCGGACAACCCTCTTTCCGGGTCACAGGGCCAAGAGCGCCATCAGGTAAAATGAGCACTATTGCCGAGGCGCTTCTCCTTGCGCCATCGCCCTTCCCCTCTTTCTTAATACATCGTCATCCATGCTCGACAACCTGACCCAACGACTGGCCAAAGTCGTCAAAACGATGCGCGGCGAAGCGCGCCTGACCGAATCCAACACCGCCGATATGCTGCGCGAAGTGCGTTTGGCGCTGCTCGAGGCGGACGTCGCCTTGCCTGCGGTGCGCGAATTCATTGCCCGCGTGAAGGAAAAAGCGGTGGGCGAAGAAGTCATCGGATCACTCACTCCAGGTCAAGCCTTGGTCGGTGTGGTACAGCGCGAACTGGCAGCCCTCATGGGTGCCGATCTCGGACCGGAAGCCTCGCAACTGAATTTCGCGACGCAACCGCCAGCAATCATCCTGATGGCCGGCCTGCAAGGTGCGGGCAAAACCACGACCGTCGGCAAACTGGCGAAATATCTGAAAGAACAAAAAAAGAAAAAAGTTCTGACGGTTTCGGCCGACGTTTACCGCCCGGCCGCAATCGGCCAGTTGCAAACCGTGACTAGCCAGGTCGGCGCCGACTTTTTCCCGTCCGCGGCAACCGACAAACCCGTTGACATCGCTCTGGCCGCACTCGATTACGCAAAAAAGCATTTCCACGATGTATTGATCGTCGATACCGCCGGCCGTCTGGGCATTGATGAAGCGATGATGCAGGAAATCGCAGCGCTGCATGCAGCGCTCAAGCCGATCGAGACGCTGTTCGTAGTGGACGCCATGCTTGGTCAGGACGCGATCAATACAGCAAAGGCCTTCAACGACGCCCTGCCCTTGACCGGTGTGGTACTGACCAAGTTGGACGGCGATGCGCGCGGCGGTGCTGCCTTATCGGTACGCCACATTACCGGCAAGCCGGTCAAATTCGCCGGCGTCGCCGAAAAACTCGATGGCCTGGAAGCCTTCGACGCCAACCGCATGGCAAACCGCATTCTTGGCATGGGCGACATTCTGGCGCTAGTCGAGGAAGCGAAAAAAGGGGTTGATGTCGCTGCCGCCAAAGACCTGGCTGACAAACTCAAGACCGGCGGCAAATTCGATCTCAACGACTTCAAGGCACAAATTTCCCAGATGAAGAAAATGGGCGGCCTGTCGGGCCTGCTCGACAAGCTGCCCGCACAATTTCAGCAAGCCGCCGGCAATGCCGACATGGGCCAAGCGGAAAAGCAGGTACGACGCATGGAGGGCATCATCAATTCCATGACCCCGCAAGAGCGCGCCAAACCTGATCTGATCAAGGCTTCCCGCAAACGGCGCATCGCCGCCGGAGCCGGTGTCCAAGTGCAGGAAGTCAACCGCATGCTGGCGCAATTCGAGCAGATGCAGTCAATGATGAAAAAATTCAAAGGCGGCGGCATGATGAAAATGATGCGCAACATGAAGGGCATGCTACCCGGCATGCACTAATCGACAATGTCGCAACTGAGGATCCCCGCGGTTTACATGCGGGGAGGCAGCAGCAAGGGAATATTTTTTCGCGCCGAAGCGCTGCCTGTCGACCCCATCGAGCGCGACCGGCTACTGCTGCGCCTATGCGGCAGTCCAGACCCTTATGGCAAGCAAATTGACGGCATAGGGGGCGGTAGCTCCAGCACCAGCAAGGTGGTTATTCTGGCGCCATCGCGCCGTCCGGATTGCGATATCGACTATCTGTTCGGTGCAGTCTCCGTCGACAGTCCGATCATCGACTGGTCCGGCAACTGCGGAAATCTGAGTGCAGCGGTGGGACCTTTTGCCATTAGTGAAGGTTGGGTCGTCGTGCCACCGAATGGAATTGCCACTGTGCGTATCTGGCAGGCAAACATCGCCAAGCGCATCATCGCCCACGTACCGATGCAAGATGGCCTCGTCGTCGAAGAAGGCGGTTTTCAACTGGACGGTGTGGCCTTTCCGGCAGCTGAAATCGGACTCGAATTCCTCGATCCGGGCGGGATGGGTGGCGATGCGATGTTTCCTACCGGGCGTCCCCTCGACAGCCTGGACATACCCGGAATAGGTCGATTGCCTGCAACGATGATCAATGCCGGCAACCCCACCATCTTCATTGCCGCCACCGCACTCGGACTGGATGGCACCGAACTGCAAGACAGGATCAACAACGATACGATGCTCCTGGCACGTTGCGAAACCATCCGTGCGCATGCAGCGGTGGCAATGGGCTTGGCAACCAGCACCACCGAAGCGACCGAAAAACGTCCCGCCACTCCTAAATTGGCATTCGTCGCAGCGCCAAAGAGCTATCTCGCCTCAGACGGCAAACGCGTGGCAAAAGAGGACATTGACCTGCTGATACGCATCCTGTCGATGGGCAAGCTGCATCATGCAGTCACCGGCACGGGCGCCGTCGCACTCGCCGTTGCAAGCGTCATCCCGGGGACTGTCGTGCATGACATTGCCACAGGAAGCGGTGGTAATGGCCGGACTCGCATGGGCCATCCGTCGGGAATACTCGGTGTCGGTGCCGAAGTGTTACTTCAGGATGGAGAGTGGATTGTCACCAAAGCCATCATGAGTCGCAGCGCCAGACGGATCATGGAAGGCTGGGTGCGGGTCCCCTCGGCCATCCCAAATTACAGCGACAGATAATCCCCCAATCGTCGCGCAAAGGCTCCGTTATCAATTTCCCCCTCCGTAGCAGTGGCCGTCACTTCTCACAACTCGCTTTTCCCCTATGAAGAACACGTGGCGCGCCATATACAGAATCGTGTAAAAACGATCAAAAAAGACTTGCATACCCATGAAAAGCGCACCACTATTAGCGGTGCGTGATATGACGCATTTCCCAACACATTTTGTGAAGGAGGCTTGAAAATGGCAACAGCCAAAAAAACCGCGGCCAAGACGGCCGCCAAGAAGCCCGCTGCGAAAAAAGCAGCAGCAAAACCGGTAGCAAAAAAAGCAGCCCCCGCGAAAAAGACAGCAGCAAAACCGGCAGCCAAAAAAGCCGCTCCAGCGAAAAAGGTCGCGGCAAAGAAACCAGTAGCCAAGAAAGCAGCTGCAAAACCAGTGGCGAAGAAAGCAGCTCCGGCCAAGAAGGTCGCAGCAAAGAAACCGGTAGCGAAGAAAGCAGCAAAGCCGAAAACCGCGCGCAAACCGAATGCAGCGTTCATGAAGCCGATGACGCCGTCAGCGACACTAGGCGCAGTGATTGGCGCAAATCCGCTACCGCGTACCGAAGTCACCAAGAAAGTCTGGGACTACATCAAGAAGAACAAGCTGCAAGATGATGCTAACAAACGCATGATCAATGCCGATGACAAGCTCAAAGCTGTGTTTGGCGGAAAGAAGCAGGTGTCGATGTTCGAAATGACCAAACTCATTTCCAATCACCTGCAATAATTTGTCTTTCCAGAGGCCAAACAAAAACGCCCGCATCGCGCGGGCGTTTTTGTTTATGCTGATGTCAGTACAAGACCTTGGTGTGTAGCCACAGTACATAACCTGCAGGGCTGGGTTTGCCATCATGGGGCAAAGGCCATGCCGCACGGTCTGCTCAATGCGCAAACTCCCACCGCTTCCAAGCCGCCAATACTGCGTTCGGATACTGAGCGCGCCCACGGCTACCGTTATAGCGCCCCAATGCAAGAAACAGATTGCCGCGCTCCATGTCGAGATAGAGACGCAGGATCGAACATCCGTAACGCAAATTAGTCTGCATATGAAATAGCTTCCTGCGGTCGCCATCGCCGATCACCCGCGTCCAGAACGGCATGACTTGCATGTAGCCATGTGCACCAACCGGCGACACTGCGTATTTGCGGAAAGCCGACTCGACCTGAATCAGTCCAAGTACCAAGGCAGGTTCAAGTCCAGCCCGCTTAGCCTCATACCAGGTGGTTTCGAGGAATTCGCGGCGTACCAGCCGGTCCGGCATTTTCTTCTTCAACCGCTCCGACATCTCGCCAAGCCAATGCAGGTACTTGATGCGATCGTTGAAGTTGTCAAACCGCGGCTTAGGCGGGCGGGCATCAGCGATCGCGTTAGCCAATGCCAACCGTACCGAGTCTGCCAACGCCTCTTCCTTTTGATTTCCCGCGTTGACTGAGACACAGAATAGCAAAGCGGCTAGTACGGCTAGGCGTGGGAATATTCCGCTCACGGCAAGCCTAAACTATTAGACAGATAGCTTGGTCTTGACGAACTCAGCCATTTCCGTGACAGCGACGGCCGTCGCAACAGAATCGCGACGCCCTTGGTATTCCAGCTTGCCTTCTTTCAAGCCTCGCTCACCGATCACAACACGGTGTGGCACGCCGATTAACTCCCAGTCAGCAAACATCACGCCGGGGCGCTCACCCCGGTCATCAACGATGACATCAATACCAGTCGATTGCAGTTCCGTATAGAGTTTATCGGTCTCGGTCTTGACCGCTTCACTGCGGTCATAGCCCATCGGGCACAGAACTACTTCAAACGGCGCAATAGCGGTCGGCCAGATAATGCCTTTGTCATCGAAATTCTGCTCGATGGCGGCACCCAAGATACGGGTGATGCCGATACCGTAGCAGCCCATCTGCACCAGTTGCGGCTTGCCGGTTTCATCGAGATAGGTTGCGTTCATGTCTTCCGAATAACGGGTGCCGAGTTGGAATACGTGACCGACCTCGATGCCCCGCTGGATTGCCAACACGCCTTTCCCATCCGGCGAAGGATCGCCCCCCACCACGTTGCGCAGATCCGCGACGACCGGTTCCGGCACGTCCCGCCCCCAATTAACGCCGGTATAGTGGAAATCGGCTTCGTTGGCACCACACACAAAATCGTTCATGTTGGCGACAGTCCGATCAACAACCACCTTGACTGGTTTTCTGGTGTTTATCGGACCGAGATAGCCCGGTTTGGTACCGAACCATTCAGTGATTTCAGCTTCGCTGGCGAAGCGATAATTGCTTAGGCCAGGTACCTTGCTAGCCTTCACTTCATTCAATTCATGGTCGCCGCGCAACAGCAGCAACCACACCTCCTTCTCGGCTCCTTCTTTTTCCACCGTAAGTACGAGCGACTTCACAGTGCGCGACAGAGGAAGGGCGAGCAACTCGGCCACCTGCTCGCACTTAGCCTTGCCTGGTGTCGGCGTCTTGGCCAGCGCCTGCGTTGGAGCGCTGCGCTCAGCGTTCAGTGCCAATGCCTCGGCCGCCTCGATGTTGGCTGCATAATCCGAACTCGGGCAATACACCAAGGCATCCTCGCCGGTATCCGCGATCACGTGGAACTCATGCGAACCGGAACCACCGATGGCGCCATTATCGGCAGCCACCGCACGGAATTGCAGACCAAAACGGCTGAAGATACGGACATAGGCGTCATACATGATCTGATATGACGCTTGCATCCCGGCGACGTCGCGGTCAAACGAATAGGCATCTTTCATGGTGAACTCCCGGCCACGCATCAAACCGAAACGCGGGCGGCGCTCGTCGCGGAACTTGGTTTGAATGTGGTACAGGTTAACCGGCAACTGGCGATATGACTTGATGTCGGTGCGCACCACGTCCGTAATGACCTCCTCGGAGGTCGGTTGGATCGCGAAATCTCGGCCATGCCGGTCCTTCACTCGCATCAATTCCGGTCCCATCTTGTCCCAGCGTCCGGTTTCCTGCCACAGTTCGGCTGGCTGCACGACGGGCATCAACAGCTCGATAGCACCCGCACGGTTCATCTCGTCACGGACGATATTTTCCACCTTGCGGATCACGCGCAATCCCATTGGCATATACGTGTAAATGCCGGAGCCGAGACGTTTGATCATCCCGGCACGCATCATCAATTTATGGCTGATGATCTCAGCGTCGGACGGAGCTTCTTTAAGCGTAGAAATAAAAAATCGTGAGGCGCGCATGGCGGTGAATTCTTTTTAAAAAAGAGAGGGTTATAATCGATCCAATTTTAAAGGATTAGCTGGCTGATGCATCGATTCCTGACATATTTGATTCACGCCGTCGCCTGTCGCGGGCAAAAGCATGATGTTTGCGCCAGACTGCGCATGCAAAATTTGTAACGATGAGGATCGTCTAGCCGCAGAAAGTTTTGAGGTGCACCATGCTGGACCGTGAAGGCTTCCGCCCGAACGTCGGCATCATCCTGCTCAACACCCATAACGAGGTGTGGTGGGGAAAGCGCGTACGCGAACATTCGTGGCAGTTTCCACAAGGTGGTATCAAGTTCGGAGAAACCCCCGAACAGGCGATGTATCGGGAGCTCGAAGAAGAGGTCGGCCTGAAGGCAGAACACGTCAAGATCATCGGACGTACCCGGGACTGGCTGCGCTATGAAGTCCCGGACCGTTTCATCAAGCGGGAAATCCGCGGCCATTACAAAGGACAGAAGCAAATCTGGTTCTTGCTGCGTATGCTGGGCCGCGATACGGATATCAATCTGCGTGGCACTGACCATCCCGAGTTCGACGCTTGGCGCTGGCATGACTACTGGGTGCCGCTGGATGTCGTTATTGAATTCAAGCGAGATGTCTATCAAAAGGCATTGCAGGAGTTATCGCGCTTTTTGACACGCACCACAACGCAGGGCGCGCATCGTGGCGTACGTTATTTGCGTCAGAACCATGCAGGACGCCCGAGCGGCGAGTCACAACCGTCCGCCGTCAAACCGAAGACAGAAGACTGATATTTCCATGCTGGCAAAACCTCTATCCAGAATCCACATAGCCACATTACCTCACAAGCAGACAGCAAAGACAGTGCGTTTGTTAGCTGTTTGCTTGCTCGTATCAACAGGAGGTGTCGTGTGTGCGCAATCGCAATTCGAAGAAGATTTCGACGACAAGGAAAAACCTTGGCAAGAAATTGCCATTCAACTTCCGTTACCCCCGAAAGTGGAAAATCTACTGCCTTTTTATGTCAGTCCGACTGCAACACAGTCTTTTTCGATTGATGCGTTGTCCTTGAGTGTAGGTGCCGATGGCGTAATTCGCTATACCCTCGTAGCCACCAGCGAGGCAGGTGCAAAGAACGTCAGTTATGAAGGTATACGCTGTTCATCGTATGAGAAGAAGCTATACGCATTCGGCCAAACGGATGGAAGCTGGTCCCGCTCACGGCGGGATCAATGGGAGCGCATTTCGACAAACACCCCCAACCGGCAACACGCCGCATTGGCCAAGGATTATTTCTGCCTTGAACTGGTCGTGGCGGGAACCGCGGAAGAGATGGTGGAGCGGATCCGATTTAGCAAGCCGCTGACACAACAAAGTTACAGATAATAAAGGTAGCTTTGTTGTGAAAGAGTAATGCTAGCGCATATTCAAGCACGCCAGACTCTCATAGAAGAACCATGTTGTCCCGGTGGATCAACTCTGGTTCTTCGACGAAACCGAGGATTGCGAGGATTTCCATGGAAGACCGGCGCATGATGCGACGTGCTTCGGAACTCGAATAGTTGCTTATTCCACGTGCGATTGCGCGACCGGACTCATCGGTACAGGTAATCACATCACCCCGCCCAAATTCGCCCGCAACATCAACCACCCCAATGGGTAACAACGATTTTCCCTCCGCCGTTAGCTTCTGTACCGCCCCGGCATCCAACACAACCCGACCAGCGGTCTGCAAGTGATCGGCCATCCACTGCTTGCGCGCTGTCAGTTGAGCAGTCTGGGCAATGAGCCGCGTACCGATCAACTCACCGGCTGCAAGTCGCGTCAGGACCTTTTCTTCACGCCCCCATACGATCACCGTATGGGCACCAGAAGTCGCCGCGCGCTTAGCGGCCAAAATCTTGGTGAGCATTCCGCCGCGGCCAATGCCAGTACCAGCACCACCGGCCATCGCTTCGAGAGATGCGTCGCCAGCCATAGCCTCACGCACAATCTGCGCAGCAGGATTCTTGCGCGGATCAGCAGTAAATAACCCTTGTTGGTCAGTCAGGATGACGAGCGCATCGCCCTCTATCAGATTGGCAACCAACGCACCTAAAGTGTCGTTATCGCCAAATTTGATTTCATCGGTAACAACTGTGTCGTTTTCATTAATGATCGGCACCACACCCAAACGCAATAAAGTAAACAGAGTCGAACGCGCGTTCAAATAGCGCTCACGATCAGTGAGGTCGGCATGCGTCAACAGGACCTGTGCTGTGCGCAGATGATGCTGGCGAAAACTGGTTTCATAGATTTGCGCCAGCCCCATCTGACCAACCGCCGCGCAGGCCTGCAGTTCATGCACACCAGTTGGCCGCTTTTTAAAACCCAGTCGCTGCATGCCTTCAGCGATTGCTCCAGAACTTACCAGCACGACTTCCTTGCCAAGCTGGCGCAACTGCGCGATCTGCTCCGCCCATTTGGCAATAGCTGCCGTGTCGAGTCCCTCACCATCATTGGTGACGAGCGATGATCCAACTTTAATGATGAGACGCTTGGCGTTCTGAATGACGGAATTCATGTTTTGCCTAGTACCGCCAGCACGTCAAATACAGTTGAGGGCTTTGTCATTTTCACAATCGCTGCTTACTAATAGGAGCGCCCAATATCACTACATGACCGAACAGCTAGAAACACACCGCTTTATTCGATTACTTTGAATCGTGGATCGTTTGGATCGATGGATGCAATTGCGCGTGCTCCCTCTTCCATGTGAGTTTCTTCAGCACGATGCTCCTGCTGACGCTGCTGGGCGAGGTGTTCGTAAATTGCAATGATTAAATCTTCACAACCTTCACGCGTCAACGCAGAGATTTCGAACACAGGTCCCTTCCAGCCAAAACGCTTGATGAAATCCTTAACTCGCTTTTTACGCTCGTCGTCCGGTACCATGTCGAGCTTATTCAACACCAGCCAACGTGGCTTTTCGAAAAGCGGTTCGTCATACTTCTTCAATTCCTTGACGATCGCTTTTGCCTCTTTGACTGGGTCCACCGTGTCTTCGAAAGGTGCCAGATCTACGATATGCAGCAATAACCGAGTACGCTGCAGGTGGCGCAAAAATTGATGGCCTAATCCTGCCCCTTCAGCAGCACCCTCGATCAATCCAGGAATATCCGCAATTACAAAGCTCTTTTCATGGCTGACACGCACCACTCCGAGATTCGGATGCAAAGTGGTGAATGGATAGTCAGCTATCTTTGGCCTCGCATTCGAAACAGCAGTGATAAACGTCGATTTTCCCGCATTCGGCATGCCCAGCAAGCCAACATCAGCCAGTACTTTCAACTCCAACTTCAGTTCGCGTCGTTCGCCCTCTTTACCATCTGTTTTCTGACGCGGCGCACGGTTGGTCGACGACTTGAAATGAATATTGCCCCACCCTCCCTCACCACCTTTGGCCAGCAACACAACTTGATCATGATCAGTCAAATCAGCAACGATTTCACCTGTATTAAAATCAGTAATTAGGGTACCAACCGGCATGCGCAGCATGACGTCATCCGCACCTTTCCCATAGCAGTCGGAACCGCGTCCGTTTTCACCGTCGCGCGCCTTATGCAGCTTGGAATAACGATAATCAACAAGTGTGTTGATGTTACGGTCTGCGACCGCCCATATGCTGCCGCCTTTTCCGCCATCGCCGCCATCAGGCCCACCAAAGGGCCGGAATTTTTCGCGGCAGAACGACGCGACGCCATTCCCCCCGTCGCCAGCAATAACTTCGATTTTTGCTTCGTCGATAAACTTCATGTTTTTTTGCCGCCAATGCTTTGGGTTAGTTATTCGCTGAGGAAGGGAAAGACGCGATCTGCGTTCGCAGCAGGTTTGACACAGTTCGAATCGACTGCATCCTTGCGGGCACCTATAAGGCACCTATAAATTACATAGCGTTGATTTCATCGCTCTTTTTCAACGAAACATAACGCAAGGCACTAAAAATTAAAAAGGCCCTACCGCCGGCAGAGCCTTTTGATGAAAGGCTTGCGCCTTACACTGTCGCAGGTCAGTCTCTCAGGCTGGAACCACAATAACAGTGTGGCGCTGTAACGCACCTTTAGTGGTGAACTGCACTTTTCCGTCAATCAATGCAAACAAGGTATGATCCTTGCCCATGCCAACATTTTCACCAGCGTGAACACGAGTGCCACGCTGACGAATAATAATGCCGCCTGCATTGATGCTTTGGCCGCCATAAACCTTTACGCCCAGTCGCTTCGACTCAGAATCACGGCCGTTACGCGTAGTGCCGCCGCCTTTTTTGTGTGCCATTTGAGACTCCTTGGTATCCGGTTAGCTCGGTCGACGATTACGCGTTGATCGAGACGATTTGCAATTCGGTGTAATTTTGACGATGGCCTTGACGCTTTTGGTAGTGCTTGCGGCGGCGCATTTTGAAAATTTTGACCTTATCGTGGCGACCGTGGGCCACTACCGTAGCCTGGACCTTGGCACCTTCAACCAACGGCGCACCAAATTTAATGGTGTCACCTGCACCCACTGCGAGCACTTGATCAAGGGTGATTTCGGAGCCAATGTCAGCCGGTATCTGTTCTATTTTGAGTTTTTCGCCAGCAGCAACCTTATATTGTTTGCCGCCGGTTTTTATGACCGCGTACATGTGAAACCTCATCAAATTATTTGTGAATAAACTTTTCTTCCCAGAACCGCACAATCAAATCGGGAAAACCCCTAATTATACATAGACTTAACCACCCAGTCAAAGCATCCAGCACTTCCTTTGGTTGCCGTCGGACCGATTTTTTGATGACAAAAAATCTAACCGTAGCAGCTCCAGACTGTCATCGTATAATCGCGAAACTTCACGATTTTGCAGGTTCCATCTTGTCCGCCGCCTTACAGCCCACGCACCCAAACAGCATTTTTCAGCCCATCTCCTCTGACATGGCGGCCGTTAATGCAGTGATCCGCCGGCAATTACATTCGGATGTGCCACTGGTAAGTCAGATCGCTGAATATATCATCAGCGCTGGAGGGAAGCGCATTCGACCGGTGTTACTCCTATTGATGGCAAACGCACATAGCTATAGCGGCACTCATCATCACGACTTAGCCACCGTGGTTGAATTCATTCACACGGCAACATTACTCCATGACGATGTGGTAGATGAATCGTCACTGCGACGTGGGCGCAAAACGGCGAATGCATTATTCGGAAATGCAGCCTCAGTATTGGTAGGTGACTTCGTGTATTCACGCGCCTTCCAAATGATGGTAACAGTCGGCAACTTACATGTAATGCAAATCCTGGCCGATGCGACGAACATTATTGCAGAAGGAGAGGTACTCCAGCTGCTGAACATGCATGATCCAGACGTTACAGAAGCGCGCTATTTGCAGGTCATTCGCTCCAAAACTGCCAAACTGTTCGAGGCTTCAGCTCAACTCGGGGCTTTGATCGCCGGCGCGCCGAAAAGCGCCGTTGCGTCTGCCGCAGAATATGGCAGATCGCTCGGCACCGCATTTCAGTTAATCGACGATGTGCTTGATTACTCAGGCAATGCTGCGGAAATCGGCAAAAACGTAGGTGATGATCTTCGCGAAGGAAAGCCGACACTTCCATTGATTTATCTCATGCAGCACGGCACCTCAGAACAGCGACAATTGGTACGTACCTGTATCGAGAAAGGGGATGAACAGCATTTTGATGCAATACTTTCTGCCATTACAAGATCCGGCGCCTTGGAATACACAAAGAAGGAAGCCGAAAAGGCAGCCAAAGATGCGGCGGATTCACTCATCGCGCTGCCGGATAGCAAGTTCAAGGATTCCCTGCTAAAATTATGCGCTTTCGCTGCTGATCGCAATCATTGAGCGGGGTCCTTCGCTCAGTAAAACACAGAAATCGGGGTGTAGCTTAGCCTGGTAGAGCGCTACGTTCGGGACGTAGAGGCCGGAGGTTCGAATCCTCTCACCCCGACCAATTTGATTCCGCAAACTTCCTGATGCCCTTCTTTGGAAGACACGTCTTTGCGCCGAATGTTACTTGACTGATATTTCAGCCCTACTCTCAGCTCGCCTTATCCATTGCTTGCGTAAGTGCTTGAATTGATTAGACTTTTTGATTGAAGGCGTGGTGGCGTAAGTCTTTGATTTTTAAGCGATTTGATCTAAAATGGATAAAGTCCAGCTCAGGACTTCCCTCAACAAATAGTAATGATAGCCAACCCCCTTGGCACGCGCGCCATATCATATGCTTCAGCAACCGGCGTATCAGAATTGCGCTTAGCTGCTCAAACACCTTAAACGACTATTGCTTGCATCATTTACCCAGCAATAATTTTTTCAGCTAATACTCAATACCCCGGGGAAAGCACAACCTTGGTCCGAGGCATCAACAAGTGTTTTGGATTGCACTTCCCTATAGACAGAAAAATTATTGTGCCGAGCTGACGCGCTCTCAAGTTGAAAACGACTGGCAGCATCATTGAACTCGTGCAAGTCCACGAGCAAATAATTATCGGCACGTCAATTACAGCCTAGCAAATGATTTTAACTTCTTCCAATGTACCAGCCACGTGTTTCATAGAAGTGACGTCATAGCTCCTGTCCTGATGTCTGTTTATCACAATATCTTTACAAATCAGATGCCTATAGGCATTATCTAACGCATCTTGGACGCTTCTGAACTCATTCCCAGCTCACTTCATGGCAGCGGTTCTACCCAATCAGGCGACAAACGCGACAATGTCTGGCCTCGCCCGCGCCTTAGTGCAGGCTGGGAAATTGACGTCCCAGCAGGCCGAAACGCTGCATAAACAAGCGCTTATCGACAAAACTCCGTTCATCGATGTATTGCTGGGAAGCGGCAATATGGATTCACGATCATTGGCGATATTTTGTTCTGAGACCTTCGGCTATCCGCTGATCGACTTTGGGGCTTTCAATCTCCATTTTTTGCCAGAAAATATTATTGACCTAAAGCTGATGGAAAAGCAGCGCGTGGTCGCCTTGGCAAAAAGGGGCAACAAAGTATCCGTTGCAATCTCCGATCCGACCAACACCCAAACGCTGGACCAGATCAAGTTTCAGACAGAACTGACGGTCGAACCGGTAATCGCCGAGCACCCGGTTCTATTGCAGTTGATTGAAAAGCTGGGGCAAAACGCATCGCAGAACCTCGATGAATTGATTGGTGACGATCTTGACATCGATTTCAGCGAAGAAGATATGAGCGCAAGCGGCCCGAGCGAAGCCGCCAGTGGCGATATTGATGATGCGCCGGTCGTCAGGTTTCTGCAGAAAATCCTGATCGATGCCATCAATATGGGAGCATCGGACCTGCACTTCGAGCCGTTTGAAAAATTTTATCGGATCCGCTTTCGCGTGGATGGCATATTGCGCGAGATTGCACTGCCGCCACTGGCGATCAAGGAAAAACTGGCCTCGCGCATCAAGGTGATTTCCAAGCTCGACATCTCGGAAAAGCGTGTGCCCCAGGATGGGCGCATGAAACTAGTCGTGTCGAAGAACCGCGCGATCGACTTCCGTGTCAGCACGCTACCGACCTTGTTCGGCGAGAAGATCGTGATGCGTATCCTAGATCCAAGCCAAGCTCAAATGGGCATTGACGCGCTGGGCTACGATCCAGACCAGAGAGAACTGCTGCTTAAGGCGATCGAGCGCCCTTATGGGATGGTGTTGGTAACAGGCCCAACTGGGTCTGGTAAGACGGTATCGCTGTACACTTGTCTCAACATCCTGAACAAGCCCGGCATTAATATCTCCACCGCGGAAGACCCCGCTGAAATCAATCTACCGGGCGTAAACCAAGTCAACGTCAATGACCGCGCCGGACTGACATTCGCAGCGGCCTTGAAAGCTTTCCTACGGCAGGATCCGGACATTATCATGGTCGGCGAAATACGCGACCTCGAAACCGCCGATATCGCAATCAAGGCCGCACAAACCGGCCATATGGTGTTTTCAACGTTACACACCAACGACGCCCCCTCAACGTTGACACGCTTGATGAACATGGGCGTGGCATCGTTCAATATCGCGTCATCGGTCATTATGATTACCGCACAGCGCCTGGCACGTCGCCTCTGCCATTGCAAACAGACTGTTGCGATTCCAGACGAAGCACTGCTGGATGCCGGCTTCAAGGAAGAGGAACTGGACGGCACGTGGATGCCTTATAAACCTGTCGGTTGCGAACGTTGCAACGGCAGTGGCTACAAGGGACGCGTAGGCATTTATCAGATCATGCCGATTTCAGAAGAAATCGAACGCATTATTCTGGCACACGGCACAGCACTCGAAATTGAAGAACAGGCAAGACGTGACGGAGTAAAAACCTTGCGTGAATCAGGCTTAGTCAAGGTTAAGCAAGGACTCACAAGCCTGGAAGAAGTGCTCGGCTGCACCAACGAATAGTCAAGGGATACATCATGGCAACTGCTGCGGGGAAATCGACTGGCACGGTCAAAGAAATGATTTTTTCTTGGGAAGGAAAGGACAAGGCAGGAAAAACCGTTAAAGGCGAATTACGTGCAGGCAGTGAAACAATCGTTAACGTCACTTTACGCAGGCAAGGTGTCCTTGTCACCAAGGTAAAAAAGAAGACCTATACCAGTGGCAAAAAAATCTCCGAGAAGGACATCACCCTTTTTACCCGACAGCTAGCGACAATGATGAAGGCTGGCGTACCGCTCCTGCAGTCATTCGATATTGTCGCCAAAGGGCATGCGAACCCATCAGTCGCGAAGCTGATTCAGGATATTCGAACCGATATTGAAACCGGCAGCAGCCTGAACCAAGCCTTCCGCAAGTTCCCACTCTATTTCGATGCCTTATTCTGCAATCTGGTTGCGGCAGGCGAACAGGCAGGTATCCTTGAAGATCTGCTAGACCGTCTGGCGACCTACAAAGAAAAAACACAGGCGATTAAAGGCAAGATCAAGTCGGCCTTGTTTTATCCAATTTCAGTCTTGGTTGTGGCCTTCATCGTTACGTCAGTCATCATGATCTGGGTAGTGCCGGCATTTAAAGAAGTATTTAAGAGTTTCGGTGCAGATTTGCCGACGCCAACCCTGTTTGTCATGGCCATCTCCGACTTCTTCGTCTCCTATTGGTACATTATTTTTGGCGGCTTGTTCGCGTCTCTTTATCTGTTTTTCCAGTCATGGCGGCGTTCCGTAAAAGTACAACGCGTCATGGACAGAGTCCTGCTCCAGCTCCCGGTGTTCGGCCCTGTCATCCGCAAAGCGACGATTGCGCGCTGGACCCGCACACTGGCAACCATGTTTGCGGCTGGCGTTCCGCTGGTCGAGTCGCTTGATTCCGTCGGCGGGGCTTCGGGCAATGCCATTTATGCCGACGCCACAAAAAAAATTCAAACCGAGGTCAGTACCGGCACTAGCCTGACAGCATCGATGCAGAATGCCGAAGTGTTTCCCAATATGGTGACGCAAATGGTAGCGATCGGGGAAGAGTCTGGCGCACTTGACCAAATGCTGAGTAAAGTTGCCGATTTCTACGAACGAGAGGTTGATGATGCAGTCGAGTCGCTGTCCAGTCTCATGGAACCGATGATCATGGCGATTCTGGGCGTGTTGATTGGCGGCTTGGTGGTCGCCATGTATCTGCCGATCTTCAAATTGGGGGCCGTGGTTTGATATTAGATCCATTCCTCTTCGCCCCACCCGAAAATCCGGCAGCAACAGCATTTGCTGCCGTTTGCGGACTATTGATTGGTAGTTTTCTGAATGTCGTCATTCATCGCCTGCCGAGGATGATGCAGCGCGAATCCGACAACTACGTGGCGCATGAGCGTGACGAGCCTCTGCCGCATACCGATCACTACAATCTGGTAGTTCCACGTTCGGCTTGCCCACACTGCGGCCACCAGATCACAGCATTGGAAAATATTCCAGTCTTCAGTTATTTATTTCTGCGTGGGAAATGCATCAAGTGCAAAGCACCCATTTCTGTACGCTATCCGATTGTGGAATTATTGACTGGCATGTTGTCTGCTGTTCTGGTCTGGCGCTTCGGTAGTGATTTCACAGGAATGACGACACTGTTGTTTGCCTATTTACTGATTGCAATGACCTTCATCGATGCAGACACTCAGTTGTTGCCAGACGATCTTACCCTGCTTCTTCTATGGTGCGGCCTTCTGGTCAACTGGAATGGAAGTTTTGTGCCGCTTGACGAAGCTGTCATCGGCGCTGCGGCGGGCTATCTTAGTTTGTGGAGCGTTTATTGGCTCTTCAAGCTCGCTACTGGGAAGGAAGGCATGGGCTATGGAGACTTCAAGCTACTGGCAGCATTAGGTGCTTGGCTTGGATGGAAGATGTTGCCAGTCATCGTCCTCTTGTCCTCCGTCGTCGGCGCCGTCATCGGTATCGTTCTCATTCTGTTTGCGAGACACGGTCGCAATAATCCGATTCCATTCGGCCCCTATCTTGCTGCCGCAGGAATGATTGCTCTGTTGTACGGGAAGCAGATCACGCAAGCGTACTTGGAATTTGCAATTTGACATGACTAGTATCGACTCATCAACCCACCAGTTTTCCGTAGGGTTGACAGGCGGCATAGGTAGCGGCAAGACGACCATAGCGAATATGTTTGCCGCTCGCGGCGCTGCGGTTGTCGATACGGACCAGATCGCCCATCAATTGACAGCATCGGGTGGCTTAGCCGTACCGGCAGTCCGTGCGCAGTTCGGGGAAGCATATCTGACCCCCGACGGTGCAATGGACAGAGCGAAAATGCGTGCCTACGTATTTGCTGAACCAAGCGCAAAAGTGCAGCTGGAGTCCATTCTGCACCCACTGATCCGAGCGGAAACCGAGCGTGCAGCAGAGCAAGCTCAAGGGGCTTACCTGATGCTCGTCGTTCCACTCCTCGTGGAGTCGGGGAAGTGGAAACAACGCGTGTCACGGGTGCTGGTGGTGGATTGTGACGAGCAGACTCAAGTTCGCCGGGTCATCCATCGTAGCAGCTTGGCTGAATCGGAAGTGCGTGCCATCATGGCCGCACAAGCGGGACGACAAGAACGCTTGATGGCGGCAGATGATGTCATAAACAACGATGGCGATGCGACGACCTTGTTGTCCCAAGTCGACCGTCTCCATGCATTGTATGTTTCATTGGCTGCAAAGTAACCGATAGTGATCCCCGAGCGCACATGCATGCAGAAACCGTTGAATAATTGACCCGCAATATTTGTAATTTTTCATGGCTTCGTTCAGAATCATATAATTATTCCAGTACAAGCTTTACAGCTAAAGGGACGCCATTTTGATCACCTACGAATACCCTTTCAATGAGCGTATTCGCACGCTGCTGCGGCTGGAAGATCTTTACGAAAAGTTCGCATTTTTCCTGCATCAGGAACATCCACAGCAACATCATGTTGCGCTATCCACGATTTTTGAAATGTTGGAGGTCGCCGGTCGTGCCGACCTGAAATCGGATCTGCTGCAAGAGCTTGAACGGCAAAAGCAAACCCTGATCGGCTATAGGTCGAATCCCAACGTACTCTCGGAGCGGCTCGATGCCGTACTAGCCGATGTGGACCGTAGCAGTAGTGCTCTCATGGCGGCACAAGGAAAAACCGGGCAGAATGTACGGGACAACGAGTGGCTGATGAGCATTCGCGGCCGCACCATTATTCCGGGCGGCGCCTGTGAATTTGACCTTCCCTCCTACTATGCATGGCAACATCGCTCCTCGGAGCAGCGCTTCAATGATATTTCCAACTGGTTTGCACCGCTTGCACCCCTCTTCGATGCGATCGGCGTGGTGCTGCGTTTGTTGCGTGAATCTGGGCGCTCTTCTACTGTGATTGCAGAGGCCGGAAGCCATCAAAAAATGCTGCAAGGGAAAGCGTATCAGATGCTGCGCCTGAACATTGATGAGGGGCTTGGAGCGATTCCTGAGATATCGGCAAACAAATATATGCTTTGGGTGCGCTTTACTTCTCAAGATGGGGACATGAAACCCAAGTCCTTTGAGAGCGACGTCCCTTTCGAACTCACTCTATGTAATTTTTGAAATACTATGCCGACCATTGTAGATTGCCCCACTTGCGGCAAAAAGGTCGAATGGATCGAGGCAAACAAGTATCGGCCCTTCTGCTCAGAACGCTGCAAACAGATTGACCTTGGTGCCTGGGCAGAGGAGAAGTACGCAATTCCTGCCGCCACCCCGCCGGCCACATTAAATGACGAGGACATTCCATCTCAGTAGCTCTGCCACGCAACGCCCGTTAACTGGTTGAACTATTAGGTATTCTGTATTTTCGCAATTTGTTCGCAATCATGGAGTGCGACATTTTCAGCCGCGCTGCCAGCTTGCGACTGGAGGGATATTGCGGATACAGTCGCTCAAGCAATGCACGCTCGAATGAGGCGACCGCTTGCTCCCAATCACCAGAGTCGTGATGGTGCTGCAAAAGCTCGCTCTTGCTTCCCCCTTCCAAGTCAAAATCAGCCGCATCGAGAATCCGCTGGTCAGTCATCGTGATGGCGCGAAACACGACGTTCTGCAATTGTCGTACATTACCAGGCCAGTTATTGGCCACTAATGCTGCACATGCCTGTGCATTCAGTCGGCAAATTGGTTTCTGCGCATGAGCACAGGCGCGTTCGATAAAGTGGCGTGCCAACAGTAAGATATCGTCAGGACGCTCGCGCAGCGATGGAACCTCCAATTGGAGCACGTTCAGTCGGTAAAAAAGATCTTCGCGGAACGAACCGTCGGCTACCATCTTGCGCAGATTGCGATGCGTGGCACTAATGATGCGCACATTAACTTGAATTTCTCGGTCGCTGCCGATGCGGCGGAATTTTCCGTCATTCAGAAAGCGTAATAGCTTGGCCTGCAAGTAGAGCGACATTTCGCCGATCTCATCGAGAAACACGGTACCGCCTTCCGCCATTTCCATTAATCCCGGTTTTCCACCGCGTTGCGCGCCGGTGAACGCACCAGATACATAGCCAAACAATTCACTCTCGGCTAAGCTTTCCGGCAATGCAGCGCAATTCAATGCCAGGAAGGGAGCATTGCCGCGTTGACTGGCGGCGTGACAGGCTTGTGCGACCAGTTCTTTGCCGGTGCCGGTTTCTCCGACGATCAGCAGGGGGGCATCAACAGTTGCCACACGAGTGGCACGGGCTTTTAACGCCCGAATTGGTTCGGACGCACCGATAATGGAGTCAAAGTCACCGCTGGCATGCTGTAATGCGTGTATCCGCCTGCCCAGGCGACGCGGTGCGTGCAAGGTAATCACACCGCCTACCGTTTGGCCCAATGCAGAATCGAGAGGTTCGGACACGGGCGTCGCCTCAAGCAGAAAAGGCTCGCCATGCAAACGTACTTCTCTGGCTGGTGCACGAAAGCCGCCCTCCAAAAGCTCTGCCTGCACCCCGAAGTCGCCGAACAGTTCCTGCAGAGTCTTCCCATACAGGGCGCTCTCGTCTAAATCTGCCACTGTCACAGCCGCTGCGTTGACCGCGACAATTCTTCCGTTGGCATCAACAGCCATCACGGGGTCAGCCATTGCGGCCATCAAGGTATCGAGATGCAGCCGACGGCGCGCACCCGGCAATACGTCGACCACTCTGACCGCATAAACCCCAGAAACCTGCATAAAATCGGTCCGCAGAGACGGCAGCAGGTCCTCGCCGAGTTCAGGGATATCGACGAAGACGTCCGACGAGTCAACTTCTACTGCAACCACGTTCATGTTCCGGCGCGCCAGAACAGCAAGAATCTCATGGGCAATGCCGACTCGGTCGGCAAACTGGACGTCTAACCGCATTCTGTATTTCTGTGGTTTCGGATTCGACCGGGTGGCCGGACGCTCTCCAATGAGTTAGTTCTAGTAACGGTCATAACGACGTGAGCAGACACTACTGAACGGATGGTCTTCGGCAATTAGATCGGTTCTGGTGTGTAAGCGCGTACGCTGGCGTTATACGCACCAAAGGAGTGAGAAGAGCCGATTGCTTTCAGGCGACCGAGGTCAAAGGTCTGCAGCCGCTGCAACACCACTTGGTTAATCGCCATGGTCGCTTGCATCAGTAACAGATCGACGCCTTGCTGTGCGACAGAGCGCGAGTCGTCGCTGACTGGCACATCACATTTTTTTTTCCGCCCCGGCGTCTCCGGCATGGCGCCGGAGACGCTGCGGAATATATCCGCAAGCGTAATCATACCCAGCGATGAAGAACATAGCCACGCATCCCGACTCTTCTCATCCTGCGACAACAAGCCTGACTGCTGCAAGCTGGACAGCAGGCCACGTACCGTACGCGTTGGCTGACCCAAGGCTTCAGCCAGCGTGGCGGTCGTCACCGGACGCGGATTGGCAACCACGATGCGTGCGAGCATTTCAATCGCCATTGAAAATCGTTCGTGTAGCATCTGGTCGCCCAAAATGAAAGCGGGAATCGACAATGACTCCATTTCGGCGGTGTTCATGCGTGAACCCCTTGCGGCACGACAATAGGCCGATTAATTTTTCCATAACGGTCCATATACAAACCGTTAGTATCGATCTCCGGCTGCTTGCCAGACACGAGATCGGCAAGCACGCGCCCCGAGCCGCATGCCATAGTCCAGCCAAGTGTGCCGTGCCCCGTGTTTAAGAACAAGTTGCGATATGGCGTGAGACCCATTACCGGCGTACCGTCGGGGGTCATCGGGCGCAATCCCGCCCAAAACTCCGCCCGCGCAACATCCCCCCCCTTAGGGAAGAGATCAGTCACAGAATGCTCCAAAGTTTCCCGACGCGAATTACGCAGGGCCAGATCGTAACCAGCGATCTCTGCAGTGCCACCGACACGGATACGGTCGCCTAGGCGGGTAATCGCTACTTTATATGTTTCGTCCATTACCGTGGATTCGGGCGCAAACGTACTGTCATGAATTGGCACCGTAATCGAATAGCCTTTGACCGGATAAACCGGGATGCGGATGCCGATATTGCGCAATAACATCGGTGAATAGCTACCGAGCGCAAGTACATAGCCATCAGCCTGCATATCGCCTTCTGAAGTTTTTACCGAAGTGATTTTCTTGCCATCAGCAACTAGCTGATGGATCGAGACTCCATACTTGAATTTAACGCCAGCCTGCTCTGCCAACGCTGCCAGTTGCTGGGTGAACTTGAAGCAATCACCGGTTTCGTCGTTTGGCAAACGCAAGGCGCCCACGAATTTTTCGCGGACATGTGCCAGCGCGGGTTCGGCACGGATACAACCGGCAGGATCCAGCAGCTCATAAGGAACACCATAACGCTCAAGAACAGCGATATCTTGCGCCGCTGCATCTAGTTGTTTCTGTGTACGGAACAGTTGCAACGTCCCTTGGGTACGATGGTCATAATTAATACCAGTGTCCGCCCGCAAAGCGATCAAGCAATCGCGACTATATTCGGCAAGACGAACCATGCGCCCCTTATTCGTTTCGTATCTGGCCGCTGTGCAATTCATCAGCATTTGCCAGACCCAACGCCACATGTGCGGATCGGCACTTGGGCGAATTACTAGCGGACTGTGACGCATCAACAGCCATTTCATCGCCTTGAGAGGAATTCCCGGCCCCGCCCAAGGGGCGGCATAGCCCGGAGACACCTCCCCAGCATTTGCATAGCTGGTTTCCAGGCCCGCTGCCGGCTGGCGATCAACAACAGTCACCTCATGCCCAGCCTGAGCCAGGTAATAAGCCGAAGTTGTCCCGATAACACCACTACCCAATACGATGATTTTCACTATTGTCCCTTTTTAATTTTCAAACGTTTGCATCAGATGCGACCAATTCCACGTCAACCGGCTTCTGTGCCAAGCTGCTGCCAAGATAGTTGCGATAGTAACGATGCCCAAGGCTGGTCAGAATTTCATAGCCAATGGTGCCCGCGAGTGTCGCTACGGCATCAACCGTTTGCTCTGGCGAGATCACGTCCACGTACGCTCCCGGATACACATGATCGGCATTGGCATCGGTAACATCGATTGTGCAAGTATCCATTGATACCGTGCCTACGATCGGCACAGAGACTCCACCGAGCCACACACAGCCGCGGTTGCTAAAACTGCGCAGCCATCCATCCGCATAACCGACTGAAATAGTAGCGATCCGGCGCTTCCCCGAGGCGCGATAGGTGCCACCGTAACCGACCACATCACCGTCTTCGATAGTCCTGATCTGAATAATCCTGGCTTGCAGTCGCACGACAGGTTGCAAGGGGTTGTCCGCACCGCTAACGGGGGCGATGCCATATAAGGCAGCACCCGGGCGGAGCAGGTCAAAATGAAAATCTCTCCCCAGAAAAACACCGGAAGAATTCGCCAAACTTGCTGCACAAGGAGGCAAGAATTTGCGCATCTCATTAAATGTCGCAAGTTGGCGCGCATTCATCGGATGATCCTGACGTTCAGCAACTGCGAGATGGCTCATTAAGTACCGCAGCGCAATGCCCTCAATGAAATCCGGATTCTGCTTCCATAACTCAAGCTCCGCGGGCGACAAGCCCAAGCGTGACATTCCGGTATCGAGTTGCACGATCGCGGGCAGACTGTGGCCGGATGCACGTGCCATCTGTCGCCACCCGGCAATTTGCGTGCTGCTGTTCAACACGGGAATGAGGCGATGCCGCAGAAACTCTGGTTCGGTGCCCTGCGGCGGACCATGCAATACGAAGATGTCAGTCGATTCAGAGACATGCGGGCGTAGCGCAATGCCTTCTTCCAAGTGAGCGACGAAGAAATGGCGGCACCCTTCGGCCGCCAAGGCGGGCGCCACACGGGCGGCACCTAGGCCGTAAGCATCGGCCTTCAATACCGCCGCACATACAGCATCGGTCCGGGAACGTAGTAAACGGTAATTGGCCCGGATCGCACTAAGGTCGATTGTTAGCACCGCGCCGGCATGTTCTTTAGATTCCGCCATCCTGCTCACTTGTAAGGTTGAATTATTGGTATAGACGCAAAAACGCGCAGAAAACCATACAGCAACATATGTGCCAGCGGAATTAATTTAATAATTTCAATGACTTAGCGGTATTCACAGGGGCCGCAGAAAAAGACAATGCGTATATTAATATATACAC